>CALJLV010000101.1 GCA_937982505.1 uncultured Desulfobacteraceae bacterium | reverse complement strand
TTCCAGGACCACCAGGAACGGCAGGTCGGTGTAGCGCTTGGCGTAGTCGACAAAGTAGGGCACCTGGCGCCGGACGTGGAATTCCTCAAAGACCACCCGGGTCATGGCCATGGCCAGGGCCGCGTCGGTGCCGGCGCGGGCCGGCAGCCAGGTGTCGGCGAACTTGACCGACTCGGCGTAATCCGGGGCCACCGCCGCCACCCGGGCGCCGCGGTAGCGGGCCTCGGTGTAGAAGTGGGCGTCCGGGGTGCGGGTCATGGGCAGGTTGGTGCCCCAGACGATGAAATAGGTGGATTCGTACCAGTCGGCGCTCTCGGGCACATCGGTCTGCTCGCCCCAGATCTGGGGCGATGCTGGCGGCAGGTCGCAGTACCAGTCGTAGAAACTGATCATCGAAGCGCCGATCAAGGACAGAAACCTGGCCCCGGCGGCGTAGCAGACCATGGACATGGCCGGAATCGGCGTGAAACCGAAGACCCGGTCCGGCCCGTAGCGCTTGATGGTGGAAATCAGGGCGGCGGCCACCATCTCGGCGGCCTCCTCCCAGGTGGCGCGCACGAAGCCGCCCTTGCCGCGATCCTTTTGGAATTGACGGCGCCGGTCCGCGTCGCCCACGATCGCTTCCCAGGCGGCCACCGGATCGGGGTTTTCGGCCAGGGCCGCGCGCCACATTTGCATCAGGCTCGATCGCACCAGGGGAAACTTGAGGCGTACCGGGCTGTAGGTGTACCAGGAATAGGTGGCGCCCCGGGGGCAGCCGCGCGGCTCGTGGTTGGGAAACCCCTCGCCGCAGGCCGGGTAGTCGGTGGCCTGGGTTTCCCAGACCAGGATCCCGTCCTTGACGTAGACATCCCAGGAGCACGAACCGGTGCAGTTGACCCCGTGGGTGGATCGCACCCGCTTGTCGTACTGCCAGCGGCGCCGGTAGAGGTCCTCCCACTCGCGCTGGCCGCAGCGCATCTCGACCCGGCCGTCCGGGGCTGGTTCCGGCGGGCAGGCCCCTCGGGGGCGAAAAAAACGCAGCTTGCGAAGCAGCGAACCATCCGGCATGCGGCACCTCCAGGCGGGCGAAGAAACGGACCGACGCGTCATTAGCGGCCGGCGCGGCGGCCCGGGAAAATATGAGGCTGGCTCGAACAGAACGCGGGATTATTGTATTGCTGAAATAAATCGGATCATGCGTCAACCCGGGTGGCACGCAATGGGTCCACCAGCCATCAAAAAAACCCTTTTGGACCAAGAGATGGGATCGTTTGCAGGATTTGTCTTTGCGCTGGCGCAAAGGGAGACCCGATTCGGCCGCGGTTTCTCCAGGCGCAGCGGACAGGCCCAGCGCCGTTCGGGCCCCGGCGAATCAGCCGAACCGCACGGCGAGCATGGAAACGGATCCGCCGTCCACCCCTTCCACCGGAAAACTCACCGGGTCCGCCTCACGGCGCAGCCCCAGCGCATAGAGAAACGGCAGATAGTGATCCGGCGTCGGCACGGCCAGATGGGCATCGTCGCCGAACTGGTCGTAATGGACCAGCGGGTCGGGGTCGCCGTCCAGGAGGCACTGGCGCACACGGCTTTCGAATCTCGCCGCCCAGTCGAAAGGCGCGCCGTCTCTGTCCCGCCACCGGTACCGGACCAGGTTGTGCACCAGGTTGCCGCTGCCCACCACCAGCACGCCCTCTTGCCTCAGCGGCATCAGCCGCAGGCCGATGTCGTGGTGGACCGCCGGCGGCTGGTTTTCGTCCATACTGAGCTGCACCACGGGAATCTCGGCCCGGGGAAACATGTGCACCAGCACCGACCAGGTGCCGTGATCCAGCCCCCAGTCGGCATCGGACCGGAGCCGCTGGGGCGCCAGCAGATCCATGACCCGCCCGGCAAGTTCGGGACTGCCCGGGGCCGGGTATCGGATCTGGTAGAGTTCGTCGGGAAAGCCGCTGAAGTCGTGGATGGTGATCGGCCTGGGGCTCGTGGTCACCATGCGAAAGGGGATATAATAGTGGGCCGAGATGGCCAGAATGGCCCGGGGAGGCGGCATCGATCGGCCTATGGCGGCCCACCCCCGGGTGTAGCGGTTGTCTGCCAGGGCATTCATCGGATTGCCGTGGCCCACGAACAGGACCGGCATCATGTCGTCCATTTCAGCCCCCTCCTCTCCGTCCGCTCAAGACAGCCCTGGCCCATGTGCATCTCGAAACGATCCACCCTTTCCTCGGACGGGTAGAGTTTCCGCTTCCAGCAGGCACCGTTGCAAAAGTACCTGCGGAAATCGTTTGACCTTCCTCTTGACGGCCTGATTGAGTGCCCTTGTTTCGACACCGTAGAGCTCCGCGAGATCAGGTCAGCAGCGGGGCGGGCATGGGCGCCGTGCCGTTCCGGGCGAAGCTGACCAGGGCGTGAGGATTGGTGATCGTGATCCGTTCACGGGCCGAAAGGATCCACCCGCTTTTCTCCCAGCCGCTCAGAATCCGACTGGTCGTGTAGAGGGTAGTGCCCGAATAGTCGGCCAAGTCCTGGCGGCTCAGGGGAAAATCGATACGAATGCCGGCCTCGGTCTTGCGGCCGGCATGCTGCATGAGGCGCAGCAGATTGCGCGCCAGGCGCTGCTCCACCTGTTCGGCACACAGTTCCAGGTAGCGGGTCTGGAGTTCGTGGAGCCGTTCCATGGCCATGTGAAGAATCCTCACCGCCAGCGACGCATCATCCATCAGGATCGCGTCGATGGTGGCCCGATCCCACCCCACCACCCGGGTCGGACCGATGGCCCGGGCCGTTACCGGATAGACTTTCTGCTTGAAGACCGCGATGACCGCGGTCAGTTCGCCGGGGCCGATGTGGCGCAGGATGGCTTCCCTGCCCTGTTCGTGGATCTGAGCCAGCCTGAGGCGCCCGTCCACCACCAGGTAGCAGAACTCGGCCCGGTCGCCCTGGTGAAACAGGATCCGCCCGGCGGCAAGGTCCAGTCTTTTCCCACGCGCCAGGATCATCTCGCGCCGGTCGGGATCTATCTGGTCCAGGAAAGTCATCGAAGCCATGTCGCGTTGGGAAGGAAAACGGGCCGCCATCCTTTTTCGGGAAGGCGATCCGTGGTAAAGGCGGCCTGGATATTCACCACCATGCCCCTCCTTACGCCATGGGAGGCCGCTTTTCAAGCGCATTGGAGGAGTTGAGGTCATTCCAGGGGAGACCGGCAGATATGAGCACCGAGGAATCCGTGGTCATCGTGGACGCCCGAAACCGGGTGGTGGGGGCGGCTCCGCGCGGGCGCATGCGCCGCGAGAACCTGATCCACCGGGCCACCTACATCCTGGTTTTCAACAGCGGCGGCGAACTCTTCGTTCACCGGCGCACCCTCACCAAGGACGTCTACCCGGGGTTTTACGACGTGGCCGCCGGAGGCGTGGTCCAGGCCGGCGAATCCTACGACGAGTCGGCGCGCCGGGAGCTGGCCGAGGAGCTGGGCATCCTGGACAGACCCCTGGAGGCGCTGTTCGATACCTACTGGGAGGACGCGCACTGCCGGGTCTGGGGCCGCGTCTATCGCTGTGTTTGCGACGGACCAATGGTCCTGCAGCCCGAGGAGGTCATGGAAGGCTGTTTCATGCGTCCCGAGGCGGTGCTGCGGGATCTGCCGGCCCATCGCCTCACCCCCGACGGCCGGCGGGTCCTGTCGCTTTTCCTGGCCTGGAAATCGGAGCCGGCCCGCTGAAGGCAGGTTCCGGCGCATTGATGGCGCGCAACCGACCCGCCTTCCCCAGGGAAATCAAATTCCCAGGTAGGCCTGTCGAATGGTCGGATCTGCGGCCAGCTGCTTTCCCTCCCCCTGGTGGACGATGCGGCCGTTTTCAATGACGTAGCCGTAATCGGCGATTTTCAGGCTGTGGTGAACGTTTTGTTCGACCAGGAAAACGGTCAGCCCGCGCCGGTGCAGCTCCCCGATGACCCGGAACATCTCCTGCACGAGCAGGGGGGCGAGTCCCAGACTGGGCTCGTCGAACATGATCAAATCGGGGTTTTGCATCAGCCCCCGCCCGATGGCGACCATCTGCTGCTCGCCGCCCGACAGGGTTTCGGCGATTTGGTTCCTGCGGATGCCCAGGGGTGGAAACAGTTCGTAGACCCAGGCCAAGTTGCGGGCCCGATGCTCCTTGGCGCGCTTCAGGAAAGACCCGATGATCAGGTTTTCCTCGACGGTCATTTTCCCGAACAGCTGGCGTCCCTCGGGGACCAGCGTGATCCCGAGGTTGACGGTTTCGTGCACCGGCCGCCCCGTGATGTCAACGCCGTTGTAGTACAAACGGCCCTGGGTCGCCGGCAACAGGCCGCAAACGGTCTTGAGGGTGGTGGTCTTGCCGGCGCCGTTGGCGCCCAGCAGGGCCACGATGCACCCTTTTTCCACCTCCAGGTCGATGTTCCACAACACCTGGGTTTCGCCATAACCGGCGGAGACGGAAACCAGTTTCAGAACCGTCATGCCGCCTCCTCTCCCAGATAGGCCTCGATCACCACCGGGTCCTTGACCACCTCGACGGGTTTGCCCAAGGCGATCTGCTGGCCGAAGTTCAGCACCACCACCTGATCGCTGATGTTCATGATGACGCGCATGATGTGCTCGACAATGAGAATGCTGATCCCCTGATCGCGCAGCTTGAGGATCAGCTCGATGGTCCGGTCGGCTTCGGTGGGGTTCAATCCCGCCACCACCTCGTCGAGGAGCAGCAATTGGGGCTCCAGGGCCAGAGCCTTGCTGATTTCGAGCCGTTTGCGTCCGGGAAGGGTCAGGCTGGCGGCGGCATCGTGGGCCCGGGGGCCGAGGCCGGTAAATTCCAGAATGTCCCAGGCATGCCGCCTGGCGTCGTGCTTTCGCGGGTGCCGGCAAAGGGACGCCACCATCACGTTTTCCAGCACGCTCAGCCCGGGAAAGGGCTTGACCACCTGAAAGGTGCGGCCAATGCCCATTTTCGCCAGGGCATAGGGCGGCAGCCCGCTGATATCGCTCCCCTTGAAAAAAACCCGGCCCCGGGTAGGAGCGTAGTAGCCGCTGATGACGTTGAAAATGGTCGTCTTTCCCGCGCCGTTGGGACCGATCAGCCCGACAATCATCCCCTTGCCGACTTCAAAGGAAACATCGTTGACCGCATGCAGACCGCCGAATGCCTTGACGACGCCATCGACTCTCAGGATCGGTTCAGTCATTGGAATCGGCTCCTTGCTCCGGGTGCCGACCCTGGGCCGGGTCGATGGCCATGCCTTTGATCAGTGCGTTTCGAGCCTGGATCTGGCCCGTGAGGGTGCCCCAGATGCCATTGGGCAGAAAAACGACGGTCAGGGCGATAACCACCCCGAGGATGATCAGGTACAGCACCTGGTAGTCGGCCAGATAGGCCCAGAAAAGCGTCTTGAAGGAAAAGACCACGATAGCGCCGATGACCGGTCCCAGGAGGGTCCCCAGCCCGCCGAAGACGGCCATCACCATGGCCTGGTCGGTGATGATGTCGGCCAGTACCGAGGCCGGATCGATGAAGGTGATCCAGAAGGCGTAGATGCCGCCCAGCACGCCGGCCGGAACCGCCGACAGGACGAAGGCTTGAATCTTGATCCGGGCGGGATTCAGGCCCAGGGCCATGGCGCCGGCTTCGTCTTCGCGGATGGCTTTAAGCTTCAGTCCGAAAGAGGCCCGCTCCAGCAGCAGCCAGAGCAGCAGGAAGGTGACGGCCGCCACGGCCAGCATGACGTAAAAAAAGAACACCGGGTGCAGGAACGGCGGCAGGCGCATGCCGTCGGGCCCGCCGGTGATGTCCAGCACCAGGGCCAGCTGCTGGATGGCCAGGGCCAGGGCCCAGGTGGCGATGGCGAAATAGGCCCCTTTGAGCCGCAGGGTGGGTATGCCGGCCAGCAGGGCGGCCAGTCCCGCCAAAAGCCCCGCCACCGGCAGGGTGGCGGCAAAGGTCCATCCGCAGCGCATCATCAGGATGGCCGTCGTATAGGCCCCGGCGCCGAAGAAGGCCCCGTGACCGAAGTTGAGGTATCCGGCATATCCGGCCATTACATCCCAGGTGATCGCCAGGCCGATCCACATGAACAGTTCGGTGACGATTCTCAGGACAAAGGCGTTTTGGACAAAGGCCGGAACCACGGCCATGAGGCCGATGAACAGCCAAAACGCAAAGATGCCGCGGCGCAAGGATCAGACTCCTTTCCCGAACAGTCCCTTGGGAGAGATGAGCAAGACGGCGTACAGAATGATGAATACGGCCAGCAGGGTATATCCCGGATCGAAATAGATGAGGAAAAAGGACTGCACCATCCCGAGCAGAAAGGCGGCCCAGGGCACGCCGGCGAGAAATCCCATGCCCGCCAGGACGACCACGAAAAAGGAGAAGACCGTGTACTTGCCCCCCATCTGCGCGCTGATGGAGAACATGCAGCCGATCAGGACGCCGCTCATGGCGCTGATCCCCACGTAAATGCCGTAGACCCAGGAATTGGTGCGCTTGGCGCTGATCCCCATCAGGCCGGCGGCCTCCTTGTTCTGCGCCAGGGCCTGGACCGCAAGGCCGAAATCGGTCCGCTTGAGGATCCAGGACAGGGCCAGGGTCACGGCGATGGCGTAGGCCAGGCCAATGAGCCGGATCACCGGAATGGTAACGAAAAAATCGCCCCGCACGAAGGTGAAGGAATCCGCGGCCATGGCGGAGGGAATCGACCGGCTGAAAAAACCGAACACGGTCAGCCCCAGCCCCTTGAAAGCGATGGCCAGACCGAAGGTGAAGACCAGGGCCATGAGCAGGGGGTTGCCCTTCTTGCCGCTCAAGACGCGATGGATGACCGGCTGAAACAGGTAGCCCAGCACGGCGAACACGACAAAGACCACCGGCAGCAGGAGCAGCGGCTCCACCTGGGTCCACTGGCTCAGGTAAAGCCCGAGGAAAGCCCCCAGCATGATCCATTCCCCAACGGCGAAATCGATGATGTGCATCACCCCGTAAGCCAGGGAAAAACCGATGGCGATGGTGATGTAGATGCCACCGATGAGAAGTCCGTCCACCAGTGCCTGCGGCAGCAGCAGCATGATCTTGGCTACTCCGTTTTCAAAATCGGTTGAGTCCTTGGAAGGGCGCCAAAGGCGCCGGGCAGGAGCGGGAAGGGTTCGCTTCTCCCCTTCCCGCTCCTGCCCGGCCGCAGCACGGAGTTATCGTTTTTCCCACGGGGTCATGGGATATTGGGGAGTGCTCTGGGCTTCGGACGGTGGCCCGACGATGACCGGTTTGCCTCCCTGGATCTGAACGGTAAGGGGGGAAAGGCCGATGTTGGCATGGTAGAACTGTCCTTCCTCGGCGAATTTCAACCGGCCGTAGAAGGTTTGGATATCGAGCTTTTCAAGGGCCTTGACCAGGGCCTCCCGTTCGGCCTCATCCAGGGGGGGAGCGGCCTTGATCTGTCCCAGAGCCGCCATGAAGGCGATGCCCGCAGCGGTGGAACCGGCCTGGGTGTAATCGGCCGGCACCTTGAAGGCCGCTTCGGCGTCCTTGGCGTAAGCGGCGGCGTCCGCCCAGAGATAATCGCCCTTGGCGTGCACGGTCTCGGTCCAGACCGAGGCGCCGTAGACCTGCTCGGCATTCTTGGCCAGGGCCTCGACGAAGGCCGGTTCGGTGACCCCGTAATGCATCAGCAGGGCCTTGGGAGTGTAGTTGATCTGCAGCAGGGCCTTGACGAGGTTGATCAGTTCTTCGTCATGGCCGCCGAAGGCCACCAGGTCCGGCTTGAGGGCCTTGGCCACCGACATGAAGGACATCAGGTCCTGCCCGGCCGGAACGATGTTGAACTTCTTGATCTCGATCCCCGCCTGCTTCGCCGCCTCCTGGAAGGCCTCGGCCGTGGCCTTGGAGAAAGTGTCGTTGGAGCCGAGAATCATGGCGCTTTTCGGCGGAGGATCAAGGGCCGCCAGGGTCTCCACGGGGCTGGCCCCGGTGTAGTTCACCGGCGGGATGGTGCCGAAGGTGTAGTAGAATTTCTGCAGCCAGATCATGGGGGACTCGGCCGATCCGGTGATCATGGGGATCTTGTACTTTTCGAGAACCGGCGCCGCGGCCAGGGTCACCCCAGAGGAGTAGGGGCCCAGAACGAAATCCACCTTCTCCTGGGTGGCCAGCCGCTCGGCGGCCGAAGCGCCCTGATCCGGCTTGGACTGGGCATCGCCGTAGACCAGTTCCACCTTGTACTTCCTGCCGTCGATCTCGATGCCGCCGGCCGCGTTGACCGTCTGGGCCCACAGGTCGTAGCCGCGCTTGGTGACGTTGCCGCCCGTGGCCAGGTCTCCGGACAGGGAGGTGATCACCCCGACCTTGTAGTAGTCGCGTTGGGCCGCGGCGGTCTGGGGCAACACTAGAAAGAGTGCCACAAGCATCCAAGACATGATCGCGAATGCGCTTTTCATGGGGCCTTCTCCTTTCAATTTCATCGATTGTTTGTCTGAACAGCATTCACACCTAATCATCCCTTCAGCGATTTTACAAGAATTGATTGGGTGAGCGGCTGGATTTAGAAAAGCAAGCTTCATGCCCTTGCGACGCGCCCCCCCCGGGCGATGGGCCGGCCGGGCCCGCCCCGCAAAAAAAGCGTTGCCTCAAAAGGGGTTCACGCAACGGGAACCAGACCCGGAGCAAAGCGGCGGGCAAGCCGGCCCGGGGAGGCTATGCAGATCTGCATCAAGCCGGGCCGCCCAGATCGTGGCGCCGCAGTTTGCGGGCGACAGTCGACTGGTTAACACCCAAGGCCCGCGCCATCTTCTCCTGGGTGTGAAAGCGCTGACGGGCATCGACGAGGATGCGCCGCTCGGTGTCCCTCATCATCTCGGCCAGGTTCATCTGCCCCGGCCCGGATAAGACCGGGCCGGGGGTGGTCTTGTCGCCGCGCACGTCCCTGGGCAGATCTTCCATGAGGATCTCGGATCCGTCGGTCATCACGGCCAGCCTTTCGCAGATATTCAGCAATTCCCGGATATTGCCCGGATAGGAATAGGCCAGCAGGATATCGATGGCATCGCGGGAAAACCGCAGGCGCCCTTCGCGGTGGTGCTTTTTGACAAAATGATCGATGTAGTGGTGAAGCAGGGGCAGGAGGCAGTCGCGCCGCTCGCGCAGGGGCGGAATGCGCAGTGGGATCACGTTGAGCCGGTAGAAGAGGTCTCCCCGGAACTGGCCGGCGGCCACCATGGCGTTCAAGTCCCGATGAGTGGCGCACAACACGCGCACGTCCACCTTCTTCGGGCGGGTCGCGCCAATCCGGTAGACTTGTCCGTCCTCGAGAAAACGCAACAGCTTGACCTGGGCAGACAGGGATAGTTCGCCGATTTCATCCAGAAACAGGATCCCCTGGTGGGCCAGTTCGATGTGGCCGGGCTTGCCCGCCTGGGAAGCCCCGGTGAAAGAACCCTTCTCGTAGCCGAACAGCTCGCTTTCCACCAGGGATTCCGGAATGGCGCCGCAGTTGAGTTTCAACATGGGCATCGCCGACCGGGCCGAGTACTGATGCACCAGATCCGCCACCACGCCCTTGCCGGTTCCCGATTCGCCCAGAATCAGCACCGTGGAGTCCACCCGGCTCACCCGCAGGGCCTGCTTCAGGACCTTGACGAAACAGGGACTGCGGGCCACGATAGGCTGTGAGCCGAGGCTCGAAAACTGCATTTCGAGCATCCGATGGCGAAAATGGTCCTGCATGGCCGCCTGCTCCTCCAGCTGCCGGCGCAGCCGGTCGATCTCGGTGATGTCCTGCTCGGTGACCACCACGCGCAGGATCCGGCCCTGGTCGTCCCATACCGGGGTGCCGGAGAGCATCAGCTTGCGATTCTCGCGGGTGCGCTGGATCAGGCTGACTTTTCGGCCCGTCTGGATCACCTGGAGGGTGACCGAGCGGTCCACGAACCCCTCGGCCTCCAGCTGGCGCATGTTGCGCCCCACCACCTCCCAGGCCTTGACGCTGTTGATCCGCTCGGAGGCGGGGTTGAGCCGCAGGACGTTGGCCTCCCCGTCGCAGATCCACAACCCGTCGGTGGAGGCGTCGATGATGGCGTCCAGTTCGCGGTTGACATCCTGGAACAACTTGAGCTTTGTCGTCGTTTGCTCGAGCTCGGTCACGTCGTCCAGGATGCACAGCACCCCGATCATCTCGTCCTGCCACCAGATGGGACCGACCCTGGCCAGGAAACTCCCGCCACCCTGGATCAGGGGAATGGCGGCGCGGTATTTTCCGTCCGCCAGGGCCGCCGCAACCGTTTGCCAAAATTGCGGCATCGGATCCTCCAGCCGTGCACCGGGGTGGACGCCGAAATTCTTCTCGGCCGCCTGGTTGGCGATGATGACGGCCCCGCATCGATCCACCACGAAGAGGACGCTGTGGATGGCCTCGAGCAGGGCATGGCTGAAGGTCTGCCCGTCGGGCACCGGGGGAGGAGCCGCCGGACACCGGGTAACATTCGCGATCGTCGACATTCTCCAAAACCTCTTTGACCGTCCGGGAAAAGGATGCCTCGCAATCTTATGCACGCCTGCATGAATTATGCAACTCCGAATACCCCCCGGTTTCTGCCGCGCACCGGATCACTGGCGCTCGGGTCCGGCTGACACCGGAAGCGCCGCCCCCGGTTCCCCCATGGCCACCGGCCGCGGCAAGTCACCCGCAGGTAAAACAGGTATGATATTTGCTTTATTTGAACCCAATGGATACCCCGTCAACCCGATGCCCTGCCCAGAGGGAAAAGGAGCACAGCCATGAACACAGCCCAACATCGCAATGAAGCGCTGCAGACCCTGAGAAGCGAAGTGCTTTCCGCCGGACTGGCCAGCACGACCCCCGTCCATGTGGCCTCGGCCCGGGGGGCCATCATCCGAGACGTGGAAGGCCGGGAATACATCGATTTCGGCGGCGGGATCGGCGTCATGAACATCGGCCACTGCCACCCGAAGGTGGTGGCGGCCATCCGGGAACAGGCGGAAAAGTTTCATCACACCTGCTTCATGGTCAACCCCTACGAGGTGGCCATCCGCCTGGCCGACAAGCTGTGCCGGGTGGCTCCGGGAAACTTCCCCAAGAAGGCCATCTTTCTGAACAGCGGCGCCGAGGCGGTGGAAAACGCCGTCAAGATCGCCCGCTACTACACCCGGCGGCCGGCGGTCATCGTTTTCGAAAACGCCTACCACGGCCGCACCCTGCTCACCATGACGATGACCAGCAAGGTCAAGCCCTACAAGTTCGGTTTCGGCCCCTTTGCCCCGGAAGTCTATCGAATGCCCTTCGGCGACGCGGCCGGCCCGCAGGCCCTCAACGACTTTCTTCTCAAGCAGGTCAATCCCGAGGCCGTGGCCTGCCTGGTGGCCGAGCCGGTCCAGGGCGAAGGCGGCTTCATCGCCCCGCCACCGGGCTATTTCCAGGAAATTTCCGAGATCTGCCGCCAGCACGGCATCCTCTTCATCGCCGATGAAATCCAGAGCGGCATGGGCCGCACCGGCAAGATGTTCGCCATCGAACATTGGGGCGTGGCGCCCGATCTGATGACAGTGGCCAAGAGTCTGGGCGCCGGCATGCCCATCAGTGCCGTGGTGGGCCGGCGGGAAATCATGGACGCCGTCCACCCCTTCGGTCTGGGGGGCACCTACTCCGGCAATCCGGTGGCCGCCGCGGCGGCCCTGGCGGTCCTGGAGATCTTCGAAGAGGAGGACATGCTGGGCAAGGCCCAGGCGCTGGCGGAAATACTGAACCAGCGCTTTGAGGCCTGGCGCGGCCGCTACCCGGTCGTGGGCGAGGTCCGGGGCCTGGGTGCCATGCTGGGGCTCGCCCTGGTCAAGGGAGACGAGCGCCGTCCCGCCGCCGACGAAGCCAAGCGCCTGGCCGCCTTCTGCCTCGAGCGCGGCCTGATCATCCTGGTCTGCGGCACTTACGGCAATGTGGTACGTGTGCTGGTGCCCTTCGTGATCCAGCCCGAGCAGTTGGAAAAGGGACTGGCGATCCTGGAAGCGGGGCTGGCGGAAATCTCCTGATCAGGGACGCGGCCAGCGGCCCCCTCCGGCAAGGCGGGTTCAACTGCGGGCAGCAGCGGTCACGAAAACCGGCGGGATCTAGTTCATGAGCAGCAGGCTCAGGGCCATCACCCCCATTCCGCCCACCAGACCGATGATGCTGTCATGCCCCTTGCTGTAGGCCCGGCTCGTGGGAAGCAGCTCGTCCAGGCTGATATAGACCATGATCCCCGCCACGGCGCCGAAAAGCAAGCCCATCACCTGGCCTGGGATCGCGCCGGTCTGGCCCCCCACCAGGAGCCGCAGCATCCCGTAGGCCACCAGGGCCCCCAGGGGTTCGGAAAGACCACTCAGGAGGGAATAGCAGAAGGCTTTGCGCCGGTCCCCGGTGGCGTAGAAAATCGGTACGGAGACGCTGATGCCCTCAGGGATGTTGTGCAGGGCCACGGCCACGGCGATGGCCGCCCCCAGGGCCGGATCGTGCAGGGCCGCCAGGAAGGTCGCCAGCCCCTCGGGAAAATTGTGGATGGCGATGGCCAGGGCCGTGAAGAGCCCCATGCGCATCAGCCGGCCGCTGTCCACCGGTTCAGTTCCCGCCGGCCGGCAGGTGCAGGGCGCGGACGGCAAGGGGGCATCGGCGTCATGGAGAGGTGCGGTCTGGGCTTCGGATCGGGTTTCGTGGGGGTTTTCCGCTTCGGGGATCAGGGCATCGATGAGTCCGATGAGCAGAATCCCGCTGAAAAAGGCTCCCACGTTGGCCCAGGGGCCCCAGACCTCGCCGTAGGCGTCGGTGAGGGCCTGGCCGCCCTTGTGGAAAATCTCCACGAAGGCCACGTAGAGCATGACCCCGGCGGAGAAACCCGTGGCGACGGACAAAAAGCGGTAGTCGGTGCGCTTGGCGGTAAACGCAATGATGCTGCCGATCCCCGTGGCCAGCCCGGCAAAGGCGGTCAGTCCCAGAGCGATCCAGACGTCCTGCATACCTTCTCCTTCGGTTTGTTGGCGCCGCCCATGATCCGGGTCCGCCCCCTGGCCCCGTACACCCCGCCGGTCAGAGCCCCACAAACCCCGCGCCATCGGATGCCCAAAGGATCCTCGCCCGCGTCCCCCCTGACGGCGGCGCCGGCCCCTCAGACGGGTGGTCCGGCCGCTTGCCCGTCCGGCCAGACCCCGGGAATCCGTGTTCCGCAGAAGCGGCAGCACCCGGCCGCCATCTCGTTGCGGGCGGGCAAATACCCCCGGCGCTCGATGATCAGGCTGCCGCAGTGGTGGCAATAGGTGTGGTTGCCCTCGTGGCCGGGCACGTTGCCCACGTAAACGTAGCGGAGCCCCAGGTCCAGGGCCAGGCGCCGAAAGCGCGCCAGGGTCTCCACCGGCGTGGGCGCCAGGCGGTCGAGCTTGTACTTGGGGTAAAAACGGCTGAAATGCAGCGGATGGTCCGGACCCAGGCGATCGAGAATCCAGTGGCACATCTGGTCCACCATCCGTTCGTCGTCGGTATAGCCGGGCACCACCAGATGGGTGATCTCCAGGTGCACCCCGGCGGCATGCAGGATCTCGAAGGTTTCCAGGATGGGCTCCAGGCGGGCGCCGTTGAGGCGCCGGTAGACGGCATCGCTGAAGGATTTGAGGTTGAGGTTGGCGCCGTCAAGGACCGCACAGAGCCGCCGCAGGGGCTCGGGATTAATGTACCCGGCCGAGATGAGCAGATTGCAGATGCCGGCCGCACGGGCCTGCTGCGCCGTGTCGTGCATGTACTCGTAGAAGGTGATCGGTTCGCTGTAGGTGTAAGCGATGGACCGGGCTCCGGCCGCGGCGGCCGTCGCCACCACCTGATGGGGAAAAAGTTCCCTGTGGCGCACGTCTTCGGGCCGCGCTTGGGAAATTTCCCAGTTCTGGCAGTTGAGGCAGCGCAGGTTGCAGCCGGCTGCGGCGATGGAAAACGCCCGGGTGGCCGGCAGGAAATGAAAGAGCGGCTTTTTTTCCACCGGGTCGAGGTTCACCGCGCACGGGTTGCCGTAGCTCAGCGAGAAGAGGCGCCCCTGGAAATTGACCCGTGCCCGGCAGATCCCGCGGTCCCCCGGCGCCAGGTTGCAGCGGTGGGGACAAAGCCCGCAGACGACGCGCCCGGCGTCCAGGGACCGGTAGTCCATCGCCTCCCGGGACCAGGGCCAGAGGGTTCTGGGACCGTCGCCGCGAAAGACGTTCCCCCGGATATCGTCCTCTGCGGCGTGAACCTCTCCGGGGAGCCCCGCAAGGGCCGGAATCGCCAGGGTGCAAAGAGCGGCTCCGGAAAAATTCAGAAACCGCCGCCGGGTCAGGTCTTCCATCTTCGCCCTCCGGTAATCGCCAGGCTGGACAGCTTGATGGCCGTGAGCAGGCCGGCGGCATGGAAAAACCCCAGACAGGGGATCAGCACCACACTCACCAGCAGCGCGCCCAGGGCCGCGCCCAGCAGGTCGGCGCCGAAAGCCGAGGCCGCGGCGCCAAGCCCCTCTCCGCCCACCCTTACCGCCGCGGGAAACTGCACGCCGCAGGCCCACGAGAGCAGAAGTCCGAAAACGGCAAAGACGGCAAAGGAAAGCCTCTCCGGGTCCCAGGCCAGCAGCCCGACAAAGCCCCCCATCAGTCCGATCAGCACCAGATCGCCCATCAGCAGCAGGCCCCGGGGATCGATCCGACTGCGCCCGGCCCACCAGGCCCCGGGAAGCAGGCCGGCCAGAAAGACGGTCACGATGAGCCCCAGCTGATGATAGATGTAGCCAAAAACCACCTGAAAGGCAAAAACCGACAGGATCATGCCGCCCATGAGCATGGCGCCGGTGGACATCAGAACGTACTGCACGGCGCTCATGCGCACGGCCCATCCCGCCCCCAGCAGGAGCACGACCAGGGTGAAGGCCAGCGGCGAGGTGCTGAACTTTTCGAACCAGGCGTCGAAGAGGATGCGCACCAGGTGCGGACGCATGTCGCGGTTGAGCGGGGCGTCCGGGGCGAGCTGGTCGGAGAGCTGGGCGATGCGCCAGGGGTCGATTTCATCGTGAAAATAGGGACCCACGTAGAGGGTGACGATCCCTTGGGCCGCCAGGCGCTCGGGAATATCCAGCGCCATGGGGGTCTGGCGACAAAGAAAATGGACCCGCTCGCCGGGCAGAAGCCGGACATGCGCGAAATGCCGCCCGGCGGTGGCCCGGATCACCGAAAGCTTCATGCGCTGGGCCTCGCTGAGATAGTTGGCGTAGCCCTGAACCGAAAACCCCAGCACTCCCCCGGGGCCCAGGCGCCCTGCGGCCAGACGGAAAAACTCCTCGGTGAAAAAACGGTTGACCTGGAACGTGTCCGGTTCCGGCATGTTGATCACGATGGCGTCGTAAGGTTCGCCGCCGGCCGCCAGAAACGCGCGTCCATCCTCGGCGATGGTGCGCAGCGCCGCGATGGGCCGCAGCAGGCCGAAGGCGAAATGCACCCGCGCCGCCGCCGGATCAATTTCCAGGTAGTCGACCTCTTCCAGGCGATACTTGTCCAGTTCGCCCAGCATCCCGGCCTGAGCGCCGATCAGGAGCACCCGCCGCGGACGGCTGCAAAGGGCCAGTGGATAATGCACGGCCGCTTCGGCCGCGGCCGGGTCGTGGGAACTGGCGCTGGGCCGTCCGTCCCGAAAAAGGGTCACCTGGTCCTGGTCGCGATGGACGGTCAGGCGCCCGAAGCGGGTTTCCTCGTAATGCAGCAGACGCCCCCGCCCATGGGCCAGGGAGTCCGCCTCCCAGGCCAGCCCTCCGATGAAAATCCCCATGACCGTCCCCGCCGCCACCAGGAGCCCCGGCCACCGGTGGCCCCTCAGCCGCAGCAGTTCCACGGCGGACCCCAGCAGGGGCAGTCCGCTCAGCACCAGGGCGCTCAGCGGAGACGTCCACCAGACCAGGACAAAGGCGAACAGCAAACCGCCGATCACGTTGCCGGCGTTGTCCAGGACATAGGCCCGAACGGCGGTAGCGGCCGGATCCAGGCGCCGCAGCACCCCCAGAGCCCGGGGCACCAGGTACCCGGCGGCGAAGCTGTAGGGCGAGCCGGTGAGCAGGATGAAGCCCAGGGTGGCATGGAACCCAACGCTGCTGCCAGGCAGGAAAACCCGGTCGCGCAGCAACCGGATGGCCATCATCTGGACGAGTGGCAAAACCGCCATGACCAGGGCCAGGATGCTCAGGCCGAGCGCGTCCCGCTCCGGGTACCGCTTGCGCCAGGCCAGCCGCGACGCCCAGGCGCCGAGCCCGCCGGCGGCCAGCCAGCCGAACAAATTCAGGGCGATAACGAACTCGTTGCCGCTGAACTGCGCCAGAAACTCGCGGGTCGTCACCAGCTGGGTGACGGTGGCGCCGACGCCGGCCGACAGGATGATGGCCGTCACGGCGCGCACGGATTTGGCCTCTTGCATGGGAAGCGGGACTCGTCTGGCCCTGGCGGCGTTGGGGGGATGCGGGGCGCAAAGCGCCGCGGCCCTGTTCAATGGGTCTTGGTCTCTTCGAAAGCCGTCACCTGGTAGGTCTGCACGGCCAGATCTCCCTGGCGCCAGGCATCGGCCGCCAATCCGGCCTTGCGGCACAGATGGGAGAGGAAATCCTCCACCCGGGGCAGCTGCTCCCAAACCTGGGGCAGAAAGGTGGCCGCGTGATGGTCCTTTCGGATGATCAGCCCATCGACCCCGGGACGCAGGAGGGTCTTCAATTCATCGGCATCCCCGTAGGTCAAGGGCGCCGGAACCGTGAGGATGCTCACCTCGATATGCACCCGCGCCAACTCCTCGGCCTTGAGCGGGGCAAAGCGCCAATCGTGGAAGGCGGCGTTGAGGGCGTTGTGGCGCACGCTGGCGTGGATGGCCTCCCGCGGTTCCAGGGAACCGATGCAGCCGCGCAGCTGCCCGTCGATCTTCAGGGTCACGAAGGTGCCGCCCGGCTGGCAGAGGACCGGGTCGGCGGCGGCCCGAGAACCCGCGTCGGCTCCGGGGGTGGATGGATCGAGGCGCCGGGCGATGGTTTGGCGCGCCAGTTCAAGCAGCAGACGTCCCTGGGCCTCGGTGAGGGCCGCGGGCTCCGGGGACGATGGGTCCGATACGCGCATGGCATCATCTCCGTAAAAGGCCACCACCGCATAGCCGACCACCTGCATCGGATCTCCGGCCGTATCGGCGCTGGTGGCATAGTGGACGATCGTCGGTCGCCAACCCTGTCTGCGGGCGATGGTGGCCAGCACCGCCAGTGGAAAACGGCCGCAGGCCGAGTTGTCCCTGCCGACCAGGGCCGCGGCGTCCAGATGGACCAGGTTGTCGAGGGTTTCACGATCGTGCCGCCGGGCTTCCTGGTCCGGCAGGTAGTGGGAAAGATCGCTGCTCACCACCAGCAGGGTATCGTCATCCAGGAGCGACTCCAGAGTCCCCGCCAGGTCCTCCGGGTCGCCGGGCCCCATGATGACCGGGACCAGAGCGAATTCGGGCAGCACGTGCTGCAAGAAGGGGAGCACCACCTCGAGGCAGTGCTCCCGGCGATCCGCATCGGCGGGCATGGCGGCAAACAGGGCGGAACAGCGAAGGCGCTGGGCATCGGCGTGAAGCGCCACCCGCCCCAGGGGGGTTTCCCAGGCCTCCCCCGTGCTCACGGCGGCGTTGCGCAATCCCAGCCGATGGTCCGGGCCCATGAGCACCACTTTTTCGTAGCGCCGACCCTTGAGCAGGCGGGCCCCCTGGGCGGCCACGGGCCCGCTGTAAACGATCCCGGCATGCGGCATGACCAGGGCCCGCAGGGACTGTGCCGGAGGCTGAAACGCCGCCTGCCCATAATCCTGCTCCAAGAAGGCGTCCAGCAGTGCCTTGAGTTCCACCGGGTCGGCGGGGTAGAAACGGCCGGCCCAGGCAGCCGGCCGCACTTCGCCGGCCGATACCGGGCCGGCAACGCCCCCGACGAGAACCGCCGCCAGCAGAATGTTGCGCAAACACTGGAGGAATGAATCCATGGTGAGCGAAAACCGCTTGGGCGTCCCTTGCCGGAAGGTCAGGCGCGGGCGGCGCCGAGGTCTACTTCGGTCTACTTCTTGGGTCGCGGAGGATCGAGGGGGGTCGGCTGGTCGACAAACTCCACCGAGACAGTGGCCACGTCTGCGAGATTTTCGATATTGGCCGTGGCCTCGAAAAACCCCGCCTCTCCGTGCTGGAAGACCCTTTTCTGGTTGACGTCCACCTCCAGGGCGTGCAGCGGCTGGTTGTTGCCGTTGCGGTAGTAGATGATCACGTAGCCCCGGACCGGGGCATAGCTGCGGTTGCGGATCTTGCCGCTCACATAGATCACCCGCCCGTCGGCCTGCAGTTCGGCGCGCAACTCCTCCAGGGCGTACTGGGGAGCGGCAAAGGCCAGGGGCCGCTCCGCGACTTGCCCCGCTTCGGCGGCCGGGGCGGCCGACAGCATAAGGCTCGACAACACCAGGAAAATTGACCATCGTCGGGACATGAAGGCGGCTCCCCATGCGTCATCGATGCGTCTTGGCCGGCACACCTCGTCGGTTCACGCTCCAGGCGCTTGCAGTATAGGGCCAACCGGCCGCAAAGTCAAAGGCATTCAAGCCGTGCCGCGGTCCTACGGCATACGGAAAACCATGGCATCCACCCCTCCTGCGGCCGGATTGACAAACTCGGGGATGACCGCGGCCCGCTTCGGATGGCTCAGCCGAGACAGCCAGACCGGAGGGCTGTCCCGGCCCTGGGCGTCCACGTGCGCCAGAAACAGCTCGGTATAGGGCGTGTGGACCTTGGAGGTGAACACGATCCAGCGGCTGTTGGGGGACCAGCTGTGCCATGAATTGTAGAAGGCCGTGTTGCAGCGCATGGCGCGGGCCTGTCCCCCGCCGGCCGGGACGATCATCAGCCGGCTGTCGGGCTGGCCGACCATGCCGGTGGCGCTCTGGGTGAACACGACCCAGCGCCCGTCCGGGGAGACCCGCGGAAAATAGTTGCTCAATCCGTTGGCGCTGGCCCCGGCCAGGGGCCGGGCCGTCCCCCCGCGCCCGGCGTTGAACGGCATCCGATAGATGTCGTAGCGGATCCGATACCTGGCGTTGAGGGTGTGAATGTCGGTACCCGGCGCCACCGGCAGCAGCCGCTCCTTGCCCATCACGGCGTGCAGCCCGGCATCCACCGGGGCCCGGGCGAAAAAGACGGTGGCCCCGTCCGGGCTCCATTCGGGGCCGGCCTGCACGACGTCGGCCTCGGCCGCGCCGGGCAGCAGCGCCATGGTCCGGGTGCGCTGATCGTACCAGGCCAGACGCCCGCTGATGGGAAAAAAGAGCTGGGAGAAATCCAGGTGGTCCAGAATCGCCATGAAGGGTTTTTCCCCGACGCTGGCCAGAGCGTAGCGGCCGTCGGGGGAAAGCTTGGCGAAAAGCCCCATGTTGGGCAGGTCCCGGGAAACCTTTAGGGCGTTCCAGCTGATCAGGTCCCGGGGGGTCAGCTCCATTTCTGAGGCTGTCGAGGCCATCAGGTAGCCGCCCTTGTCGTCGCGATAATCGATGTCCAGGCCGAAGGTCCCGCCATCGGCGGAAAAGGTGTGGCACAGGGCGCAGGCGGGAGGATTGTCCAGCACCGTCCGGGGGGAGGTGTCGCGGCTCAAATCGGCCTGCAGCCAGCGAAACTCGGCTACCCGGGCCCGGGCCCGGGCGAACGGCAGGGGAATTTGCTGGTAAAACACCGGGGCGCCCACCGGGTCCGCAGAAGTGCTGAATTGGACCCTGGCCATGGACAGCACCCGGTCTCCGGCCACGCCATGGACGGTCAGGACGGCCGGCGATTCCAGGCTGCGGGCCTTGACCCATTCCCAGAGCGCCGCCTCCGGGCGCCACCGGGGCCGTCCGCACAGTACCCGGATTTCCTGCCGGCCAGTCTCGGGCCTCAGGCGCAGCAGCCAGTATCGCACGCCGGGAGTCTCATCGCGCCAGACAAAATCGGGGGCGGCCAGGTCCCGGGGGAAAAGGGCGTCCGGGATGGGGTGCCGAAGGTCGATGGCCGGAAGCGGGCGCTGTGCGGCGGAGGCGGCCGCCAGCGTCTCGATGCACGCCGCCACCCGCCGCGGGGACCACCACCAGGCAAGCCCGTCGCTGCGAATGAAATGCCTTCCCTCGCCCTGCGGGGGCACCGCGGAGCCCGCGCAGGCGGCCAGGAGCACAGCCGCCAGAACCAGCCATCGGCATCGGATTCCCGGGCAGGTCTGAAAAGGGCTGCCGCCAGGGCCTGAGAAGCGACCGGGGTCCATCAGTTCAAATGGCAATCGACCCGCTGGGGGGCGAAATCGGTCACATCCAGGCGGCGGCTTCCGAGCGTGATCCCGTCCAGGGCCATGGCCAGTTCCTCACTGGTTCCTTTGTAGCGCAGATCATAGGCCAGGATCCCGCCGGCCTTGTTCCATCCTTCCTTGGTGCTGCTGGCCACCTTTTCGAGACTGTCGATGCGCTGGCTCAGGACCTTGAAGTCGTTAAAGGAAGTCACTCCGGTGATCTGAAGGCGGATGGGAGCGCCGTTGTTGAGAAAATCCTGGAACGAAGCGGTGACGGCGTTGACCAGGTAGTCGTCGCTGGCCTGCTGGGCGGCCTTCTGAAAGGCGCCGGTGGCACCGGACAGGGGGCTGATATGCGCCGCGACGGCATTCTTGACCACCGAACCGAGCACCGCGGCCGTCTGGGTCTGGATCACCCGCAACTGCAGACTGGCCTGGATGGATCTGAGCCCGGTGCCGGCCACGGCTTCCCCGGCATCCTGGGCCACGGCCTTTCCCGCCACCACGTACTGAGCCCCGAAGTTGGCCCCCAGGGCCGCGGCGGCTCCGTCGTTGCCGGACAGGGCCTGGCGCGTCTGGTCCTTGGCCAGGACCTTTTCCAGCTGGGCCGCATCCACCAGTTCGAACCCCTTGGCCCCGAGCAGGGCGCTCAACTCGGTGGCGGCGATGCCCATCCCCAGATTATCCATGTTTTTGTAGTCTTCCTCGACCAGCACGAGGAGCTTGGGCCGCTCCATGGCCTCGAGCAGGACCTTCATGGCCACCAAGTCGTCCTTGATCTGGTCCAGCGAAACCCGGGCACGGATCTTCACCTCGAAGACGTCCCCCGTCCTGCGGTCCACCAGCAGGTCGTAGCCGCGCACGTAGCCTTCGCTGCGGGCAAAAACGCGGTCCCTGACCAGGGCGAAATTCTGCACCTCGGTTTCCGACTTGACGAAAACCCCCACGCCCTCCTCCACCGCGGCGCGCATTGCCTGGCGCAGGGCATCGGCGCGCGAAACGGTGCTCTGGCCCTCGGTTTCAACCGTCTTTTCAGCGGCGCCGGCCGCCCCGGCCAGCAGCAGGACCAGGGCCAGCACTGTAAACAGGAAGGTTTTCTTGCCCATTGCGTCACAACCCTTTCAGGTTGGCCACCTGGCTTCGGTAGCCGGGATCGAGGGCCACCGCCTGGTCGAAGAGCCGGCGGGCCTCGGCCTTGTCGCCGCGGTCGAGCGCGTCCAGCCCCCGGGAGAAGCAGAGGGCCGCGCCGATGTCCCCGCCGCCAGCGCCCGCCGCCGGGGCTTCCAGGGGAATGCGCAGGCTGCGGCCGATGCGGCGGGCCAGATCCTGCTGCAGGCCGATGAATTCTCCGCTGCGGCCGGTGATCGAATCGGCCATGAGCATCTCGCTGGTCTCGACCTTGACGATGCGCACATCGATGCGGACCTGGTCCAACAGCACCATGAAGGATCCGAAGGCGATGGTCTGGGCCCCCAGAATCCGGCCCACCTCGACCGCCGTCTCCTGGTCCAAAACCCCGCTCTGACCCAGGGCGATTTCCTTGAGCAGCGCCTGGATCCTCTCGCGTTCGATGATCTTGACCGTGGTGCCGCTCTGTTGCAGGTCGGTGATGAGCATGGCCGCCAGCCCGCGGCTGAGCGGCTCGAAGCGTTCGGCATCGGTGACCGAATTGTTTTCAAAGGGCAGAATCGCCAAGGTCTTGGGGATCTCGTCGACCCGCTTCAGCGGCACCGTGGCCTCCGGGTCCCTGGCGGTCGGCGGCGAGGCGCAGGCCGTCACCATCGCCGCGGCAGTCAGCACCAACCCGAGAATGCGAGCTTTGATCATGTGCCCTGGGTAAAACATGTCGCCGTCTCCTCCGCAGTGAAGAAAATCACAGAAAAAACGCGTACTGAATGCCTGCCACCCCGGCCGCCGCGGTTAGTAGCCGCCGCCCCCGGAAGCGGCCTCCACCTCTTCGGCCTCGGCATTGGCGGCCGATTGGGCCGCTTCGGCCTGGCTCACAGCAGTCTCGAATTGAGCGATCACCTGGGCCAGGGGCGTGGCCGCCAGAGCCGCCGGCGAAGGGGCGTCGTCCCCGGGTGTGCCCTCCAGCGCCCGGCGCGCCAGATCGAATTCGGGATCCTCCTCCACAGCCAGGAAGAACAGGTTGCGAGCGGCGGCATACCTGCCCGCGTCGAGGGCGTCCAGCCCCTGGCCGTAATAGGTGAAGGCCTTGAGGCTGCGTGTGTGCGGAATGCCGATGGCCGCCGCCTCCGCGGGACTCAGCACGATGCCGGCGATATCGGCCGCAGCCCTGATCAGTCCGGCCGGCAAGCGATAAAAATCCTCGGTAGCCACCGTCATTTGGCTCGATCCCAGGACCGCCGCCCGGCTCGAGGAGGTCAGGCTCATGGCGGTCTGGATGCTGCCGCCGGCCAGAGAACCGACCATCAGTTTTTCCGCGCCCAGCAGGCGGCCCACCCGGGGGGCGCTCTGGGGATCCACGATGCCGGTCTGCCCCAACTGCATTTCCGCCAACAAGGCCTGAAGCCGCAGCCGTTCGATGACCTTGAGGGTCTTGACCTTGCCCAGATCCGCCGCCACCATGGCCGCCAGCCCTTTCTGAAAGGCCGCCAGACGCCTGTCGGGGGTCAGATCGGCAAAATAGCAGACCGCCACCGTGCCGGGTTCCGCCGATGCGGCCCCCAGAGCCTTCTCCTGAGTCAGCGCGGCCTGGGCCAGCTTGTGGCTGTAGGCGATCTGGACCAGGGTCACCTGACGCCGGATCTCCGCCTCCACCAGGGGTTTGCCCGGATTGGTGTACCCCTGCCAAACTTCCAGGGCCCGGCCGACCTGGTCCGTAGCGGCGTAGGCCATCCCCAGATAGAGGGTCGCCAAGGGATCACCGGGCCGCACCGCGAGAACCTGCTGGAACTCGCCGATGGCCGCGTCCATCTGTCCGCTGCGGTAGAGGGCAAAACCGAGCTTGGCCCTGGCGGGACAGTTTCCCGGATCGGCGGCCAGCGTTTCACGCAACAGTGCAATGGCTTCGGGGTACTGCTGGTTGTGCAATCGCAATTCAGCCTCAAGCTGCTGGAACTGCCCGGCGCATCCCGCGAGCAGGGCCAGAAGGGCCGCTGCGGCGATTCCTGCCATCCATCCTTGCCTCTTCATCAATCGACCTCCCGGGTTCTTAGGGTGAATCTTTTCCCGACATGTTGTAGCGTCCTGCAGCGCGGCAGCAGGCCCCGCGAAGACAAGGGGCGGCCGCGGCGTGAGCCCGACCGGGTCGAGCCGCTGACAAATTACAATGGCAGGCGGTGTTTGGCAAGACACTTTGAACGGGCATCAGGACGCGAAGCGGGACCTGAAACCGGCCGTCAAAGGCGGGGGATCAGGGGCCAGGCTTTTATCAGATTCTAAGGATAGCCGCACGCCGCTCGACGGCGGGGCCCTGCGGCGGACATCCCGGCAAGCCGGCCGATTGGCAGACCGCATGAAAGTCAGGTCTTGACGGCAGGCTGCCGGGAGGCGCTCGGAGTATCGAAGAGAAACTGGTGGCGGATGGACAATAGCCGATCCAGCACCCGGTTGCGGGCTTCCAGGCTCAGGACGCAGACCCCCTGGTCGGGCCGCAGGGACTGGGGTTCCACGAGCAGATCGATCATGTCAAAAAGGAGCTTTTCGGGGATTTGAACGTCCACGTGAAGGCCTCCCACGGAGGGAATGGCAGCGCTTCGGGCGCCAACATGGGGCGATTTCAGATTCGAACGATAAACGAGGCCGCCATGGGTGTCAATGGGTATTTTGAACACTACCTAAGGGCTTCGAAGCGGGGGGGTGGAGACCGGGCCGCAACGCTGGGGGTGGGGGCAAATTTCAATTGACATACTAGATGTTGTATGGCGTATTGATCGCTCACGGCCTGGATCCCCCGGATCCGCCAGCCCGCAACCAGACCTTCCACCTGCTTCGGCCCATGGGAGTTTCCATGTCTCGGGATTCCGCAGATCGTCTCGGCGCAGCCCCCCAGCCCCACGAGGGCCTCTGCACGACCGCCGCCGCCCAACGCGGGGCAGACCCCCGGTTGTCGCCCAACGCCAGGGCGGTGCTGACCCGCCGCTATCTACGCAAGGACGACGACAACCAGCCGCTGGAGACCCCCACGGACATGTTCCGCCGGGTGGCCCGTCACATCGCCCAGGCCGAGATCCCCTACGGTGGCGAAGAGGCCGCCCGCCACATGGCCGAGAGGTTTTACCGGCTGATGACCGAACTGAAGTTTCTGCCCAACTCGCCGACCCTGATGAACGCCGGCCGGCGTCTGGGCCAGCTGGCGGCCTGCTTCGTGCTGCCCGTGGAGGACAGTCTGGAGGGGATCTTCGAAACCCTCAAGCACGCCGCCATCATTCACAAGACCGGCGGCGGCACCGGTTTTTCCTTTTCCCGCCTGAGGCCCAAAAACAGCAAGGTCGGCACCACCGGCGGCATCGCCTCGGGTCCGGTCTCGTTCATGAAGATCTTCAACACCGCCACCGAACAGGTGAAACAGGGGGGCACCCGCCGGGGGGCCAACATGGCCATTTTGAGTGTCCACCACCCGGACATCATGGAGTTCATCCACTGCAAGCGCGACAACGGGGCCCTGAACAACTTCAACATCTCCGTGGCCGTCACCGACGCCTTCATGGCCGCGGTGCAGAACGACACTCTCTACGACCTCATCGATCCGCGCGATGCACAGCCCAAGGACCAGCTGCGCGCCGCGGAAGTCTACGAAGCCCTGGTGCAGCAGGCCTGGGAAAACGGCGATCCGGGCATCGTCTTTATCGATCGCATCAACCGCGACAACCCCACCCCGGAGATAGGCAAGATCGAGAGCACCAATCCCTGCGGCGAACAGCCGTTGCTGCCCATGGAGGCCTGCAACCTTGGGTCGCTCAATCTGACGCGCTTCGTGAAGACCACCGACCAGGGGCCGGCCATCGATTACGAAGCCTTGGGCGATGCCATCCGACTGGCGGTGCGGTTCCTGGACGACACCATCGACATGTCGCGCTATCCGCTGGCCGAGATCGAAACCATGGTCAAGGGCAACCGCAAAATCGGCCTGGGGGTCATGGGGTTTGCCGATCTGCTCTTCATGCTCGAGATCCCCTACAACAGCCCCGACGCGCTGGAATGCGCCGAAACCGTGATGGGCTTCGTCCAGGAAACCTGCCGTGAGGCCTCCCGGGAACTGGCCGCCGAACGGGGCGCCTTTCCCAACCACGATCGTAGCGCTTTTTACAACCTGCCCCAGTGCGTTTTTCGCAACGCCGCCACCACGACCATCGCCCCCACCGGCACATTGAGCATCATCGCCAACTGCTCCAGCGGAATCGAACCGCTCTTCGCCCTGAGCTTCGTGCGCCGCGTGATGGACGATGACCGCCTCCTGGAGGTCAACCCTCATTTCGAGGCCGCGGCCCGCCGCCTGGGGTTCTACAGCCCGGAACTGATGCAACGGGTGGCCCAGGCTGGCAGCATCGCCGACATGGCGGAAATTCCCGAGACGGTGCGCCGGGTCTTCGTCACGGCCCACGATATCGCCCCGGAATGGCACGTGCGCATGCAGGCCGCCTTCCAGAAATACACCGACAACGCCGTTTCCAAAACCGTCAACCTGCCCCGTGAGGCCACCGTGCAGGACGTGCGCCAGGTCTATGATCTGGCTTTCACCCTGGGCTGCAAGGGGGTCACCATCTACCGCGACGGCAGCAAGCAGAACCAGGTCCTCTCCCTGGCGCCGGCGGCCCAGCCGACCTCGGGATTTTTCGCCGTCGTCAAGCGCCGCCCCGAAACCCTGGAGGGATTCACCACCCGGATGGCCACCGGGCTGGGCCAGCTGTATGTCACCGTCACCGAATCCGACGGGCGGCCCTTTGAGGTTTTTGCCACCATCGGCAAATCGGGCCGCAGCACCACGGCCAAGACCGAGGCCATCGGACGGCTGGTATCCCTGGCCCTGCGCTCCGGCGTGACGGTGGACAAGGTGGTGGACCAGCTCAAGGGGATCGGCGGCGAGCATCCCATCTTCCAGGAGGGCGGCCTGGTGCTGTCGATCCCCGATGCCATCGCCCGGGTCCTGGAGAAGCGGTACCTGACCGACCGGCGCATCCGGCGGCCCAACGGCAGCCCCACCCTGATGGGCGAAACCTGCCCGGACTGCGGCCAGACTGTCAGTTTCGAGGAAGGATGCATGACCTGTCATTTCTGCGGCTTTTCCAAGTGCGGCTGAAAGGCGCCCATGGCTTCCGCATCCCCCTACTGGGCCGACGCCTACCGGCAGAAAATGGACGACGCCGCCGGGGCCATCGCCCGTATCCGTCCCGGCCAGCGGGTCTTTATCGGCTCTTCCTGCGGTGAGCCCCAGCACCTGGTCCAGGCCCTTTCCCGAAAGGCCCGGGGCCTGGCGGACATCGAGGTGGTGCGCCTGCTTTCCCTGGAGCCAACGCCCCTGTCACGGATCGCCGACGAAACCGGCGACCGCAGTCTGAACATTCGTTCCTTTTACATCGGCTCGGGAATTCCCCAACACCTCGCCCAGGCCATGCGCCACATCACCCCGCTGAACCTGGCCGACATCCCCCGTCTCTTTGCCGCCCACCGGCTGCAGATCCAGGTGGCCCTGGTCCAGGTCAGCCCCCCGGACGATTTCGGCTGGATGAGTCTGGGCGTATCGGTGGACATCACGCGGGCCGCCGCCCTGAGCGCCGAACTGGTCGTCGCCCAAGTCAACGGCCGAATGCCCCGCGTACTGGGCAACAGCTTCATCCACGTCAACGATGTGGACGTGATCGTGGAACACGACGAACCGCTGCTGGCCATCGCCCCACCGCCGGTGAGCCCGGCGGCGCGCACCATCGCCCGCCATGTGGCGCGCCTGGTGGACGACGGCGCCACCATCCAGACCGGCCTGGGCGAAATCCATCAGGCCGTGCTCGAAGCCCTGGCCGAAAAGAACGACCTGGGGGTGCACAGCCAGTACCTTACCGACGCGGTGATGCACCTGGTGGCCCGGGGCGTGATCACCAACCGCCGAAAAGGCCTCAACGACGGGAAACTGGTGGCCAGCAGCGCCATCGGCTCGGAAATCTTCTACGAGTTTCTGGACGACAACCCGGCGGTGGAGTTCCACCCTTCGGACTATGTCAACGCCCAGGCGGTGATCGCCGCCCACCGGCGCATGGTGTCGCTGAACGTGGCCATGGTGATGGATCTGACCGGCCAGGTGGCCACCGACGCCCTGGCCCACAGTCGCTATGCCGGAGTCAACGGCATGCTCGATTTCGTGCGCGGGGCTGCCCAGGCCCAGGGGGGCAAGTCGATCCTCATGATCACGGCCGCTTCGTCGGACGGCACCCAGAGTCGTATCGTGCCGCTGCTCAGCGACACGGTCACGGTAGTGCCGCGCACGGACGTGCACTATGTGGTGAGCCAGTACGGAGCGGTCAACCTCCACGGCAAGAGCCTCCAGGAACGGGCCATGGCCATGATCAGCATCGCCCATCCGGATTTTCGCGGGGCCCTGTTCGACGCCGCCAAGGAAAAGGGATTCCTGGGCCGCGAACGCAAACTGGGCGAATCCATCAGCGGCATATACCCGCTGCACCTGGAAGAGGTCCTGGAATTCGAGGGGGTCCAGGTGGTCCTGCGGCCGGCCAAGCCGGTGGACCTGCGCCGCATCCAGGAGCACTATTACGCACTGGACAACGCCGATATCTACGCGCGCTTCATGCACGCCCGCTCCCACTTCTCCCGGGACGAAATCGAAGACAAGGCCCGGATCGACTACGTGCACAACCTGACCATGCTCGTCGTGGCGGGCGAATTCGGCTTCGGCCAGGTGGTGGGTCTGGGCGAGTACCTGTGCGGTCCGGGCAGCAACGTGGCCGAAATCGCCTTTTCGGTGAGCCGTCCCTGGCAGGGCAAGGGCCTGGGCAAGCGGCTGCTGGCCAAACTGGCGCAGGCGGCCCGGGAAAATGGGATCGACGGCTTGACCGCCTATACGATGCCGGAAAACCGTCGCATGATCGAACTGTTCAAGAATCTGCCTTACAAGGTCCAGACCCGCTTCGAGGACGGATGCGTGGTGTTGTCCTGCCATTTCGACACCCCGGCCTGACGGCTGGCGGCGGGGGTGACGCCATTGCCGAGGGGACGGCCCAGACCGAAAATCCGGGGGCGCACGGGCGCAGGTGGCGGAACAGGGGCGGCTACCCCTGCCGGAGGCTGCATGTTCTCACTGACTGAAATCGTCGATATCGCCATCCGTTTCGAACAAAACGCCATCGCCGTCTACCGCCGGGCGCTCTCCCAGGTGGCCCTGGCGGAGATGCGCACCCTGCTCGAATGGATGGTGGCCGAGGAAGAACGCCACGCGACCTGGTTCCGGAACCTGCGCCAAAAGGTCGCCGCCCCCTCCCCCAGCCCCCTGCTCCAAGCGGCCAACCGTGAAATGCTGGCCGGCATGATCGGCGCCCAGAGCTTCTCCCTCAAGCAGGTCGACTTTGCGGCCTTGAAGGATCTCGGGGATCTGATCGACGTGATGGTGGAGTTTGAAAAGGACACCATCCTGTTCTACGAAATGCTCGTGCCGTTCATCCCCGACCCTGAAATCCGCCTCCAGCTCCAGGCCATCGTGGCCGAAGAAAAAACCCATATCACCCGCCTGGAAGCCCAGCGGCCGGCCCCCTGAACAGCCGGAAACCCCAGTTCCTGGATTGTGTTTCCCGGAACCGGCCGCGACACCGGCCCCATCGAACCGCAACGACTCGATATGTTTTTTTATTTTCTCAGGACTGGGGACATCCTGGGCTCGGCGGCCGGAACCGCCGATTCCGCCGGGTCCCGGGCAGACGGATCCTGCCCGCCTCCATTTTGGATGGCGGCACTGGTTTTCAGGAATCTGGCCAGATTGGCACGACTTTTGTATAGATGAAACGGCCCGGTGCGGCCGAATGCCCCCCGGTCCCCGGGGATTTCGGCCAGGCTGAAACGGACCGGTCCCGCCGGCTGGCTCCAGGTCCCGAACCCAAACGAAAAGCCGTCACCCCTGCGATGATCCTCGCCTTGATCCGTGAAATGGAATCCCTTTACGGGGAAATCGACCGCCAGGTGGCCGCCTTTCAACTGGCCACAGGGCTGCGCTGCCGTCCGGGCTGCGGCCATTGCTGCCCCGGAGCCCCGGTCCAGGCCACCGTGGTGGAGATGCTGCCCGCCGCCGCGGCCCTGATTCGCGCCCGGCTGGCCGATCCATGGCTCGATCGCCTGGGCGGCGCCGGCGAAACCTGTGCGGGGTTTTCGACCCGCCGGGTGGCCCCGGGGGCCGGTCACTGCACCCTCTATTCGCATCGACCGGCCGTTTGCCGGCTCTTCGGGTTTGCCGCGCGGCAGGATCGGTGGGGCCGCCGGGAGCTGTCCATCTGCCGGATCATCAAGGCGGATCTTCCCGAAGCGGTGGCACATGCCGTCCGGGGGCTGGACCAGCAGATGCCGGTGCCGTGCCTGACGGCCTACCAGGCGCGAATTTTCGGCCTGGAACCGGGGGCGCGCCTGATGCCCATCAACCAGGCTCTGGGCAGGGCCCTGCAACGCTGCGGCCTGGCCCTGACACTGGAAGAATCGTCGACTCCGTTGGACCTGCCCCGCGCCGGATGACGCCTGCGGGGAAAAGGGATCAGACGGCAGGAATCTGGCCGCCGGCCAGCCGGCAGATCAGATCCTGATAGAGGCGTGCGGCCTGACAAACCTGATCGAAGGAAACGGCCTCGTCGGCCGTGTGAGCCGATTCCAGCTGACCGGGACCCAGCACGATGGGACGCATGCCCGCGCTCCAGAGCCGATTGGCGTCCGAATGGCTGATGAAGGCCCCAGGATTCCAGGCCAGCCCCCGTTGCGCAAACACCGACTGCAGGGACTCCACCAGCGCCCCTCTGGGCGGCAGGCTGTAGCCGGCGTCGATGGTCGCCGCGCGAAAGCGCACCTCCACCGCCTCGCCTCCCGGCACCTCGCCGATGCACACCGCTTCCAGTTCGGCCAGAAGGTCCCCCACCGCCGCCCCCGGCGGATGGTGCAGATCGAGCCAGGCCTCACACTGTTCGGGGACGGCGAAGCCGGCCCGGATACTGAACAGGTCGCGGATGTTGTAGTTGACATCCGGATGCATCGCCGCCATGTGCTGGGTCAGACCCAGCATGCGCTGCAGGAGCACCTCCACCGCCCCGGGGCCCCGCCCGGCCAGGGAAGCGTGGCGCCGCGGTCCGCGGCTGGTGAGCTGCACCTCGACGTATCCGTAGCATTCCAGACAGGGAATCAGGTCGGTGGGCTCGCCCACCACGGCCCAGGGGAAGTGAAAGCTTTTGACCAGACGTTCGGCCCCGTCACCGGTTTCCTCCTCGCCCACCAGCAAACACAGGGCCACCGGGGCGCGCGGTCCGGCCCCTTTTTCCCAGAGCCCAAGGAAGGCCTCCACCATGGCGGCGCAGCCCCCCTTCATGTCCGCGGCACCCAGTCCCTGGATCCGGTCCCCCTGCTGGCTGACCCCGAAGCGTTCCAGATCGTAGGCTGTCACCGTGTCCAGATGGCCCACCAGAGCCAGTTGAGCCTCGGCGTCCGGGGGCAGGACCAGCAGGTTGTAGCGGTGCTCGTCCACCGCCTGGACGGTGACCGGCAGACCCCGCCGGCGCAGATCCGAACGCACGAATTCCAGGACTTCGCGCTCCTTGCCCGAAGGGCTGTAGATGTCGATCAGGCGGTAGAGGAAACGGTGCAACCGTTCGATCTGAATCGCGTCGTCCATGGGCTCATTTGCCGCCGTTCTTCTTTTTCTGGCGCCGCTGCCGTTCGGCCACCAGGTTCATGGTCAGATAGGTGTGCTGCTGCGGATGGCCGAAGCCCATCTTGCGGAAAAAACGCAGGGCGGGAAGGTGGCCGGCCTGGGTATCGGCCATGAGCATGCGGGCCCCGTTCTCCATGGCCAGGTCCTTGAAACGCCTGAACAGCTTTTCGGCCACCCCCTGCTTCTGGTATTCCGGGGCCACCCCCAGCCAGATGAGGTAGCCGTACTTCCAGGCCGAACGGGACTTGTCGATGAGATCTCCCAGGGCAAACCCCACGATCCGCCCGCCGGCCTCGGCCACCAGGCAGAAATCGCCGCTGCTCTGAAATAGCCCCACCACTTCGTAGGATTCCCAGGTGCGATAGAGATTGGGGGTCTCTTCGGCCTTGAAAAGGGCCTCGCCCAGGTGAAAGACCGGGGCCAGGTCGTCGATATCCATTTCCCTGATTTTGATATTGCCGTTTTTCTCGACCGGCTTGTCTTGGCTGTCCAAACATCACCTTTTCGGTTAGGGGTCTCTTCTTTGGCGGCATCCATCCCGCCGTCGGCCTCGGAAGCTATAGTAAGCGCCTTGCTCCGCCCTTTCAAGAGGGATCGGCCGGAGAGCCGTTGGCCCGGGCCGCGGACTGTGATAGGTTCCCGAAGGACAACCGTGTCGAGAGGCCACATACCGGGAGGAAACTGAGAACAATGGAACTGTCGACCGTCTTGTTGGGGCTTCTGATCTTTCTGGCCCGGGTGGTGGATGTCTCACTGGGCACCATCCGCACCATCGTCATCGTCCAGGGAAAGACCGTGGTGGCCTTTATGCTGGGGTTCGTCGAGGTGCTGATCTGGATCACGATCGTCAGCACGGTGGTCAACCGGATTTCCCAGACCCCGGTTCTGGTCCTTTTCTACGCCCTGGGATTCGCCACCGGCAACGTGGTGGGCATCGAGGTGGAAAAACGCCTCGGCTTCGGGGCGATCATCCTTCGGGTCATGTCCAGACCCAAGGGGAACCAGATCGCCAAGCGCCTGCGGGACCTGGGCCAGCCGGTGACCATCTTCAAGGGCGAGGGCATGCACGGGGAGGTGCCCCAGCTTTACGTGGCCTGCCGCCGGCGCGACCTGCGCTGGATCCTGCCCGTGGTCAAGGAGGAGGATCCCGACGCCTTTTACATCACCGAGCAGGCCAGGGATGTGAGCAAAATCCTGCGCCCCTTTTCCTCGCCGGTGACCGGCTGGCGTTCCCCCTTCGGGGGCAAGTAGCGGCCAACTGGCTGACACTATCCTTTGTTCAGGATTTCAAATCTCAGATTTGAGATGCCGGGGAGCGCCCCCGCTGTTTTTTTGCCCGGTTGGTTGGCGGCGCCGTCAGCGGATCTTCGGGCCAGGGGTGCCTGGGATAGCGCCCCCGCAAGACCTTGCGTACCTCGGGATAGCCCGAGGACCAGAAACCGGCCAGGTCCTGGGTGATCTGGACCGGACGCCCGGCGGGCGACAGCAGATGCACCTGCACCGCCTGGCGTCCGTCGACGATGACCGGCGTTCGGGTGCAACCGAACATCTGCTGCACCCGGGCAGCCAGAACCGGCACCTCGGCCCCGTAGTCGAGCGGCAGGCGCGCCCCGCTGGGCACCACCAGGTGGGTGGGGGCCAGCCGGTCGAGGAGTTTCTGCCGGCGTCCGTCCAGGGTCGCCTTGAGGGCCGCTTCCAGATTGACCTGCCCTGGAGAACGGATCCCGGCCAGAAAGGGCCCCAGCCACTGCTCCAGGCCAACGGCCAAGGCTTCGTCGCCCAGGTCCGGCCAAGCGTCATCGGGCAGGAGGCGGCGCACCAGCGCCACGCGCCGCCGCCATTCCCCCAGGGCGTCGGTCCAGGGCAGGCATTGAATCCCCAGCCGGCGGATCACCTGGCACAGGAGGACCGCCGTCTGCACCGGATCCGGGCGGCACCCCGGTTCCCGATGCACCACCAGGGCTCCGAAGCGCGTCTCGCACTGGGCCGCGACGATCCGGCGCGCCTCATCCCAGGCCACCGTATCGACCTTTTCCAACTGGCCACCGAATTGATCCGTCAACGACCCCCGGTCATAGACGGCGGCCAGGAAGATGCGGGCCTGGCGCCGCTGGCCGTCCAATTCGGCCACCGCCAGATAGTCGCTCCCGGCCAGCGGATCGCGGCTGTCGCAGAACGCCTCCCGCCCGTTGGACAAGAGAAAACGCCCCCGCGATCCGTCGCGGCGCCGGGCGATGCGGTCCGGATAGGCCCAGGCCAGGAGCGGTCCCAGGGGCCAGTGCCGGTTCCCGTCCATCCCCACCTTGAGGCGCCGCGCCAGACGCTGGGCCAGGCGCCTCAGGCGATCGCCCGTCGCATCCCGCCCCTGGGCCGCCAGTTCGACCCGATCCCGGATGTCCACCGAACCGGCCCCGGGCGCGGACCGCAGGGGATCGCGCTCGCTCAGGACCGCGGCCAGCAGGCAGGCGGCCCATCCCTGATTCTGGTCCCGGGCGCACAGGAGCATGTGTGCCAGGCGGGGATGGATCCCGAGGCGGGCCATGGCCCGGCCATGGGCCGTGGCGCGCCCCGCGGCCTCCAGCGCGCCCAGGTGCACCAGCAGGCGCCGGGCGGCTTCAAAAGGCACCTCGGGCGGCGGATCGAGCCAGCTCAGCACCCGCGGATCGCGGGTGCCCCAGCAGGCCAGTTCGAGGGCCAGACCAGTCAGATCGGCTTCGAGCATTTCAGGCCGGCGGCTTTCCAGCAGCCCGGCATCCTGATGTGCCGACCAGAGTCGATAGCAGATGCCCGGCCCGAGGCGGCCGGCCCGGCCCCGGCGCTGATCGGCGGTGTCCCGGGTCACCGCAACGGTCACCAGGCGCGTCAGGCCGCTGGCCGGATCGAAGCGCGCGTGGCGCGCCACGCCGCTGTCGACCACCACCTGGATTCCCTCGATGGTCAGACTGGTTTCGGCGATGGCCGTGGCCAGCACGATCTTGCGCCTTCCAGCGGGCGGAGCCGCAACGGCCAGATCCTGAGCCGCCGGACTGAGCAGGCCGTGGAGAGGGGCCAGGATCCATTCGGCCCCCAGGGCACGTCCGTCGATCCGGGCCATGGCGCGCCGGATCTCGGCCGCCCCGGGCAGAAAGACCAGGATCCCGCCCTCGTGTGCCCTGGCGGCGCGGCCCACGGCCCGGGCCACGGCCTCCTCCAGGGGAAGATTCGGCGGCGCGGCCAAGTGGCGCGTTTCGACCGGGAAACGGCGCCCCCGGATCCGGATCACGGGCGCATGATCCAGGAGGGCCGACACCGCCTCGGCGGCCAGGGTCGCGCTCATCACCAGCAGTCGTAACCGGGGATTCAAGACCTCCTGGACCTCCCGGCACAGGGCCAGCCCCAGATCCGATTCCAGGTGGCGTTCGTGAAATTCGTCGAAAATCACCAGCCCCACTCCTTCAAGGGCCGGATCCCGCTGCAGGCGGCCGGTGAGGACGCCCTCGGTGAGTACCTCGATGCGGGTCTGGGGACCGATGCACTGCTCCAGGCGCACGGCGTAGCCCACCGTACCGCCGACCCGCTCACCGAGCAGATCCGCCATGCGGCGGGCGGCCATGCGGGCCGCCAGGCGCCTGGGCTCCAGCACCAGGATGCGGCCCTCCTGGAGCCAGGAAGCACCGGCCAGGGCCAGGGGGACCAGGGTGGTCTTGCCCGCGCCGGGCGGGGCCTGGAGCACGGCGGCCGGACTCCGGGCCAGGGCCTGATCCAGATCGGACATCACCGCGCCGGCCGGCAGGGTGGCCAGCGCCTCGCGGAGCCAGGGTGTATCGCCGAGCGGCATGAATCGTTTTGACTTTTGCCGGTTCATTCACTACGTAGAAACACTGTTGTGGTTAAATGATATCCCTAACCTCAAGGAGAAGATGGATGGAAGAATGGCTTGTCACCGCCCAGCAGCTCGTGGTCCACTACGGCCTGCAGATCCTGGCCGCCGTCCTGGTCCTGGTCATCGGCCGTTGGGCCGCCAAATTCGTGCGCAACATCATCGAGCGGCTCATGCACAAGGCCCACCTGGATGAAACCATCGTCAAATTCACCGGGAACCTGAGCTATTTCGCCATGCTGGCCTTCGTGGTCCTGGCCGCCCTCAACCAGCTCGGGATCCAGACCACCTCCTTTGTCGCCCTGCTCGGCGCCGCCGGTCTGGCCGTCGGCCTGGCCCTCCAGGGGTCTTTGTCCAACTTCGCCGCCGGGTTCCTGATGATCCTCTTTCGCCCCTTCAAGGTGGGCGACTACATCGAAGCGGCGGGTACCGCCGGCACGGTGGAGGAGATCCAGATCTTCACCACCACCCTGCGCACGCCGGACAACAAGGTCGTCATCGTGCCCAACGGCAAGCTGACGGCCGACAATATCGTCAACTGGTCCGCCAAGGGGACCCGCCGGGTGGACATGGTATTCGGGATCGGATACGGGGATGATATCGACAAGGCCCGGTCCATCATCCGCCGCATCATCGACGCGGACCCCCGGGTGCTCAAGGATCCGGCTCCTCTGGTGGCCCTCTACCAGCTGGGCGACAGCAGCGTCGACTTCGTGGCCCGCCCCTGGGTCAAGGCGGACGACTACTGGAACGTCTGGTTCGACACCACCGAGAAGGTCAAAAAGGCCTTCGACGCCGAGGGGATCAGCATCCCCTTTCCCCAGCGCGACGTGCATGTCTACCAGCATCAGGCCTGAGCGCCGCGGGAACGCGCCGTCCAGGAGCCCCGAGAGCGCCGCACTGAGCGCTCAGGAGATGTCCATCACCATCACGGCAACTTCCCGCGAACGGCCGTCACGCTCCACCGTGAGGCGCACCGGACGGCCGATCCCCACCTGATCGAGGACGCCGGCCAGATCCGAAAGATTGCGCACCGCCTGCCCTTCTGCCGCCACGATGACATCGCCCAGGCGACGGCGCCCCGGGTCCAGGGGCGCCAGCCCGGCCTTCTCGGCGGCCGTTCCCGGCATTACACGTTCGATCACCACCCCGATGACCCCCAGCCGGGCGGTGGCCTCCTCGTCCAGCACCACGATCCCCAGGCCCGGCCGGGCCGCCCGACCACGCCGGATCAATTCCGGCACGATGCGGTTGATCGTGTCCACCGGCACGGCGAAGCCGATTCCGGCAAAGCTGCCCGAGCGGCTCAGGATGGCGGTGTTGACCCCGATGAGGCGCCCGGCCGAGTCGAGCAGCGGGCCGCCGCTGTTGCCTGGATTGATGGCGGCATCGGTCTGGATGACCCCGCTGATATCGCGCCCCGTGCCGGCCGGCAGACGGCGCCCCAGGGCACTGACCACCCCGGTGGTGAGGGTCCGGTCCAACCCGAAGGGATTGCCGATGGCGAAAACCGCCTGGCCCACCTTGAGGTCCGCGGCACTGCCCACCGCGATGGGCGGCGGCAGGCTGCGGCTCACCGCCAGGCGGATGACGGCCAGGTCATGATCGGCCGACCCGCCCACCAAGCGGGCATCCACCGCCTCGCCCGAATCCAGGCGCACCCGGATGCGAGCCGCGCCTTCCACCACGTGGAAATTGGTCACCACGTGGCCGGCCCGGTCCCAGACGAACCCCGAACCGGCGCCGCGAGATTGGGCGCCGCCCCCCGGAGGCCCCCAGGCGGCGCCCTCGGTGAAGATGTAGACCACTGAAGGCGACGCCTGGGCGAAGATGGCGGTGGACAAGGCCTCGAACTGGGCCAGTTCTCCGCGGGCGGTGACGGCCCGCGGCTGGCTGGCGCTCAACCAGAGGCCGCGAATCAGGCGATCGCCCAGGTAGACCGCCGCGATAATGGCCGTCCAGATGACCAGATAGCGAAGGGTGCGTGTTCCCACCGAGGCCCCCCTCCTCAGCGCGCATCCGGGGCGGCATGGGCTTTACGTGCCGCGGGAACCGCATCGATGAGCAAAGCGGACCCGAGGCGGAAAGAAGGGGCCTCGTCGCCCGGTTTCAACCGAACCATGGGTGCACCTCCCGGATTCTTCAGCGCAACAGCCACAAGGCCACCTGAAAGTAGATGGCGATTCCGGCCGCATCGATAATCGTGGCGATGAAAGGTCCGGCGGTCAGGGCCGGATCGAGTCCCAACCGCTTGAGCAGCAAAGGGAGCAAAGAGCCGACCAGGTTGGCGGTCAGCAAAGTGGCCAGAAGCGCCGAGGCCACAATGGTGCTCAGGATCAGGTTGCTGTCCTGAAAATAGACCCGCAGCCAGGCCATGACGCCCAGGGCAGCGCCCAGGGCCAGCCCCATGAGCAGCTCGCGCCAGAAGACGCGGCCGAAATCCCGGGGCTGGATCTCACCCAGGGCCAAGGCCCGCACCACCATGGTGGCCGACTGGGTGCCGGCGTTGCCGCTGGCCCCGATCACCATGGGGATGAAGAAGGAAAGCGCCACCATCTGGTGCAGCACGGCGGCGTTGTACTCCATGACCGAAGTGGACAGAATCGAGGTGAACAGGAGGATGGCCAGCCACCAGAAGCGGTTCCAGAAGAGCCGGCCCAGGGGCCAGCGCAGGTACTGTTCCTCGAAGGGGACCACGGCCGAAATGCGCTGGAAGTCCTCGGTGTTCTCGTCGCGCAAAATGTCCATGGCATCGTCGAAGGTGACGATGCCCAGAAGGCGCTGCCCGTGGTCGATCACCGGCAGGGCGATGAAGTCGTATTTGGCCAGTTGCCGGGCCACCTCCTCCACTTCCGTATCATGGAAGACCGAAATCACATCGGTGGTCATCACCTGATCCAGGCGCTGGCGCGGGTTGGACATGATCAGATGGCGCAGGCTGATCACCCCCTGGAGCTGGCGCCGGTCGTCGGTGATATAGACGTAGTAGATGGTCTCGCGATTGGGAGCCTGGAGCCGCAGCTGGGCCAGGGCCTCGCCCACGGTCAGCTCGGCGGGAAGAAAGGCGTACTCGGTGGTCATCTCCGCCCCGGCCGTGCCCTCCTCGTATTTCCAGAGTCGCTGGGTGGCGTTGCGTTCGGCCTGGGCGATGAGCGGCATCATGGCCTCGCGCACGTCTTCATCGACACTCTTGAGCAGATCGACCCGGTCGTCGGGTTCCATGTGCTCGATGAGCTGGAGCATGCGCTGAGCCCTGCCCGCCTCCAGGCAGGCCTTCTGGGAGGCCATGGACAGCCGGCTGAAGGTTTCGGCGGCCACCGAATTGCCGATGGTCCGCAGCACCTCGATGAGCTGCAGCGGATCCAGGTCTGCCCTTTCCAGTTCGTCGGCGATGTCCGACGGATGGCGCTGGCGCAGGGCTTCGATGTCCAGCAGCGGCGCATCGTCGTGCAGCGGCGCGCAGGAATCTGAGTTAGGGTTGGCGTTGGTGTGGCTCGGGCTGCTCACGGGGCGCCTCCTGGTCGCAAAGTTTTCGCACTGCCGAAAACCGTTGCGAACCGGCGGCGCCCGAACGCTCAGCAGATCAGAAAGTGCAAGGTTCGGGCAGGTCGGCAGGGCTTTGCGGCGGTGTCAGACCGAACGGTCAACGGGACCGGATCGTCCGGGTCATCGAATGGCTGGGGACTAGTGCCAGGGTCTCCGTCCATGGGTACCTTTCCTTGCAATGCTTTAGCCCAAGGCCCGGGAGGCGCCGAGCGCTCAAGCGCAGGGGCAAATCCGGGGCCGCTTTAAAAGTCCGGGGCACTTTAAGCCCATCGCTTCCGCCCTGTCAAGAAACAAAAACGGCGTTCGGGCCGGTCGCCCAGGGACCGGTCGGGATAGCGGGATCTCCTTGGCAAGGCCAGCAGGCGGCCATCCTGCGTCTCTCCGATTCTCCCTTAAAAAAGACCGCGCCGTCCCCTCTGTGCCCAGTGCCGGTCAGGTCTTTTTGACGGTATCGATCGACGCCATGATGATCGCCTCTTTTCGTTAGCGCCGGCAGCCGACACGGCGGGCGCCGCCGGCGATTTGGCCCGGCATCGGCATTGCCGGATCCGCCCGGGCCGGCTATACTCGACCCGCTCCAGCACGGCAACCCTGATCCCCCAGTCGCCATGAAACAGACGCCCCGCAAACCACCCTTCCCCAGACTGACCCGGCCCTGTCCGATTCTGGGCGGAATCCTGCTCCTGGCGCTGGGCGTTCGGCTGACGGCCCTGATCGAGCTGTCCGTGACCCCCTATTTCGACTTTCTGCTCTGGGATGAACGCATCTATCACGAATGGGCCCGAAAGATCGCCGTGGGAGCCTACACATCCGATCAGGTCTACGAATTCGCCCCCCTGTACGCCTATGTGCTGGGCTTTCTGTACCGCCTCTTTTCCCCCGAGCCCATTTACGCCCGGGCGCTCAACCTCGGCATCGGCCTGGCCATCTGCTGGCTGGTTTACCACATCGGCACGACCCTGGCCAACCGGCGCGCCGGCCTTTGGGCCTGCCTGGTGGCCGCGATCTACAAACCCCTGGTCCTCTACAGCATCGTCCCTTTGAAAACGGCCCTGGCGACCCTCTGTTTTGCCGCCGCGGCCTGGATGCTGCTGCGGGTGCTGGAAGACGCCGCGACACCGGTCGCACCGGCCGGCGGCGCGCCGCGGGGCCTGTCAAACGCCGGGCTTTTCCCTGCCTTACTGCTGGGAATATCCCTGGGGCTGCTGCTCAATCTCCGGCCCAATGCCCTGGTCCTCATCCCCCTGGCCCTGGTTCTGGCGGGGTGGTCCATGACGCGTCGCAGGTACGCGGCGCGACAGATCGCGGCTGTCACGGGATTGATACTCCTCGGCACTCTGGCGGCCCTTTCCCCCTTTGTGTGGCGCAACTACCAGGCTGCCGGCACGCTGGCCCTGGCCACCTCCCAGATGGGGGCTAATCTGTATCTGGCCAACCATTCCGGTAATCCCGACCCCTATTACCGCCCGGTTCCCTTTGCCACCTCATCGCCCTTCGAGCAGGGGATTCAGTTTACCATCGAAGCCAGCCGCCGCAGCGGCCGGCCGCTGTCGGCCGGGGAGGCTTCCGCCTACTGGACCCGGGAAACCATTCGGGAGGCCCTGGCCGCTCCCGGCACCGTGGCCCGCAAGATGTGCCGCAAAGCCCTGGCCGCGATCCATCGCTTCGAGGCCTGCGACCATTACGACATCGAATTTCTGAGCCGCTTCATCCACCTCCTTCGATTCCCCGGGGTTTCTTTCGAGGTGGTCCTGGCGCTGGCCATGGCCGGCATGGTGCGCCATTTTCGCGACAGCCGGAAGATCCGTGCCGCCGCGTTGCTCCTGGCGGTGTATGCCTCGACCCTGGTGGTCTTTTTCTCCAACGGCCGCTACCGCCTGCCCATGGTCACCCTCCTGATCCCCCTGGCGGTGGTCGGGCTGGAGGCCATGGTCGCCGCCGTGCGCGGCAAAGAACCCTGTTGGGTGCGACGCTGCCTCGCCGTCGCGGTGGTTTTCATGGTGGCGGGAAATCTGCCCCTCCGGGCCACGGACGACCAGAGCGCCTATTACAACACCCACGCCCTGATCCTGAAGAAAACCGGTGCGATCCAGGAGGCACTGGACTACTGGAGCCTGTCTGACAGGATGGACCGCCCCTTTTCCGCCTTTGCCCGCCTGGCGCTGGCGGCCCATTTCTTCGAACGCGGAGATCTGAAGCGAGGATACGCGGTTCTGGAAAAGATCCCCCCGGATTCTTTTGCCGCGGCCCAGAAATACGAAATGATGGGCGACCTGCTCGAATCCCGGGGGGATCGGGAAGGGGCGGCGGCCTGCTACGACAAATCCCTGGGAATCAATTCGGGCCAGCCCCGGCCCCTGGCCAAGCTGGCCCGCCTCCACCGCGACACGGATCCGGCCAGGGCGGCGCGCTACCGGGAGCAGCTGCGGTATGTGGCTTCCTTTTACCGGCTGATGTAGTCTTTTCAGTAGCGCAGGAAAATCCGGTACAGCACCCGGGTGTCCCCGGATTCGGTGGTGATGGCATCCTCCAGGGCCTGGGCCAGATCGAGATGCACATCGACGAACCCCTTCCAGTTCCAGCGCAATCCGACTCCGAGGCTGTATGCGTCCTGGTGGCGGGCCATGGCCGTGTGGGGCCGCTGGCGATAGACCTCTCCGGCATCGGCGAACAGGGCCAGGCGCCCGTCGAGGATCAGGGGGGGGCTCCAGAGCTCGAAACTGGCCTGAATCCCGGAATCGCCGGTGAGCTCGCGTTCCTCGTAACCCCGCACCGAAGCGCTGCCGCCAACCCCGAACTGCTCTCCGGAGATCAGCGGCCGGCCGGCGTACTGACCGTCGATGCGGGCCCGCAGCTGGACGTCCCCGGGCAGGGTCCAGCGCAGGTGCCCTCCGCCGTTGAACTTGTGCCAGTCCGGGTCGGCCCCTTCCCGGTTGGCCCGGTAGCTGGCCGAATCGTTGTGGCTGCCGAAGCCGGCGTTGAAGGCCCAGGCCGCGTAGGCGCCGAGGGCGATCTGCCGGGGTTCGTAGAGCAAGCTGTAGCGCAAGCTGACCGGCGTGGAGCGCACATCCGGAATCAGCGAGGTCCCGGCAAAGCGGGTCTCGTTGTCGAAAAAGCGGTCCTGGTAGCCGAGGGCCGCCTTGTGGCTGTAGGCGCCGATGGGCAGGAGGGTGTGCGTGGCGCTGAAGCCGTAAAATTGCCCGCGGCCGCTGACATCGAAGAAATTGGCGATGCTTCCCTGGTCGACTTCGGAGTAGGAGTAAAAAAATTCAAGCTCCGTGGCGATCCCGTAGAGCGGCGCGCGATAGTCCAGACCGTACTGGCTGACGTCATCGAGGCTTTCCGGCGAGGTCGTGTAGGTGGCCGTCAGAATATGGTCGCGGTTGAACAGGTTGCTGTGCTGAAACCCCAGCCCGGCCCGGGTTCGCGCCGGATCGCGGGTGCCGGTGTTGTTCAGGCTGCCAAAGACGGTGTAGGGTCGTGCGTCCTGCACCATCACCCGGGCGTCGATCCCCTCGCCGGCTCCCGCCTGCTTGACAAATACCGCCACCCGCTTGGCCGGATGCTGGTTGGCAAACTGCAGGGCCCGGGCCACCGCCAGGGTATTGGGAGTCCGGCCAGGTTCCAGGGGAGGCAGGCTGGCGAGGAGATTCTCGGCGTCGAAGTGCCGGTTTTCCTCCACCCGGACATCCTTCAGGGCGTAGCCCACGACCTTCAGCCTGACCCGTCCCTCGACGATCCGCTGGGGCGGCACCGAGACCCTGTGGAAAGGGTAGCCCGCGTCCAGGAAGGCCGAGGCCAGGGCGTCGGCCGCGGCCTCCAGATCGGCAAAGACGATGGGCCGTCCAGTGTATGGCGCCAGGGCGCGTTCGACCCCGGCCGCACCGATGGGGCTTTGTCCGTCGATGACAAAGCCGCTCACCGTAAACCGCGGCCCTTCGTCGGCGGCCCCGGCGGTGCAGAAAACCGCCAGCAGAACACCCACAAGGCCCACCGCGAGGATCCAGGAGAGCCGACCGTTGTTCAGGTTCAGCGGATTTCGCACTCAGTCTCCTTTCTGATGCCGAAACCCTGGCGATCGTCAGGCGGGATCCCTGCTCCCTGGCCGGCATCCGGACCCGCCGGCCCGGGGCTGGGGTATGAATCAAAAATGAAAAAGAGCGGCTGGTCGGCCAGGCGTATCGGCCGCCCCGGATCGAAGGCGGCAAAGCCGGCCTCCCCCCTGCCGATGAAGACGTCTCCGTAATCGTTGGCCAGGACCACGTCCCCGTCATATACCCCGACATACAGGCCGGGATGCGTCCCGGCCAGAGCAACGGCCTCGAAGAGCCGGCCGTGGTCCACCGGCACCTGATCCGGCCTTGGCGCCGGGCTCTGGCGGATGAAGGCCGGCGGATCCGTCATCCGCTCGGGCGCCTGGGGGCCGCCGGCATAGCGGTAGGTCTCACCTGCCCGGACGGTCAGGAGATGATCGGCCCGGGTGGTCAGGATCACCTCGCCGTCCCAAGTGCTGAGGATCAGCATGGGCGGGCCGTGAGGGCCCGGCGCGAAACCGGAAAAGAGGCTTTCCAGGTCCACGTCCACCTGATCGGGCCGCGGCGCCGGCAGGCGGTCCAGGATCGCCGGGGCCTGACGCATGAAAACCGGCGAAAGGTCGAAGGAGGCCACCTGCACGACCTGGCCGGTTTCCACCAGGACTTCGCCGCTGGCGTTGGTCAGGGAAATCGTGCCTTCCCAGACCCTGGCCACCAGCCCCAGATCTTCCCCGCCGGCCCCGCCAGGATCCGCGGGAGGCGCCCCGCCGTCGTCACGGCACGCACCCGTGCAGAGCAGATCGAACCCCGTCCCCCGCACCCCGAGAACCGCCGTGGCGGTGTGAACGGTGAAGCGTCCCGGCCGTCGGGCCAGCCATCCGGTGAGCATCCGCACCCCGCCGCGGTAGAGCCGGAAGACCCCGTTCTCGTTCTGATCGCCGGCATGATGGTACTGGCTGACCTCGAAGCGCGTCCCGGGCTGAAGCGAGAGCCTGCCACCGTCGCGAAAAACCACCACCGCCACCCCATCGCCGCCGGTCTGGAGGATCTCCCCAGAGTAGATGGGATCGCCCTTTTCCAGGGCGCGCGGCTGCTTTTCGGGCAGTTCGGCGCTCATGGCGCCCTCCAGAAGCAGCACGCGCCCCACCATGGCCTCCGTCGTATCCGCGGTGAGGCAGGGCGCCTGGCAGAGATTGAGGTCGAAGCCGGTCCCCCGCACCCCGGCCACGGCGGTGGGGGTGGCCACCTGAAACCTGTCGGGCCGATTCCTGGCGATGGCGCCGGTGAGCACGCGCATCCCCCCCCGGATCAGCCGGAAAAAAGAGCTCTGGGCGGCGGCGGGATCGTTGCCGTAGGCGTAGTCCTCGACGAAAAAGATCGTATCCGCCTGGAGGGTGACCCGACTGCCGTCCTGGAAGGCCACCACGGCGAAACTGTCGGTTGCGGTTTCCAGGCGATCGTTCTGGAAAACCGCCGAACCCGGACTCAAGCCCCGGGCGCGCCCGTCCGGCTCCAGGGCCGCCAGATGCCCCTGCACCTGAACCACCCGGGCGATGGTCGGCGCCTGCGGACGCGCCAGGGCCTGCCCTTCGGCGGTCTCTGCGGCGCAATCTCCCTCGCAGAGTCGAGCATCGAATTCGGTTCCCCGGACACGCACCACCGCCGTGGGGGTCGCCAGTTGGAAATGCTCTCCCCCGACCTGTTTGGCCACCCACCCGCTCAGGGCCCGGATTCCTCCGCGCAGCAGCCGCAGGCCGATGAACGGGGCCTGCGGATCGAGGCGGGAGGTTTCCAGTGCCAGGCGGGTCCCGGGCCTCAGGGTCATGCGGGACCCGTCCCCGAGTTGGATGACACCGAAGCCCTGGGCCCCGGTTTCCAGAATGTCGCCGACCCGCAGGGCATCTCCGGCGGCGAGCACGTCGAGGGTGCCGTCCGCGTGCAAGGCGCTCATCAACCCCTCGACCGAAACGGTCTCGCCAGCATTGCCCGGCGCCGGATCCGAAACGGCCAGCGCGGTTCCCCAAACGGCCAGCAGAACGACCGCGGCGGTCACCATGACGAAAGTGGAAACCCTAGCTGAAGAGGACATGGTCTCTTTCACCCGAGAGGTCCAGGGCCTTGGCGGTATCCCTTGAGGCCGAAGGTTGCCATTGCGGTCCATCCACCCCTGGCTATCGGCAGATCAACCGGGATTTGCGGAACGTGTCATCGTCCCGGATTTCCTGGCGGTCGGTGGCCGCTCCTTCCAGGGGAAGACTGACCTCGGCCAGGGATCGTCTGTTTTGCGCTTCCAGGTTGAGGAGTTCATTGATCAGATAGCCGTTCGAAAGGGCCGTAAAGATGGGCGACAGGGTGTTGACCACGGTGTAGCTGGACGACCCGGGGATTCCGCTGTAGGCAAATCCGGGATCCGCCGTGAGGGCGCTGAAATCGCCCATCAGGCGGTCACTGGTCAACAGTTCGAAAGCGTCTCCCAGGTTACTGATAAATCCACCATATTGAGAAATATTCAAAGTTCCGTCCAGGGTCGCGGCGCCGGCCACCGCCAGGAGATCGAAACCGCTGCCGGGCAAAAAGCCGCCAATGTCCATCATCAGGATTCCATCGGCCCCCTGGGTGTAGTTCCCGCCGACGGTCAAAACGCCGGGCGAAGCCCCGGGCGATACCGTGCCGCCGAGGTTCTCCAGGTTGCCGAAAACCGTACCGCCCCCCGTCAGCATACCGCCCAGAAGCCTCAGATCCCCGGAGATGTTGCCGCCGGTCAGTCCCAAGAGGCCGTCCGTCTGGGTATACCCGCCCGAAAAGGCCATCGTTCCGCCGGATGCAGAAACGATGCCGCTGTTGGTCACCGGACCGTTGAAGCGAAATACCCCGCCTCCCGTCCCAGCCAGCGTCCCCGCATTGGCCACCTCGGCCGACAGGGTTCCATCACCGCTTAGCCAGAGCTCTGCATCGGCCGATATCTGCAGGTTTCCGCCACCGGTGACGACACCCGCCGCCTCGCCGGCCCCGGCGATTTCGTGGGGCGCGGCGCCGCTCAGGCGCAACCCCGCCCCGGGGGTGATGACGTACTGCCCGCTGCTGGCAGAGCCGCCGGCCAGGGTCAGGCGCCCGCTGTCGATGCGCACCAGGCCGCTGTTGGTCAAGGGGGTCGCGACCCGCGCATCGCTCGCACCGGCGCTTTTTCGCATCGCGCCCGCATTGATGAGATGCCCTCCACCGCCGTCGGCGATCTCCAGATCTGCCTGGATGTCCATCGTCCCGAGGTTGTTGAAGACGGCGCCGCGGCTTCCCCCAAGGGCCAACAGACCGGCGGTATAGACCACATCGCCCGTGTTGGTGATCGCAACGCCGTCTAAGGTCTTGGCCCCCAGGCCGGAAAAGAGGGCCGTGCCCGCAAGGTTCAATCTCCCGCTGCCCGCCCCTGACACCGCCGAGTCCGCTTCCGGGTTCCAGGCGAAGAACCGGTTTAGGGTGGCCGTCCCATCCAGGCGCAGCGAACCGGCGCTGAAGGCCAACTCGCCGATGGTGACGCCGATGCCCTCGGCCACGGAGAAGTTTCCTCCGCAAACAGACAGTTTGTCCACCGTGGAGGCATCCGTGACCGACAGGGACCCGCCGGCCACCGCCAGGGCATTGCCCGGGGCCACGGAGAGAATGCCGACCTCATAGCTGCCGCCGGAAAAAGTCACCGCGCTGACACCATCGATGATGCGCACGTTGGCCCCGGCATCGGGGACCACCCCCATGCGCCAGTTTTCGGCCACATTCCAAAAATCGGATGCTCCTGCGCCTGTCCAGACATTGTAAAGATGGAGCAGGGAGAGCGAAATTGTCCGGGAACTGTAATCGGCAAGGAAGTCGAAACTGTCGGAGTAACGGATCGCCGAGAAGGCTCCCGAATCTCCCCCTGAGGCGGCGGTGAGTACCGTGAACAGATCCCCCTCCACTGGAGAATAAGGATCCAGATCGACCAGATTCAGAGTCCCGAAATCGCCGGCGATCCCCACCAGGCTTCCCGCCACCTGGACCTGATCGTATCCTGGCCCCGCCGTCAACCCCTGGATCTCGATGTTCAAAACGCTGTCGCCGGTCAAGGTAAGGTCGCCCTGGATGACGAGAATCCCGGTGGACGCCCCCGGTGCGATGGTACCGGCCGTGTTGACAAGATCACCCGAAATCGTTCCGCTACCGGTCAAAAGCCCTGCGTCGAGGGTCAGGTCGCCGGCGATGTGCCCTCCGGCCAGACGGGTAACGCCAGCCGACTGGGTGTAACCTTTGGGAAAGGCCAAGGTGCCGGCGTCGACCCGGACCTCCCCGCTGTTGGCAAAGGGCAGATCGAAGCTGGCCGCTCCCGAACCGGCCGTCTTGTGCACCGTGCCGCCGGCGGCATTAGCAAAGGCCCCGCCTTCGCCGCCCATCACCTCCACATCCCCTTGAACATCAAACAGGCCCGTATTGATGAACTGCGCCGCCGCGTTCAACCCAACCCGCCATTCACCGCCCGTCCAGGTCAGGACACCCGGATGGTAGACCGTGATCCCATCCAGGTGCTTGGCCCCCGCTCCGGAAAACAGGGTGGTCGTCCCCAGGGTCAGCGTCCCGGTGCCCAGGCCACCCACGGTTGAATCGCTGTCGCCAGCCCATTCGAACAGACCGCCGATGGTTGCCGCCCCCCCCACCTCGAAGGTTCCGCCCGTGATCCGCAAATCCCCCACGGAAATGGCCCCCGCCATCGTCATCCTTCCGCCGCTCAATTCCAGATCCGTTACACTGATGCTGTCGTCGATGGTCCCCGAACCGCCGCTGAAGCGATACGTCCCTTCCCCGTCCAAACGGCTCCCCGCGTCGAATTGATGCGCGCCGCCGCCGAAAGCCATCACCGTGCCGGCCTCGGCCGTGAAGCCCCCCGTGTGGTTCCCGCCCCCGTCGAACGCCAGGGTCCCCGCGGCAACGCGCACCTCGCCGTTGTTGTCCAAGGGCAGATGGAATCCGGCCGTGCCCGCGCCGGCCGTCTTGCGCACCGTGGCGCCGGCCAGGTTGACCACATGGCCCCCCGAGGCGCCGGCCACGCTCAGATCCCCTTGAATCTCAAACGTTCCCGAATTGACGAACGACGCCGTCGCGCTCTGGCCGATCTGCAGTCCGCCGTCCAGATAGATCAGGGTCCCCGTGTTATTGACCGTGATCCCGTCCAGATACCGGTCACCCCCGCCCGACAGCACCGCCGTGCCGGCCAGCTCCAGTACCCCGGTACCCAAACCGTATAAAACCGATCCGGTTCCCCCCGGATTCCAGTCGAAAGCCCCGGCAACCGAGGCGCTCCCGCCCACCTCGAAGGTTCCGCCGCTGTACATCAGGTCGCCGGCCGAAAGCGTCCCCGGCACCCTTAAACTTCCCCCCATCAACACCAGGCGGGCGACATCAATGTGGTCGTTGACGCTTGACGTGCCGCCGCTGAAGCGATACGTCCCTTCCCCGTCCAAACGGCTCCCCGCGTCGAATTGATGCGCGCCGCCGCCGAAAGCCATCACCGTGCCGGCCTCGGCCGTGAAGCCCCCCGTGTGGTTCCCGCCCCCGTCGAACGCCAGGGTCCCCGCGGCAACGCGCACCTCGCCGTTGTTGTCCAAGGGCAGATGGAATCCGGCCGTGCCCGCGCCGGCCGTCTTATGCACCGTGGCACCGGCAGCGTTGGTAAACACCCCGGTGATTCCGGATACATGGGTCAAGAATAGATCCGACTGAAGATCGAAAACACCCGCGTTGTCGATCCTCGCGCCATCGTAAAAGTCAATCTGATCCGCGCTGACCGTCACCGACGCCGCGTTCTCCAAAGTGTAGTCCCGAATTGACTTTTGACTCCCTTCAATAATGCGCAACGGACCTGCCACGATCATCCGGCCTCCCCCCGTGCCCAGCGTGCCGCCCGACCATGTCGTCTCCCGACCGGCCGTCAACACACCCGATCCCCCCATTGCCCCCGCGGACAGGCTCAACAAGCCGATCTGCGCATCGGCGTTGGCCACCAGCGAACCGCCGGAAATCGAAAGATCGTCGATGCAGGAGGCATCTTCAAGGGTCAGGACGCCGCCGCTAAGCAAAAGCGTGTTGCCCGATGCCACGGACAAAATCCCGACTTCATAACCGCCGTCGAGCAACTGCACATGGCTGAATCCGTCGACAATCCGCACGTTGGCGCCATTGTCCGGCACGGTTCCCATCCGCCAATTCTCGGCCACGTTCCAGAATTCATTTCCCCCGGCACCGGTCCAGACATTGTAGAGGTGGACCAGGGAGAGGCCAACCGTCTGAGGTGCATAGGCGATATCGAAATCGAAGCTGTTGGAATAGTCGAGCGTTGAAAACGCCCCCGTGTCGCTCCCGTCGCCGGACGTCATCAGCGTAAACATATCCCCTTCGGTGGCGCTGTAGCCGGCCAGATCAACGATGCGCAGACTCCCGAAATCCCCCCCCTGACCCGACAGCGTCCCGGTCACCCGAACCTGATCGTACTCGACTCCCGCCGCCAGTCCGCCGATCTCGATCTCCAGAACGCTTGAACCGGTTAACCCAAGATCTCCATCGATAATCAATATCCCAGGCCCCTCATCCCCCGGAGATATCAAACCCTGATTGACCAGCCCGGATGCCGGCGTGCGAATCGTGCCCACACCGCGAATCATTCCGTCCGCGCTATTGACCAGCCCGGCGCCCGTCGAACTGAATACCGCCCCCTGCGCCACCGAAAGGGTCCCCGCATTGGTCAACGCGCTGGTCGTCTCTACGATCCCCGTGTCAACATCCAGCAACCCGCTGTTTTCAAACGTGCCGGTACCAATCCCGATCGTATCCCCGGACCCGGCCAGACTCACATTGAAGGTGCCGCTGTTGGCCAATACCCCCGTACCGACGATCTGATAGTCGCCCGCCGTTGCATTCAACGTGCCCTGATTGGCAAACCGGCTCCCATCGCTCAACACCATGTCGCCCGCCGACCAATCCGCCACACCCGTGTTGACCACCTCGCGCGTATCGGACAACTGCTTGGCGGCCGCCGTCGCCAATGTCAGCCCTCCCGCATACCGCGTCACCCCGCCGCCGCCCTGCGTGCCGCCTTGCCACAGCCCGGCACCGGTCACCGTCAACACGTCCGTACCGCCCAGCAGCCCGCCGCTTTGCGTGTAGCCCGTCACACTCAACGCACTGCCGCTGCTCAAATCCAAACCACCGCCGCTGATCTCCAACTCGCCGCCTAGTCCGTCGATCAGCGATCCGGGCGCAAAACTCACCGCACCCCCGCTCACCCGCGTCGCACCCGCAACCTCGTAAACCGCACCCGATTCAAATGTGACCGTCGCACCGCCAAACTCGACCACGTCACCCGTCACCGATACCGTCGAAGTTAAATCGTAGACCCCCTCGACAAACCGCAACAGACCGCCGCTGGCATCAAAATCGCCACTGTAGGCGCCATCGGTTGCGCTCAGCGCCAATATCCCGCCCTGCACATCCACCAGGCCGCTGTGATCAAAAGTCCCGGACGCAATCCCCATCGTATCCCCGGACCCGGCCAAGTTCACGTTCAACGTCCCGCTGTTGGCCAATACCCCCGTACCGACGATCTGATAGTCGCCCGCCGTTGCAT
>CALJLV010000100.1 GCA_937982505.1 uncultured Desulfobacteraceae bacterium | reverse complement strand
ACCGGAGCCGTTCTCAGCGACAACATCCTGCAGACGGCATCCTGAACCATCGACCTTTCATGAGCGACCCCATCCCTCCCCACGATGCCGGCGAGGTCATCATGGCCCAACGCGTTCACCGGGCCATTGCGCCGTTTCTCCAGCACCTGCGGGGCGAGCCGGCCGCTGCCGGATCGGGCCGACCTCCAAACACCGCCAGGGGATTCGGGACATTTTTGACTGCCGCGGGGATGTTCCAGAAACGCAATCCTCCCGCATCTCCAAGGACGCCCCCAATGATCCGCCTTGGCCCATCGATTTGCCGGATTCATCCGTATCAGGACATTGCCGGATGGATTCTTTTTCCTTGACATTCTCGCATGTTTATTTCACCCTAAATCATCCTATCCGCTGTCGAAAATCAGATCTTGGGGAATCAAGTAAAATGATTTTTAATGATTCAAAAATCAGGCCGCAGTGTTCTTTGTTTTTGAATTATTCAACTGAAAAGGATATCCGCAATGACCGATACCGTCCAACGCGTAAAACGTGATCAAATAATGAAAAGGCTCAAGGAAGAAACCAAAGACTATCACGCCAAACTTGAATCCCTCCCGTACTTCAATGCACTCATCGCACACACGCTGCCATTGGAGTGTTATGTAAGTCAACTCAGGGTATTATCTATAATTCACGGCGTCCTGGAAAACGAAATCGCGAAAGGGGAAAACAGCACGCTGGCGGCTGTCTGGGATGACGATCTGAGAAAGCTTCCCCTCTTGGAGAAAGATCTGTCTTTTTTTGAACATCGTGTCATTCTGGATGCGGAATCCCCGGTTGAAGCCGCCTTGAAAATGAACCATAAGATCCGCCTGCGAAAAATCGAAAACCCGGTAACACTGCTAGGGTACTTGTATGTTCTTGAGGGATCGACACTGGGCAACCGCATGCACCGGCCGGATATTTCCAAAACGTTTCATCTGGAGGAATTCAATGGCTGCCATTATTACGCGAGTTATCTCGAGCAGGTGCCCTCCCATTGGAAGCTGTTTGGCGACAAAATGAATGCCGCCCTGATCGATCCCTCTGCCCATGCTGCCGTCGTTGAGGCCGCGCATGAGGCCTTTTCCGGCCTTGAGGTGCTCTACACGGCCCTTTATCCCTTTCAGCCGGCCCAAAGGAAATACCATGTGACCCGGATAAATCCCGAGGCCGGCAACCACCCGATCCCGGAAGACGAACGGGAAATTCAAGCCGCCTTAAGGGCCAGTGATCGCGGATGGGCCCAGTTCGGCTACTACGCGCAGCGCTTCGGCAAACGCGGCAAACGTTTCTCCGACAGCGACACCTGCTGGCTGGCCACCCTGACCGGCCTGGACCCTCAAACCCTTGGACAACAGATCGACTGGTTATGCAGGGTCCTCGCCGCCCGCGGCATGCCCACCATCATGATGGAGCAGACGCTGCGCTTCCTCGCGGAAGAGCTCAGGGTCGCCGTACCCGAAAACGGTCCAGCTTACGAAAAACTCGACATCGCCGCAGCGCACCTCCAAAAGGCCAGGGAGAATCGGATTTCGCCATCGACGTTTGAGGCCCTGGCCGACGAGTTTGAGCAGTCGGTGGGAGACAGGCTGGCGGAAATTTACCGCAATACGGGTCAGCTTCTGGTTTCGGCGGTGGTGGACGACGCCAACGGACGCGACGGCACGATTGAGGCTCTATGCCAATGGCTGACCGATACGGAGCGTTTTTCGGCCGAGTGGATCCGCGCCTTGAGAGAAACCGTCGGCAAGGCGAAAACCCGGTTGGCCGGGGGCCGGCGTCCACTGGAGGCATAACGGAGGCGATACCATGATCCACCAGGATTTATATGAGCACTATCTGAGTGCGCTGCTGGCCGGAAGGCGTTCGGAATGCCGGCAAACGGTCCAAGGGCTTCTCGATGCCGGAATCGATCTGAAAGAGCTCTACGGCCAGCTGTTTCAGCGCAGCATGTACCGGGTCGGCGAGTTGTGGGAAACCAACCAGATCTCGGTTGCCAACGAGCACCTGGCGACCTCCATCACCGAAAGCCTGTTGAACCTTTGCTATCCCGCCGTCTTCGGAACCGAACGCGTGGGAAAAAAAGCGGTGATCTCCTGCGGCGCCAACGAGTTTCACCAGGTGGGCGGGAAGATGGTGGCCGATATCTTTGAGCTCAACGGATGGGACGGGTATTTTTTAGGAGCCAACACGCCCCCGGAGGACATGGCCAGGTTCATCCAGGAAATACAGCCGGACCTGGTGGGGCTTTCATTGAGTATTCTGTCCAACATCGATCACCTGAAAACGTCTATCGAAGCAGTCAAAACCCATTTTCCGAACATGGACCTGATCATCGGCGGGCAGGCCTTCAGATGGGGGGCACGGATGTGGTCAGGGGCTATGGCGGTACCGAATACATACCGACGCTAGATGAACTGGAAACAATCATCAAAGCGTCCTGAAATGGTCCCTCACCGCGCTTGACCCCAAGAGATTTTGAAGACTATGAAGGGCCAGTGCGCCTGGAACACATGGCGGTTCCTGTCTTTTCAGGGAAATCGAGGAGATCCATGGCAATGGGCGCTGCGGACACGCCATCCGTGAGCAACGGGGAAGATCGGGAAAAGCGGCGCTCATGCGTCCTGGGGGTGGGGGGAAGCCCCAGGAAGGGGGGCAATTCGGATCTGCTCCTGGCCCAGCTGCTCAACGGCGTCAAGGCCCATGCGACACGCTGCCACGCCATCCAGTTGCGGGACTACCAGTACACAGGATGCATCGGATGTGAAAAATGTCGCCGGACGGGCATCTGCACCGGGTTGAGGGACGGGATGTCCCTGCTTTATCCCCACATCATCCACGCCAGGGGAATGATTCTTGTCTCTCCGACCCACCACTACAACATCACCTCATGGATGAAGAGCTTCATCGATCGCTTGTACTGCTTCTATCATTTTCAAGCCCCCCGTCCGGGAAACTGGTCCAGCCGACTCGCGGGTCAGGGCCGCAAAGCGGTTATTGGCGCCGTTTGCGAGCAGAATAGCCCCAAAGATATGGGCTTTACACTGGATGCGATGCGCTACCCGCTCGAGGCCCTGGGCTATGAGATTGTCGCCGAACTGCCGGTATACGGCATTTTTGACCGGGCCAAAATCAAACAGCACCCCGAGATCATGACCAGGGCCCGAAAAATCGGCCATGATTTGGCGCGATCTTTGACGATAGCGCCTCCGACGGCCTTTTCCGGTCCCAGCATGGCTGGGGGATGACGCGGGTCGCCGAGACCGACCTGGCGGAGGCCGAGCGCAGCATCCAGAAGAAGGACCCACACCGCACACAGGGGAAGAGCATGAATGCCGCATCGAAGGTTTCAGCCGGAGACAAGAGCGGTCCGATGAAGATCGTCTGCCTGGTGGGAAGCCCCCACGGCAGGCGGGGCAACACGGCCCGCCTGCTCGACGAGGTTTTGCGGGGCGCCGCCAGCCGCGGGGCGGTGGCCGAAACCGTTTTTCTGCGCGGCGCCGAGGTGCGCCCGTGCCGGGGTTGCGACCGCTGCCATATCGAGGGCCGCTGTCCGCAAAGGGACGATTTTGCCGCCATCCGGGAGCGGATCATGGCAGCCGACGGCCTGATCATGGCCAGCCCCAACTACATCAACCAGGTCAGTGCCCAGCTCAAGGCCTTCATCGACCGCTGCTGCGGGGTGATCCATTGTCTGGGTTTCGAGGGGCGCTACGGCGCCGCCGTGGTCACCTCGGGCGGCGGGCCGGAAAAGATGATCGCCGATTATCTCAACCAGTTTCACATCATGACGGGCATCCATCCGGTGGGCGCGGTCCATGCCACCATGGCCGAGATGCCCGACGGCGAGTTCACGGAAGCGGTGCGGCGCCGGGCCTTCCACCTCGGCCGGCGCCTGGTGGGCGCCTGGAAGACCGGCGCCCGCTACCCCTGGGTCGAGCGGCGCATGGCGGCCTTTCACGCCCGCATGGCGGCCCTGATCGCCTATCGCCGCCAGCAGTGGCCCTTCGAGTACGACTGGTGGCAAAAGCACAGGGGGCTGTGAGAAACCCCCAAGGCCGTCCGGTTCAGGGGGAATCCAGGAGTTTTTCCGCCGACTGGCTGAAAAATTCCAATAACGGGATGCCATTCCTGGCATAAGCCGGTCGGTTTATGGGACTGCCGCTTACCGGCCGCCGGCCATGGCGCCGGGAGCGCCCGCCTCGCCGATCAAAAGCAGGCGCAAGCCGAGACCCAGCATGACCAGGCCCGTGAACCGCTTCTGCCAGGCGAGCAGATGGGGCCAGCGGCAGAGCCACTGCCCCACCGTGCCGGAGGCGACGGCAACACCCCCCAGAGAGAAGATCCCCGTGAGTTTCTGGATCGATCCGAGTACCAGCAATTGCCCCCAGACCGGAAAAGGCGAAGCCGGGTTCACGAACTGCGGCAGAAACGCGAACATGAACAGGAGCGACTTGGGATTGGTCAGGTTGCAGACGGCCCCTTCGCGCACGGCCTGCCAGGAGGTCGTGCAGCGCCCGGCCGAGAGGCTCGCCCCGCCGCCCGCGCTCGAGCGCAGCATCTTTGCGCCGAGGTAGATCAGGTAGGCGGCCCCGGTCCACTGAAGGGCGGCCAGGCCCGAGGGGTGGGCTTGCAGCAGGGACGCCACCCCGAGGACCAGCAACGCCACCTGCACTGTACCGGAGACGAAGATCTGCCCCACGGCGGTGAGCAGCGCGATCCGTCGTCCCTGGCCGATTCCCCTGGCCAGCACCAGCATCATGTCCGGCCCGGGGGTGATCTCCAGGAAGAAGAGGGCCGTGAGAAAGGTGATCAGCGCGGTGGTGTCCATCATCGGTCCGTTGGGAAAAAGTGGTTTTAAACCCCGGCGTCCACAAAGCACGAAGAAGAACAATGTCACGCTTGGCCGGGCGGCACAACGGATATTTGGCCTCAAGGCCGGCCTACCCATCTGGCACAAGGGTTGGAGAGACCGCGAAAACAGGAGGGCGCCGCCATGCAAGCGACTCGATCAGAAATCCAACGCCAACTTCCGGCGAGGGCTGCCATTTTCCATTGACGTAAATATATTTGAATGTATATTAATGCAAATACATATAATTTGCGACTCTACTTTAATCAGGAAGATTTAGCTTGTACAGAGAATCTCGTATCAGGCAATCCGAGCTTTTCCAGATCCTTATCCTGGATTGCCTCTATGCTTTTTCCGGGACCGGGGAGGTCTTTTTTGAGGGGGGGACCGCACTGCGGTGGGTTTACGGCGGCAGCCGATTTTCCGAGGATCTCGACTTTGTCACCCCCTTGCCCATCGACAAAATTGAATCATGGTTCGGCAAGCTCACGGGCCGCCTGGAAAAGGTATCCATTGCACAGTTCGGTCCCGGCACCTTGACGGCAAGGCCGAAGGCCAGCCGTTCGTCCGCTTTCAAGGCCTTTTATGTTTATCAGCCGCGAAACCAGCGGGAGCGGATTGCGGTAAAGGTGGAGTTCGAAAAACTGGCCGGAGGCGATCTTCCCGAATCGCGACCGTATGTCCTGCGAGACCTTCCGCAAATTACGGCGCTATTGGCTTCCGGCACCTTGCTGCTGCCTTACAGCAGCAGCGTGATGATGGCCGAAACCCCCGAGGAGATTTTGTCTGACAAGGTCCGGGCCCTTTTTGAAAGACCGTACCTCAAAGGGCGGGATGTTTACGATGTCTGGTGGTTGACCGCTCAAATGGGGATCCGGTGTTCGTGGCAGCGCGTGCAGCGGAAACTGAATTTGTACCGGGCTGCCTTCAAACCGGCCCGGGCGGTAGATTTTTTCCAGAAAGAAGAAGCTGGCGCCGTTATCGATGAGGCATTGAGAAAGGACCTGCCGCGTTTTATCCCCCACCAAATCCTGGCGGTCTATCAGCAAGATGATTTTGGGCCATTTATCGAAGCGGTGCGCTGCTTGACGGGCGATCTCGTTGCGCAAGGGATGGTCTTCGAAGGGGGCTCAAAAGGATGACATCCGGGCACGCGAAAGAATCGACCATTCAGCGTCTCAAGGGCTTGCCCCGTTTGTTTCGCAAACAGGATGCCGAAAAAGTGGCGCCTCACACGCCCGTTTTTTTGTCACGGGCCGCAGCCAAGGGGCTGATCACGCGCCTCAACCGAGGCAATTACGCCAATTCGTTTCTTTACGGGCTTCCCCGGGTGGAGGAGGTGGCCTGTTTTTTGCGTCCTCCTGCGTACATCAGTTGCGAGTGGGCTTTGAACTATCATGGCATCAGCCTGCAAGTGCCCAATGTTTGCACCGTGGTCACCCTGAGCACCGCGGTAGGCCGCCGGTATGACGTCGATTACCAAGGGGTGCGGATCGAGTTTTCCAGTGTGGCGCCTGACCTGTTTTTCGGATTTGAAACGGTCGATAATTTCCAAATGGCAATGCCGGAAAAGGCGATTTTGGACACCTTGTACCTGCGCAAGGGGCTGACGGCAGCCGATGAAATGGAGACGGAACATCTGGATGGCGAACGTTTGCGCCAGGCGGCGCAGTGTTATCCGATGGCTGTCCAGCGGCGGCTGGCGGCCCTCTGGGACGACACAAACCCCGTTCAAGACGATTCCTGAACCATGGCCACGGCCTCGTCAAAGTTTTGCGATCCTCCCCACTTGTGTCCTTGGCTGCCGATCCCTCGTAGTTAACTCCTCGGGATAACACAGGAAGCGGGGGTTTCAAGATGGCACGTTTTCCGTGTCATTCCGAACGGTGGTGAGGAATCCGCAGTTGAGAAGATCAACGGGAAACGTTGACATTCGGCAAGAAAACGACAGATGCCCTTACTTGGACGGCGTCCTGGAATCATGGCCCCGCCGGCTTGACGGCGGGTTTTTCGTGTTGACGATCAGGTCGTCATAAATGACGAAAAAATCATAAAAAAGCTTTTAAATCGCCATAAATTACGATATATAGCCTCCTGTAGAAGGAGGGCTCCGGATGAAAATTGAAGGATTTTTAACGGACGAGGCGATTCTGGCGGAGCTGGGCGGGCGCCTGGCCCAGCGTCGGCTTGAGCTTCCACTTACGCAGGAGATGCTGGCGGAGCAGGCGGGGGTATCCAAGCGGACGGTGGAGCGTATCGAGGCCGGGGCCACGACGCAAACCTCGACATTGATCCGTGTTCTGCGGGTGCTGGATCTGTTGGATCGGCTGGAAACACTGGCGCCCGGGGCCGGACCCCGTCCGATGGATCTGATCAGGTTGAAAGGCAAGGCCCGCAAGCGGGCCAGCGGCAAGCGGAAGTCCACGGATAAGGGGCCGTGGCAGTGGGGTGACGAATCATGACCACAGCGGCAGAGGTGAAGCTCTGGGGTCGCACCATCGGTGCGGTGTTGCTGGAAGAAGACGCCGCAGCCGCGACGTTTGAATATGACCCGGCCTTCATCAGCAGCGGTATCGAGGTGGCCCCGCTGATGATGCCGTTATCCAGCCGACTCTATTCCTTCCCGGCCCTGCGACCGGAAACTTTCCATGGTCTTCCGGGGCTTCTGGCGGATTCCTTGCCGGACCGGTTCGGCAATGCCCTGATCGATGCCTGGCTGGCCCGGTCCGGACGCACACCGGAATCGTTTAATGCGGTTGAGCGTCTCTGTTATACGGGTTCGCGCGGCATGGGGGCGCTGGAGTATGCGCCGGCAATCCGGCTGGCCGGACCCGGCTCCTTCCGCATCGAAGTCGACCAACTGGTGGCGTTGGCGTCGGAGGTGTTGACCCATCGCCACAACCTGCGGGGCTGGCTTGACGAAAAGGGAAAGGAAACGGCCTTGCGGGATATTCTGCGGGTTGGGACTTCCGCGGGCGGGGCGCGGGCCAAGGCGGTGATCGCCTGGAATCCGGAAACAAACGAAGTCCGGTCCGGGCAGGTGAAGGCGGGTCGCGGGTTTGAATACTGGCTGATGAAGTTCGACGGGGTCAGCGGCAACAAGGATAAGGAGCTGGAAGACCCCAAGGGATACGGCGCCATTGAGTATGCCTATTACCGGATGGCGACGGACGCGGGAATCGCCATGAATCCGTGCCGCCTGTTCGAGGAGAGCGGACGCCGCCATTTCATGACCAAACGGTTTGACCGGTTGGATGGCGGAAGAAAGCTGCACATGCAGTCACTCTGCGGTTTGGCCCATTATGATTTCAACCAGGCGGGCGCATACGGCTACGAGCAGGCGCTGCAGGTCATCCGCCGGCTGGGGTTGCCCATGGCCGCCGTTGAAGAGCAGTTCCGGCGGATGGTCTTCAATATCGTGGCCCGGAACCAGGATGATCACGTCAAAAACGTTGCCTTTCTGATGGACCGGTCGGGAAACTGGTCGCTCGCCCCCGCGTTTGACATGACCTACAGCTATCAACCGGCTGGAAAATGGACATCGAGTCATCAAATGACGATGAACGGCAAGCGGAGCGACTTTACGCTGGAGGATTTTAAAGCCTGTGCAAAGAGCGCTTCGATGAAACGCGGGCGCGCGGAAACAGTCATTGATGAAGTACAGACGGTTGTGGCGCGATGGCGGGACTATGCGGATGAGTCGCGCGTAATTCCGGAGCAGCGAGACAAAATACAGGCGGCCTTGAGGGTGGAGCCCTTTAAATGAAACCCCGAGAACATAAAGCCGTCCAGGCCCGGAGCCTTGCCTATGCGCCGGAGATTGGCTGGACGTTTGTGCCTCGCGAGGAGGCCGAATAAAAGCGAGAGGAAGGGATCGTCTATAAACTTGACTTGTCATTGATGGTTTGCTACGGCCGATGAGCGGTTGATGGTG
>CALJLV010000099.1 GCA_937982505.1 uncultured Desulfobacteraceae bacterium | reverse complement strand
CCCCCCGTGCAAGGCGATGCCACCATTCTCTAGACCTTGCGCGCCGCCACCAGCCGGGCGAAGTGCTCGAAGCTGCGGTCGAAGGTGCGCTCGGCCGCCGCCGGAAAACAGCAGGCCGGCAACTGGCGCGACCGGAGATGGTAAGCGATGCAGTCGCAGCAGACCCCCTTGCGGCTGCACGGTTCGTAGGTGCAGTTGCAGTGTTTCAGATTGCGCTGTTGGTGGCATTCCATGGGATGACTTCCTCCGGAGCAGATTCGTTTGCGATTTATCGGCCCGGCGACGAGCCGCCTGCGCCGAGGCCGGACCGGTGAAGCGGTGGCCCTGATCCCCGAACCCGCTTCGCGGGTGGCACGGGCGCCGTTTTGGGCTTTTGGCGATCGGGTGGATATTAACTTTGCCCCCCGAAGGGGTCAACGGCCGGCCTCGAGTCCCGGTCGCGCGACGGGTTGCCGCAGCCACCGGGGCACCCCTCCGCAACGCCGGGCCGAGGGCCTGCCCCCGGAGCGCAAAACCTTCCGGGGGCGGCCCCGGACTCGGAAGGTGACACCCGGAAAGGGGCGGCACCCTCCGCTGTTCTTGAGATTCGGTTTGCCGACAGCAGGGGAAACCGCTATCCTGGCCAATGGTATGAGACGTCATCGATCCTCCCGGGGCGCCGCACCGCGGGCCGGGATCGACCGCCGGCCGAAGAACAATCGAACCGGACAGCGATGGCCCGCCCAAACCCATCCACCCGTGAAACCGTCCAAAGACCCCTCGACCCGCCGCAGAACGCCGGCACCGAGGTCCCCGGCGGTGTCTACCTGTGCCAGGTCAGCGAGACGGTCTCCTGCGGGGCCTGCTGCGGACTGTACAACGTGGCCGACCCCTCCCGGGAGGCCATCACGGCCATGCTGGCCCGGCGCACGACGCTTTTTTCCCGCATTCCGCGAGAAATCGAGGCCATCCTGGACTTCGGAGCACGCACCGGAGACCAAGACGGCCGGCAGCGCCCCTATCCGGATTTTCATCACTGCCCGTATCTCGGGCTGGTGGGCGGGAACCGCACCCGGGTCGGCTGCCTGCTCCATCCGCTGGGCCAGGGGAACCGGGGGGTGGACTGGCGCGGGCTGAGCCATTACGGCGGCATGGCTTGCCGGGTCTACTTCTGCCCGGCCACCCGCCGGCTGGAGGCCCGCTACAAGCAGGTCCTGCGGGCTGCCTGGACGGACGACTGGCACGCCTTCGGCCTCATGGCCAGCGAACGGTATCTGGTGGCCGCCCTTCTCCACCTTCTGGAAGCGCGCCTGGGCCGCCTCCTGGATCCGGCCGTCATCGCCGGCGCCCCCGCCCAACGCCAGGCCATGGGGCGCCTGCTGCGGATCAAGCTCGACTGGCCCCACGGGCGCGGCGGCCATCTGTGCCACGACTTTTTCGCCGACCGGCGGCGCCCCTCCCCCGGTGCACGGGGTGACAAGGCCCCGGATGGGGCTTATGATGTTGTACTTGGCGAACTGGAAACCGACCCCGGGGCCGCTGCGGCCCGAGCGGCACTGGATCGCCGTCTGGCGGCGGCCGCGCGTGACTTGCGGTAACCGCAATGCCGTTTTCCCGCTTTAAAGCACGTACGGTCATGCTGCATCCGGATTCCCCCATGTCTCTACCCCTTGTCATGTGCGATCTGGACGGCACCCTCATCGACAGCAGCCGCCTCTATTTCGAGGGCGTACCGGCGGTGGTGAAGCGGTTTCTGAATCGGCAGATCGCGCCAGAGGCCTTGCGCCCGTTCTGGGGACGGCTGGCGAGGGATTTCTTCGCCCATTTCGCCGCGGCCGCCGGGGCCCCCAGCCACTGCGTGGACGAGATGTATGCCGCCTTCGAGGACTACTACAACCGCGAGCACAACCGCCTGAGCCGGATCTATGACACGGTGCCCGAATCCATCGAGCGCCTGCGGACCGCCGGGTTCAAGGTGGGGGTGGTCACCACCCGCCCCACCAGCCGCAGCCGGCCGGTGCTGGAACTGCCTCTGGCCCACGAACTCGATTTTATCGTCTGGGGCGACCAGGTGGCCCGCCCCAAACCGGCTCCGGACGGCCTGGAACAGGCCCTGGAAGCCCACGGCCTTCCCCGGGCCGGCGGGATCTACGTCGGTGACAACGCCAACGACATCCTGGCGGCCCGGGCCAGCCGCTACCCGGTGCGCGCCGCCGCGGCCCTCTGGGATGCCATCGACCGCCCGTCGCTCATGGCGGCCGGCCCGGATCTGGCCTTCGAAAACTTCGGCGCCTTCGCGCAGTGGGTGCTGACCACCTGGGGCCAGGACCCCGACAGGAACGCGGCGGGCTGATCCGTCGGAAAGGAGTCGACCGTGAGACAATCGTACGATTTGGTGGTCATCGGCACCGGCACCGCCGGCTACACCGTGGCCCACGCCTGCCGCCGGGCGGGCCGGAGCGTGGCCATCATCGACCGCCAAGCCTACGGCGGCACCTGCGCCATGCGCGGCTGCCAACCCAAAAAATACCTTGTGGCGGCCGCCGCCGCAGTGGACCGGGTCCAGGCCATGAACGGAATCGGGGTCGCCGGCGCGGCCAGGATCGACTGGCCGGCATTGATCCGCTCCCAGCGCGCCTTTACCGATCCGGTTCCCCAGCGCACGCGGACCGGCTTCCAGGAGGCCGGGATCGCCAGCTACGACGGCCTGGCCCGTTTCACGGCCCCGGACGCCGTCGTCACCGACCGGGGCGACCGCCTCCAGGCGGCCCGTATCGTCATCGCCACCGGCGCGGTGCCGGCCCCCCTGGCCATTGCCGGCGCGGCCCACGTCGTTTCCAGCGACGCCTTTCTGGCCCTGGAGCGCCTTCCCCAGCGACTCGCCTTTATCGGCGGCGGCTACATCTCCATGGAGTTCGCCCATGTGGCGGCCCGGGCCGGGGCCCAGGTCGCCGTGCTGCACCGCGGCCGCCGGATCCTGGAGCATTTCGACCCGGACCTGGTCCAGCGGCTGGCGGCGGCCTCCGAGGCGGTTGGCATCCGCATCCTCACCGAAGCGCCGGTCCAGTCGGTAACCGCCGGCGAGGATGGCCTCACCGTTTTCGCCGGCCGGGACGGCAGAATCCAGGTGCCGGCCGATCTGGTGGTCCACGGCGCCGGCCGGATCCCGGACATCCAGGATCTGGACTGCACCTCCGGCCAGGTGGACGCCTCCGCCCGGGGGATAACCGTCAATGCCTTCATGCAAAGCGTTTCCAACCCGCGGGTCTACGCCGTCGGCGACGCCGCCGACACCCCCATGCGTCTGGCCCCCACGGCCGACATGCAGGCCGAGGTCGCCGCGGCCCATATCCTGGGCCAGTTTCCGGCTCCGGCCGACCACGCCGACGTGCCCAGCGTGGTCTTTACCCTTCCGCCCCTGGCGGCCGTGGGCCTGAGCGAAGCCGAGGCCCGCGCCGGAGAGCACCCGGTGCGGATCAACACTGGAGATCCGAGCCGCTGGCCCTCCTCGCGGCGCATCGGCCAGCGGCATGCCGGCTACAAGGTCATCGTGGACGCCGAAACCCAAAAAATCCTGGGCGCCCACCTGCTGGGGCACAACGCCGACGAGGCCATCAACATCTTCGCCCTGGCCATCAAGGCGGGCCTGACCACCACCGACCTCAAACGGGTTCTGTGGGCCTACCCCACCCACGTCTCGGACCTCAAGTACACTCTATGAGCGCCAAGCACCGCGACCACCTCAACCTGCTTTGCGACATCGGCGATCTGGCCGGGCTGGTCATCGACAGTTCCGACATCCAGAGCTTTCTGCAGCAGACCGTGGACCTGGTGGCCTGCCATCTGGCCGCCGACGTGGGTTCCATCTACCTGCTGGACGAGGGGGCCCAGGAGCTGGTGCTCAGCGCCACGGTGGGGCTCAACCCCGAGGCCGTGGGGCGCATCAAGATGCGACCCGGCGAAGGACTGGTGGGCACCACCCTGGCCCAGGGGACCCCCATCCGCGAGGGCCGGGCCAGCCGCAACCCTCATTTCAAGTACTTCGAGGAGGCCCACGAGGACCGCTTCGAGTCCTTTCTGGCGGTGCCCATCGTGCGCGGACCGGAAAAAATCGGGGTCCTGGTGGTGCAGCACGAAGCCGCGGACTATTTCGAAGAGATCGATGTCATGGCCCTGCGGGCCATCGCCGCTCAACTGGCCGGGGCGGTGGAAAACGCCCGCCTCATGATCCACTTCGACCGCATCCAGTCCCCGGTGGAAGCCGAGGATCTTTTCGAACGGCTGCGCTTCGTCAAGGGCGAGGGGGCCGCGGCCGGCTACGCCCTGGCCCCGTCCATCGTGTTGGACCGACGCCGCGGCCTGGGGGAAGCCGATGCCGCAGATGCGGACCTGGACAACACCCTTGCCGGTCTGCAGACGGCGGTGCGCCGCACCATCGGCCAGCTGCGCACCCTGCAGGAACGCCTGGCGGCCCGGCTTCCGGAAAGCGCGGCCCTGATCTTCGAAGCCCACTTCATGATCCTCAAGGATCAGCGCTTTCTGGGGGCCATGCTCCGCGAGGTGCGCCAGGGCCTGGCGGCGGCGGACGCCGTGCGCCGGGTGGCGGGCGAATTCATGCGCCGCATGAACGACAGCCCCAGCGCCTACATGCGTGAAAAGGCCCAGGACATCGAAGATCTGGCCCGTCGGCTGCTCTACAACCTGCACCGCCAGCCGGCCGACCACAGCGGATTGGCCGAGGGGCGGATCGTCATCGCCGCCGAGCTCTTCCCCTCGGATGTGCTCAAACTGGCCTCGGAAAACGTGGCCGGCATCGCGCTGGTCAGCGGCGGGGTCACCTCCCACGTCTCCATTCTGGCCCGCTCCCTGCACTTGCCCCTGGTGATCGTCGAACGGCCCGAACTGCTCCAGGTCCCCGACGGCACCCCTATCCTCCTCGATGGGGATGCGGGATCGGTCTTTGTGCGTCCCTCGGGGGAAACCGTGGGTCGCTTCGAGGCACGCAACGCCGCCCGGTCCGAGGCCCTGGCCCGGGCCCCGGCCATGCGGGAGCGGACTGAAACGGCCGACGGAGTCCGGGTCCACCTCCTGGCCAACATCAACCTGCTCAGCGAGGTCTCCCTGGCCCGGGACCTCAAGGTTGAGGGGATCGGCCTGTACCGCACCGAATTTCCCTTTTTCGTCCGCACCGCCCTGCCATCGGAAGAAGAACAGTTCAGCGTCTACCGCCGCCTGGTGCAAATGCTCCCCGGTCGTCAGATCACCTTCCGCACCCTGGACGTGGGCGGGGAAAAGCACCTGCCCTACCTGGATGCCGCGCCCGAGACCAACCCGGAGCTGGGCCTGCGCGCCATCCGCTTTTCCTTCCAGCACCCGGATCTTTTCGGCGCCCAGCTGCGCGCCATCCTGCGCGCCGCCCGGGAGAACGGGCCCCTGCGCATCCTCTTTCCCATGATCGCCTCCCTGGACGATTTCGTCCGGGCCCGCCAGGCAGTGGACCAGGCCATGGTGGAACTGGCCCGCCAGGGCCTCGCCCCGGCCGAGCGCCCGCCCCTGGGGGTGATGGTGGAGGTGCCGGCCCTGCTCGAAGTGATGACGGAAATGGCCCGCATGGCCGATTTTCTCGCCATCGGAACCAACGATCTGATCCAGTACCTGCTGGGGGTGGACCGGAGCAACGAACGGGTCGCCGCCTACTACCGGCCCGGGCACCCTTCCGTGCTGCGCGCCCTGGCCCGGGTGGTGGCCGCGGCCCGGGAGGCCGGCATCGAGGCCTCGGTGTGCGGCGAAATGGGCCACGATCCGCTCTTCGTACCGTTTTTCATCGGCATCGGCCTGCGGCGCTTTTCGGTGGACCCCCAGTTTCTACCCCCCCTCCAGGTTCAGATCGGCCGTCTGGACGCCGCCTTGGCCCGACGCTACGCCGACGAGCTGCTGGCCGCCGCCTCGGTGGCAGAGGTCCAGGCGGTGCTGCACGGCTGGGATTTCGGCCGATCTTCGATTCCCGTCCCCCCGGAAAACGCGGCCTGACCCTTCGACC
>CALJLV010000098.1 GCA_937982505.1 uncultured Desulfobacteraceae bacterium | reverse complement strand
CTTCGTCGGTGAGCATGGGTCGGCTCCTCGGCATCGGTGCGTGGGGGTGAAGGCTCGCAGACCATAATGCGGTTGCGTGCCCAGGTCAAAGCCTTTGGCGTGAAAAAGGCTTGAAGGCCGGAACGCTTTCCCCTAAGCTCGGGGCCGGAATCCTGGCGCGTTTTGGCCGGCGGCCCACCGGGTCGCGGGTCCCGCGGCCGGGCGGTCCATTGGGGTGATCACGGACAAGGAGCCTGAAGATGGAGTGGCGTGAAAGGCAGGAAGACGAGGCGGCCGGCAGCGGCGCGGGGATGGATGTGGAAGCCCCGGGCTATTCGGTCCTGCGTCAGAATTCTTGGGATTCGCTGGCCGGAAGGCTGGGGAGCCGCTTTCTGGTATTGGCGGCGGCGCTGGTGCTGGGGATCCTGGTGATCCTGGGCATCTGGCGATTGCTGGGCAGCGCGGATGGGGTCGGCGCCACGGATCTGGCGCGGGTCGAAGCCGACCTGGCCGGGATCCAGCAGCGGCTGGAAGTCATCGAGACCCGGCCCGGCCCGGCCATGGACCTGGAGGCGATTCAGATCAAGGTGGACCGTTTGCTGCAGCGGCTGGACCGCAGCGAGGCGGCCCTTTCCGAGCGGATCGCCTCCCTGGAGCAGCAGCTCAAGGCACGCCCGCCGGCACCGGCACCGGCCCCGCCGCCGGCACCGGCACCGGCCGCGCCGGCGCCCAAAACCGTCGCGCCGGCAGCCCCGGCCAAGACGCCTCCGCCGGCCAAGCCCGCCCCGGCCAAGGCGGAAGCGCGGGTGTATACCGTCAAGCCCGGCGACACCCTCTACAGCATCAGCCGCAGTGCCGGCATCAGCGTCGATGTCCTGCGCCGGATCAACCAGCTCGGCGCCGATGCCACCATCCATCCCGGAGACCGGCTCAAGGTGACGCCCTGATCCTTGCGCCGGCCCACCGGTCCTGCCGTCAATGCGGGTTGTCGAGGCGCCTCAGACCGGCGGCCCGGGCCGCGGCCACCGCGGCGCGGATCTCATCGCTCCGGGGCCGGCGCCCCAGGGCCGGTACCTCGCCGGCCCGCCCGCAGGGCCGGTACTGCCCCATGACATTCACATAGGTGTCCGGCGACAGGTGACGGACCACCCAGGCCATGACCCGGTCCGTTGCGGCCAGGTCGTCGGGCAGGACCAGGTGGCGCAGGAGCAGCCCCCGGCGGGCCAGGCCGTCGGTTCCCAGCACCAGATCCCCCACCTGGCGGTGCATTTCGGCGATGGCCGCGCAGGCCCGGCGGCGGTAATCGGGGGCCTGGCAGGTTTCCTGGGCCACCTGTGCGTCCCAGAATTTGAAATCCGGCATGTAGATGTCCACCACTCCGTCGAGCCAGGCCAGGGCCCGGAGGCTGTCGTACCCGCCGCTGTTGTAGACCAGCGGCAGGCGCAGGCCCTGGTCCACGGCCAGGACCAGGCCCGCCAAAATTTGGGGCACGAAATGGGATGGGGTGACCAGGTTGATGTTGTGGCAGCCCATTTCCTGAAGCGCCATCATGATGGCGGCCAGCTGGGCCGCAGAGGCGCCGCGGCCCTCGCCCAGATGGCTGATCTCGTAATTCTGGCAGAAGTTGCAGCGCAGGTTGCAGTGGCTGAAAAAGATCGTCCCGGATCCATTGCGGCCCACCAGTGGGCGCTCCTCGCCGAAATGGGGGCCGAAGCTGGCCACCATGGCGTCGGCCCCGGCCCGGCAAAAGCCGGTTTCTCCGGCCAGACGGTTTACGCCGCAGGCGCGCGGGCACAAACGGCAGGCCGCCAGGGCCCGGCGGGCTTCGGCCCCCCGTCGGACCAGCTCGGCGGCCATGGCCGGCGCCAGATAGCACGGCGGGAAATGGCGGGTCATGGAAGAGGCCTTTCCCGGACCATCCGCAGGTGCGGGATGCCGGCCTCCAGGAAGACTTCCCCCCGGGTGGCAAACCCGTGCTGGCGGTACAGATCGCACAGGTGGGCCTGGGCGTGCAGGCAGCAGCGGCCATAGCCGCGGCCTTCGGCCAGACGCAGCATGAAGTCGATCAGCTCATGGGCCAGGCGCCGTCCGCGGAACGCCCGTCGAACGGCGATGCGCTCCAGCCGGGCCCAGCCGTCCGCCCAGCGCAGGCGGCCGGCAGCCGCCGGTTCACCATCCACCTGGCCCAGGATGTGCAGAGCCTCGTCCTCGAAGGCGTCGATTTCCAGGCCGAAGGGGATCGACTGCTCCTCCATGAACACGATGGCGCGCACCATCAGGGCCTTGAGCCGTTCATCGGGAGTTTCGGCCACGCGCCAGCGGGCCACCCCAACCGGGGCCGGCGGCACAACGGGGCCCGAAGCGGCCGTCATGGCGGCCAGGCACTGGCGCAGGGTGGCGGTGAAACGGTAAAAATCCTCGGTCTTGCGCCGGTCCCGGCGCCGCCGCAGCGGATCGAACATCCGGCGTCGCAGTCCGTCGCTCAGTTCCAGCTGGACCCCCCGGCCGCTGTAGCCCCGGTTGCAGAGGTTTCTCGGATTGATCCCCCGCAGCCCGGGGCGCAGGCTCTCCTCGGCGCTGAAACCCGCCGCCTGCAGGGCATCACGGATCTCTGTGCGGCGCTGGACGTCGCGGCCGCCCACGAAGACCACCGCTTCGGCCTCCTGGCAGCCGTGGATCGTGAGCACCCATTCGGCGCGGCGGGCCATGCGCAGGGCCCGCGGCTCGTCGAAACGGTTGGAGGTGATGTGCAGCACCGCGTTGCCCCTGGGTTTGATCCCCTTGAAGGCGTAGAAGCCGTGCTCGCTTCCGGCCACGGTGTGGGCCACGTCCACGGTGCCCGGCTCGATGCCGCCCCCGTGGGGCGCCATGACCACCAGGGGCGACGTCGCGGCCTTGGTGAGGATCACGAAATCGTGCCCCTCTTCTTCATGCCGGCACAGTTCCGGGTAGCTGGCGTAGCGGTCCACGGGTCCTGGACGGTTCCTTTGGAATGGGGCCGATGGGGCGGCGTTTGCCCCCCGCCGGCCTTCAGAAGTCTTCGGGCGGGAAGAGACGCTCGGTGACGTTCACCGGCCCGCCGATGAGCCCCTGCTGGACCATGATGGCTTCGGTCTGGCGCCAGGCCGCCACGTCGATGCGGCCTACGGGAAAATCCGGAGCGGGGCGCACCAGCAGGCGGGTCTCGGCCAGCTGCGGCGCCATCAGATCCGGGGGCGTCTCCCGGTCGTGGCGGGCGATGGTGGCCAGGGCCAGGGCCTGGTTTTCCTCGGCCATGGCCTCGCGCCAGCCGGCCAGCAGGGCCCGGACGAAGCGTCGCACCAGGTCGGGCCGTTCATCGACCAGTTGCTGGCGGGTGACCACCGAGTTGGCCACGAAGCGCACGCCGAAATCGGCCGGGTTGAAAAAACGTACCGTTTCTCCTTCGGCCTGCATGCGTTGGGCGATGACGATCCCCTGGCTGTTGCGGTACATGGGCCAGATGTCCACCCGGTTCTGATAGAAGGGGGTGAAGTCGTAGCGCACGCTGAAGAGGGTGACGTCCCTTTCTCCCAGGCCGGCCATGGCCAGCAGGGTGCGCATGATGGTTTCGTCGTTGCCGCCGTAGGTGACGCCGATGGTCAGGCCCCGCAGCCGGGCGAGGGCGTTGATGGGCCCCCGGTCGGCGCGGTAGATCCACTGCAGGGGGTTGATCTGGAAGAGCTGGGCCACCACCGCCACCCGGGCCCCCTTGTCCAGGGCCCGCAGGACCTGATCCGCCGAGGCGACCCCGAACTGGGCCTGGTTGAGTTCCAGCTCCTTGATGGCGTCTCGTTCGGGACCGCCGGCCTTGACCGTCACCTCGAGGCCCTGGGCGGCGAAAACCCCCCGGTCCCATGCGTAGAGGTCGCCCGCCACGCTGCTGTTGAAGAGCCATTTGAGCCGGTAGGCGACCGCCTCGCCGGCCCGGGCGGGTCCGCCGCCGGCCAGGACCAGGATGACCGCCAGGGTCAGCCGCATGACGCGGCCCAGGGTCACGGGCATCTGTCAGAGTCCTCCTTCCATGCGTTCCCAGCGCTGGCGCACCCAGGCCCCGGCCGCTTCGAGAAGGCCCTGGTAGACCGACAGGGAGATGCCGATGAGAAACAGGGCGATGAGGATGCGGCCCAGGTCGCTCTGGTACAAGGCGATGCGGATACTATAGCCGATGCCGGCATTGGCGGCAATGAATTCGGCCACGATGGTGCCGGCCATGGCCAGGGTGGCGCTGCCGGCCACCACCGTGGTGAGCTTGTGCAGATTTTCGAACACCCGGATCTTGACCTCCAACTGCCAGCGCAGGCGTCCGGTGATGCGGTAGAAATGTTCGATATCCCCCACCGGCTGGCCCATCACCCCCAACACCACCAGCAGCAGCGGAAAATAGCAGATCATGGCGGCGATGGTCAGGCGGGTGAAAAACCCGTCTCCCAGCAGGATGAAGATGATCGGCGCCAGGGCTACGATGGGGTAGGCCTGCACATTGTAGGCCGCCACTTTGACCAGGGCCCCGAACCAGGTGGTCTGGCGCCCGATGATGCCGATGGCCAGGGCCACAAAGATGGAGATGATCTGGCCGAAGATGGCCACGTAGAGGGTGTCCAGGGTCTGGCTCAGGTAATGGCCGCGCACCGCCGCGAAGGTCTGCCAGATCAGGGCCGGATCGGGGATGACGTAATTGGAAAGCCTCAGGGCGTACTTGAGGCCCAGCAGCAGTCCCAGCCCCAGGGCGTAGACGATGAGAAACTGATAGATGCGTCGGGCCAGGAGCATCGGCGTTATCCGGCATTCATCATGGCAAGCATGGTTTGCTGCAGATCCCGGGAGGACGGATCGCGGCCGCCGCCCTGGTCGCCGGCGGGCAGCACCACGGCCTGGGGCTGTCGGTGGGCCCCGCGCAGGACCAGGACCTGGCGGCAGAAGCGGGCCACTTCCACCACGTTGTGCGAGATGTACAAAAAGAAGCGCTGGGGAAACAGCGCCTTGATCTTGAGCAGGATCCGCTCCCGGGTGGGTTCGTCCACGTTGGCCAGGCTTTCGTCCATGATGAGCATGTCGAAATCCTGCACCAGGTAGCGGACCAGGTTGATGCGGTTCTTCTGGCCCATGGACAACTGGGCGAAGCGCTGACCCAGCACGTTTTCAAGGCCGAACTGGGCCACCAGATCGTCCCGGGTTGGCCGCCGCGCCGGCGGGGTGACCTTGTCCAGGTGGTGGCCCACGCTGGACCAGCCCGGCAGCCGTTCGAGGTTGTAGGTATAGAGGTGGCGGCGGCCCGGCGCGCTCAGGATGCGGCCGGCGGCGGGCTGGATCTGGCCGATGAGCAGGCGCGCCAGGGTGGTCTTGCCGACCCCCGAGGGGCCGAAGAGGGCATGAAATCCGGGCCCTTCGATGGCAAAGCTCAGGTGGGCGAAGACCGGGGTTTCGGCCTCGGCATAGGAAAGGGTGATATCTTGGCAGTGCAGCTTCATCGGCGCGCTGGTAAACCGGGAAATGGCATGGCATCTTTTTCCGGTCGTTTTTAACCCGACCCGACCCGGGGGTCAAGCACCGGCGGGCCGCGGCCAAGACCCCGTCAAGGTAAGGGCATCTGTCGCCTGTCTGGACGAGCGGTTGGCGGTTGAGCGTGGCAGCGGCGGACGCCTCGCCGGCGCTCAGCGAAGATTGACCCCACCTTCGGCTTTTGATAGCCTGATTTTCTTTGGCGATCACCCCTGCCGGCTTTCGGAGACCTGGCATGTACCGAGACAACTACATCACGGCCCTGCGCAAGGAGCTGCTCGATCTGGTGGCCGACCGGCTCACGCCGGTGGCCCTGCGTTACGGCTACAGCGAAGTGCCCCTGGAGACCAACATCAAGTGGCGGCCCCAGGTGCTCGTGCTGGGCAATTACTCTTCGGGCAAGTCCACGCTGATCAACGAGCTGCTCGGGGCCCCGATCCAGGCCACCGGCCAGGCGCCCACCGACGATTCGTTCACCGTGATCACCTTCGATGCCCAGGACGGCCCCATCCGGGTCACCGAAGAGCGCGACGGACGCTTTCTGCTGGCCGATCCGGAGTACCCCTTCGAAAGCCTCCGGAAGCACGGCCACCGTTTCGCCTCCCATTTCCGCCTCAAGAAAGTCAACTCCCCCTTTCTGAAGAACCTGGCCCTCATCGACACCCCGGGGATGCTCGACAGCGTGGCCGAACGGGATCGTGGCTACAACTACCAGCAGGTGATCGGCGATCTGGCCCACATCGCCGACCTGGTGTTGATGCTCTTCGATCCGCACAACCCCGGCACGGTGCGCGAGGTCTACAACAGCCTGCGCGACACGCTGCCGGCGCGCACCTTCGAGGACCGGGTCATCTTCGTGCTCAACCGCATCGACGCCTGCACCTCGCTGGTGGATCTGCTGCGGGTCTACGGCACCCTGTGCTGGAATCTTTCCCAGATGACGGGCCGCAAGGACATTCCTTCCATCCGCCTGACCTATTCCACCCGGGCGGCCGGCGAACACTCCGGATCCGGCGGTCCGCCGCGCCACGGATACCTCCAGTATCTGGACAACCAGCGCGAGGAGCTGCGCCGGGCCATCCTCGAGGCGCCCCGCTACCGGCTCGACCACCTGGCGGCCTTCGTCGAGACCCACGGCGAACGTCTGGCCCACCTGCTGGAAGCCCTGGTGGCCTACCGCCGGCGGCTGCGCGGTTTTCGCATCCGGTCACTGGTTCGGGCGCTGGTCTACAGCCTCTTGGGGGGTCTGCTGGTGGGGGGCGGGCTGGTCTGGGCGCAGATCCTGCCGGCCGGGGATCCGTGGCTCGCCGGCGGCGGCGCGGGGGGGGCGGCCCTCATCGCCCTGGTCCTCTGGGCCGGAGGGCTGCGTGGGATCCTGGAAAAGCGCTTTCATCAGCGTCTGCTGGCCGATCTGGACCATCTGACCGTGCTCGACAACCAGACCCGGCGCGACACCTGGCAGATGGTGCGCTCCCAGGCGGCCGAATTCATCCAGCGCCGGGGCAGTCGCTTCTCCCTGGTACAAGCCCGGCGGGATCACCGGGGCGTGGCGCAGGTGGCGAGCCAGAACACCCGCGAAATCCGGGAAGCCCTCAACGAACTGGCCGGCCTGCCGCCGGATGGCCCGGCCCTGATGCCCGCCGCGAATCGACGCGCCGGCCCGCCCGCCGGCTGAAACGCCCCGCCGCGGCCTGCATCGCGCGGGGGGTGGGATCCGTCCCGCACCGCCAGGCCTGGGTGCCGGCCATCAGTTGACATCGCCTTCCCCGCCCCGTCCGGCCGCCTGGATCTTGGCCACCAGCTCCTCGATCTGGCACGGTTTGGTGAGATAATCGTAGGCCCCCAGCTTGACCGCCTCCAGGGCCGAATCGATGGACCCGTGGCCGGTGAGAATCAGGGTCTCGGTGAACAGGCCCAGCTTCTTGACTTCCCGCAGGGTCGCCAGTCCGTCCATTCCGGGCATCTTGAGATCCAGAACCATCACATCGTAGGGCGTCTGTTCCAGCTCGGCAATGCCGCTCTGGCCGTTGTGCACCGCTTTGACCTGGTAGCCGCGAAAGGCCAGCAGTTTGGACATGTTGCGGGCGAAAATGGTTTCGTCATCCACCAGCAGGATGCGCAGGGCGCTCATGGCGGGCCTCCTTTGCGGCCAGGACCGCCGGGCCGGGGTCGGGCGGTCGGGCGTCGATGTTTTCCAGTACCTCGTCGGGGGGCCGGTAGGGCAGGAAGAGGGTGAAGGTGGTGCCCTGGCCGGGGCGGCTGGCCACGTCGATGCCGCCCCCCAGACGCCGCACGATGGCAAAACAGATGCTCAACCCCAGCCCCGTGCCGCGGCCCACCGGCTTGGTGGTGAAGAACGGATCGAAGATTTTTTCCAGGGCCTCGGGGGCGATCCCGCAGCCGCTGTCGCTCACCGTCAGGCGGATCCCCTCTTCGGCCGGGCAGTCCCGGGTGCCGATGGTGATCGACCCGTACGGCTTGTCGTCGTGGGCGTCGATGGCGTTGGTGATCAGGTTGAGAAAGACCTGCTGGAGCTGGGAAGGATCGGAAAGCAGGGGCGGCAGCGCATCGTCCAGTTCGGCGAAGAACTTGATCCCGCTGGAGCGCGCCTCGCGTTCCATCAGCTCGATCACCTCCCGGATAAAGGCATTCAGATCCACGGTTTCGATCATCGAGCGGGTACGGCGCGAAAAGCGCAGCAGATTGGTGGTGATGCGCTTGCAGCGCTGGATCTGCACGTCGATCTGGGTCACGGAGGCCTCGATCTGCGCGGCCATTTCGGCGTCCAGGGCCGGAGTATGGTCGGCCTGGTCGCGGATCAGTTGGCACTCGGTGCCGATGATGGCCAGCGGATTGTTGATTTCATGGGCCACCCCGGCGGACAGTTCCCCGATGGAGGCCATCTTGCTGGTCTGCATCAGCTGCCGGTTGAGCTGGTCGGCCTGGGCGTCGCGGCGGCGGATGACCCCGATCATGTGGCGCGTGATCAAAACCGCCGCGGCCAGGATCGACAGGGCCGCCATGTGCAGGAAGGCCAGCACGGCCAGGTTGGCCAGCCGCACGTCGCGCAGGGCCTCGGCCTGGTCCTGCTGCACCACCAGCATCCAGCGCGGCTGGTCGAGCCAGGTCTGGCTCATGATCTGGCGCGGCATGCGGTGGCCGTTGAGAGCGTGGGGGTCGGTGGTCCGCACCCGGATCCCCTCGTGGAATTCTTCCACCGGGACGGGCGATGACCCCATGATCTTGCCCCAGCGGCGCGGACTGGTCTGAAAATGGCCGTCCTGGCTGATCAGGTAGACTTCTCCGGTCTGGCCGATGCGCACGTTTTCCACCAGGGACCGGAAGGCCTCGGTATCGATGGTGGCGCGCAGGATCCAGTGCCGGCCGTCGGGATCGCGGCGGCTCACGGCGATGATGAAATGGGGTTCCTGGCGAAACCCCAGGAACATGTCGCTGATGTAGAGCCCTTTGTCCATCACCGCCTTGAACCAGAAAGTGGCCGCGTAGTTCTTGTCCATCAGGTCGTAGGGGCCCACGTAGGCCAGATGGCGGCCGTCGGCGTCGATGACCCCCAGGTCGGTGATGGACCAGTACTCGCGGTTGATCATCTCGAAGACCTCGTTGAGGCGGGCCGGATCGACCAGTTGATCCCGGGGGATGGTCCCGGCGATGAGCTGCAGCTTGCTCGAGCGCTCCTTGAGAAACAGCTCGATGATGCGCCGGTGGTGGGCCACCTCGTTGCGAAAGGCGTTGATCATCCGTTCGCGGGCAAAGCGGGTGTAGTACAGGTTGATGCCCCAACCCACCGCCAGCAGGGGGACCAGGCTGCAGACGGTGGTCAGCAGGACAAAGCGCCAGAAGAGCCGGCGGTAGTGGTTCTGGCGCTGGGCCTGGAGGGAATGGGCGCCGTCGGCGCCATGTGGGGCGTCCTCGCTGGAGCGGTGACCGGTGAGCATGGGCGGCTTCCTTTCAGGGGCCGTGAAAAGCCTTCTGTCATCGACCACTACAAGAAGCGTGCCACCGGTTTGCACGACGGGTCCGGGTCGCGGGGCGGTTGTGGACGGGGCTTGAGCGGCGCGAAGCGCCGGGTGCTGGAACCGCCGGCGGATCGGCTGTCACATGCGGGTGGACATGCCGGGGGCCGGCAGATGACGCCCGGCCGGTCACGGGTTGCCGAGACAAGGCCACCAGGTCCGGTGCAGGGCCATGACCTTGCGCAGGATGCCGTTGGGATGGGCGGCCGTCCAGGCGGCGGGCGAAGCGGCGGGCTCTCCGCGGCCGCACAGGGCCTGGAGAATTTTCAGCCCGCAGTTTTCGACGCTTTCCACATGATAGCCCCCCTCGAGCACGAAGACGACGCGTCCCTGGCAGACCTCGGCCGCGGTCTGCTGCAGGAGCTGGCCGAACACGGCATAGCCCTCGGCGGTGACCTGCAGTCCGCTGAGCCGGTCCCGGTGGTAGAGGTCGAATCCACAGGAGACCAGGATCATTTCGGGCTGGTAGGCCCGGGCCAGGGGGCGCACGATCCAGTGGAGGATCTGGGCCACCTCCCGGTCCCCGCTGCCGCGGCCCAGGGGGATGTTGACCGTGTGGCCCAGGCCGGGGCCGCGGCCCGTCTCCGAGAGGCGGCCGGTGCCTGGATAGGCGGGAAACTCGTGCAGGGAGATGAAGAGCACCTGATCCGTGTCATAGAAGGCGGTCTGGGTCCCGTTGCCGTGGTGGGCGTCGATGTCCACGATCATCAGGCGGCGGGCCGCGTAGATGCGCTGCAGGTAGCAGGCCCCCAGGGCCACGTTGTTGAACAGGCAGAACCCCATGGCCCGATCCGGTTCGGCGTGGTGGCCCGGGGGCCGTACGAAGGCGAAGCCGCTGGCGCCGTCGGCGTGCCAGACGGCATCGATGAGCTCGAAGACGCTGCCGGCCGCCAGGCAGGCCACCTCGAAGGAGCGCGCCGTGGTCTGGGTGTCCAGATCCAGGCTGGCCAGGGGCTGGCCGGCGGTATCGGCGATGCGCTGGATATGCGCGGCGGTGTGGACCCAGGCCAGTTCCTCCAGGGTGGCCGCGCGGCCGGGAACCAGACGCCAGCCCTCGGACAGGGAGGGGTGGGCCAGGATCCGTTCCACGGCGGCCAGGCGCAGGGGGCTCTCCAGGTGGAAAATCCCCTGCAGATGGGCCTGAAAGCGCTGGTCGTGGACCACCAGCAGGGGCGGGTGGTCGGCGGCTTCACGAATCCTGAGCCGGCCGCGGCGGGTGGCTTCGGCGAGCAGATCGGCCGCCTCGGGAATCCGGTCTTGGGCACCCAGCAGGCCCTCCGCCGCGGTACGGGCCAGGAATGACTGGTGGCGGGCCAGGAGGCAGGCGCGCACGAAGGCGGCGGCATCCGGGCGCTGAGGCGCATCCCGGCGGCGGCGCAGCCGGCCATGGGCCTGGCGCAGGAGGCGGATGATCTCGGCTTCGACGCGCGGGTGGATCGGTCGGCAGTGGTCGGCCATTACGGCGATGGCCGCCAGCAGGGGACCGTCCGGCTGGCGCAGGGCGAACTGCTGGATACGCCGCGGCACGAAGCCGAGGCGCCGGTAAAAGCCGGCGGCGGCGATTTCGGCGTCCAGGACGATTTCCCTGACTTCGGGCAGGTGCTCCTTCCAGAGCATCCAGATCCCGGCCATCAGGGCCGTGCCGGTGCCGCGGTAGACCGGCAGATCCTCCGACGGCTCGAGAACCCCGGGCCGGGTGGCGATGTACTTGACTTCAAGCCCCCGGTAGAAGGGCTGGCGCAGCATTTCAAGATAGGCCAGCCCGGCGATCCGGCCGTGCACGAGCAGGGCGAAAAGCCGGCTCAGGGCGCCGCGCAGGCGGCAGCGCAGCACGAAGCGCAGGTTGAAAAATTCCAGGTTCAAGGCCGCCACCTGGGCCAGGGCCTCCAGGCAGAAGGGAAAGGGCATGAAGAGGGCCGGCCGGTCCGGCTCCACCCGGCCGGTGTACTGGAATGCGGGGGGCGGGCCGGGGGTCAGGGCCGCGGGCAGGTGCTGATCGAGCACGGCCTCCAGATCGGCGCGGCCGTCCGGATCGGCGGCGCCCTCCAGGACCGCCTGCACTTCGTGGGCCACGGTGCGCCTCAGGGTTTCGAGGCGGATACGCATGGCGGCACGGCGAAAGTCGGGCCGCTGCGGTCCGTCGTTCAGCCCGCGGACGGCCGCCATCTGGGCATAGGCGCGCACCAGGTAGGCTTCCAGGACGGGGGCGCCCTCGTTGAAAAAGAGGATTTTGGGGACGGGAATGGGCTGCCCGTCGATGATCAGCACGGGCTGATCCACGGCCGGATCGGCGCCGTCCGCGCTGTCGATCCGGCCGGCGGCGAGCATTTCCGAAAGGGTGTAGCCGGCTTCCGGGTCGCGGGCGGCGACGGCCGCCACCGCCTGTCTAAGGTGTTCGCGCTTGATCATGGCCGCCGGACGATGGACCGGTTGGCCGCAGCGCCACCGGCAAGATCACGATAAAGGCCGCCCCCTGGCGGTTCCAGGGGTCGAGCTGAATCCGTCCGCCCAGGTGCTGGAGGATGTTCTGGCTAATGGACAGCCCCAGGCCGGTGCCTTTTTCCTTGGTGGTAAAGAGCGGATCGAAGATTTTTTCCCGCAGATCCGGCGGGACCCCGGGACCGGTGTCGGCGATGGTGACCCGTACCGTGCGGTCGTCGCCCTCGGTGGTCAGGGTCAGGGTGCCGTTTTCGCCGATGGCTTCCACCGCGTTGAGCACCAGGTTCTGAAAGACCTGGCGCAGCTTGCCGCGGTCGCTGCGCACCCGGGCGTCGGCGAGGCGGTAGCGGCGTTCGACCCGGATGCTGCGCAGGCGCAGGTCGCGCTCCAGGATCCCCACCAGATCCTCCAGGAGCCTGTGCAGGTCCAGCGGCGCGATGATGGGCTCCTCGGCCGCCGTGAAGCGCATGAAGCGGGTCAGGGCCGTGCGCCCGCGGCGGATTTCGTGGCCCATCTGGCCCAGGGCCTCGGCGCGGTCTCCCCGGCCGGCGGCAGGGTCGGCTTCCGTCATGCAGCGGTGGGCCATGTCCAGGTTGTCCAGCACGTCGCCCAGCTCGTGAAGCATGCCGTCGGAAAGCTGCATGGTGGAGGCCAGGTAGCTGGTGCGCCGCAGCTGGCGGTCGAGCAGATTGAGGCTGCGCCGGGCGGTTTCCAGCTCGGCCACCAGGTAGTTGGTGGTGAGCAGCACGGTGGCCGCGATGACAAAGGCCGACAGCAGCAGCACACCGATCCCGAGGAGGCGCACCTGGTGCAGATCGGCCAGGGTGGCGGGCCGGGACATCTCCACCACGCAGCGCCAGGGGACCTGGCGCAGCCACACCTGGGCGCGCAGCAGGTCGCCGGAGCGTTCGAGGCGGACCCCTTCGAAGGGTTCGAGCGCCGGCAGACCGGCGCTGGCCATCAGGGCCCCGCCGCGACGCGGCAGGCTCTGGAACAAACCGTCGGCATTGACCAGGAAGGCGTCCGGGTCGCCCTGGCCGGAAAAGGCATGCACCTGCTGATTGAAAAAGACCGTGTCCACCGTGGCGCGCAGGATCCAGTCGCCCAGGGCGTCGGTGCGGCGAATGGCGATGATAAAGTGGGGCACGTCGCGAAATCCGCTGTAGACGTCGCTGATATAGCGGCCGTCGCGGATCGTGGGGGCGAACCAGGCCGCCTGGCGGTAGTTGCGCGAGATCAGGTCGTAGGGGCCGTGGTAGGCCAGGTGACGGCCCCCGGCGTCGATGACGCCCAGATCCTGAAACCAGGGCTGATGGCGGTGCAGCTCGCCAAAAACGTTTTCCAGCACCGCCGGATCGGTGAGGCGCTGGCGGCCGAAGATGCCGGCCAGCACTTCCAGGTCAAGGAGACGCTCCTGGAGAAAACGGTCGATGGCGGTCTGGTGCTGGAGCACCGCGGCGGCCAGGGCCGCGTGGGTTTTCTTGTGCAGTTGGTGGTAGGCGTACCCGTACAGACCGCCGCCCACCGCCAGCAGAGGGATGAAGGCCGCGGCCAGCAGGGCGCAAACGACCCGGTTCCAGGCGTGCCGGTAATGAGGAAAGTCGCTCGAGCGGGCGGCCGGTTCTGCGGTTGGGTTCGGATCCATGGGGTGCCTCCGTTGCAGCGGCGCAAAGAACGGATACCTGCTGTCCCATACCCAATGCGCGAAAAGGCGTCAAAGCCTAAACGCCGTCGGCACCGGACGAAGGCGCCCCGGGACCGTCCGGATCGATGAACTGCAGCACGTCGCGCAGGCGCACGATTCCAGTGACCCGGCCCTCGTCCACCACCGGCATGGAGCGGATATGATGGTCCATCATGCGCCGGGCCAGGGCCACCAGGGATTCCCCGGGCGCGGCGCAGACCACCCGCGGTCCGTTGCGCACCAGGGCCCCCGCCCGGATCTCGGGGAGCCAATGGCCGTTGCGGCGCAGGTCCTCCCATGAGATCCGCCGCTGCGGCTGGGCCGCCTGGGCCGCGTCGATGAGATCCTGGCGCGAGATGAGGCCGCAGAGCCGGTCGTCGGCGCCGATCACGAAGAGGGTGTCGGCGGCCTGGGGGCTGCGGTCCAGATCGAAAAAGGCCAAAACTTCGCTCAGGGGGGCCTCCGGACCCAGGCGGCGCAGGGTGCAGAAGGTCATTTCGGCGGCGGTGTGACGGGGCCACAGGACCGGGCGCCGGCGCATGGCGTCGGCCCGGGCCGCGCTGTCCAGCTTCTGGAGCAGGTCGTCCAGGTCGCAGGGCTTTTGCAGGTAGTCGAAGGCCCCCAGGCGGATGGCCGCGGCTCCGTCCTCGATGCAGGCATGGCCGGTGAGCATGATGACTTCGATCTCGGGCGCTTCCCGTCGCAGACATTCCAGGGTGGCGATGCCGTCCATGCCGGGCATGCGCACGTCCAGCAGGGCCACGTGGTAGGGGCGGGCCGGGTCGAGCCGCCCCAGGGCCAGGTGCCCGTCGCCGGCCGTGTCCACCTCGAAGCCGCGCCGGCGCAGGAGCCGGGCCAGATTCTCGCGGAATTCATCCTCGTCGTCCACCAGCAGCAGGCGTCTTGTGGCGGTGTTGGGCATGGGCGGATCTCCCGTCTTGAATGCGGCGCGTCAGCCCCTTTGCGGCCGGCGCGACGCACCCGGTCTATGTCCCCAAGTGACCGCCGGCCGGCTGTCCCGGATCTGGCCCTTTCGGCCGGTAAAGGAGCAGCCCCACGGCGGCCAGCGCCGCGAACGAAGCGCCGGCGATGAAGGTGGCGCCCGCCCCCAGGGTGCTCCACAAGTATCCCGCGATCAGGCTCGCCAGCAGCAGGGCCAGGCCGTTGACGAGATTGAAGACCCCGAAGGCCGAACCGCGAAGATCGGCGGGCGCCGTGTCGGCCACCAGCTTGGCGAGCAGTCCCTGGGTGAAGGCCATGTGCAAACCCCATAACGCGGCGCCCCAAAAAACCATGGTGGGCGATGGGGCCATGGCCAGGGAGAGATCCGCCACCACCAGGACGCCGAGTCCGAACACCAGGAGGGTTCGCGCCGAAAGACGGTCCGCTGCGGCCCCGGCCGGATAGGCCAACAGGGAATAGACGACATTCATCACGATCATGATCGCCGGCACCCAGCCGACGGCCAGACCGACGTCCCGGGCGCGCAGAATCAGAAACGCCTCGCTGAAACGCGCCAGGGCAAACACCGCTGCGAGCGCCACCACCATCCAGTAGCGCGGCGGCAGGCGCCCGGCATCCGCCAGCCGCAGACGGCCTCTGGATTCGGCCGCATGGCCGGAGACGCGGGGTTCGTGGACCGCCACGATCAGCACGAACACCGCCAGAAAGGCGGGCGGGACCGCGGCCCACAGCACCGCTTGAATGTTCCCGGCCAGCCAGAACATCAATCCGAGGGCCAGCAGGGGGCCGATAAAGGCCCCCACCGCATCCAGGGCCTGGCGCAGACCGTAGGCCGCCCCGCGAAGCTGCGGCGGCGCGATGTCGGCCACCAGGGCGTCCCGCGGCGCCCCGCGGATCCCCTTGCCGAGGCGGTCGACAAAGCGCGCCGTGAAGACCCAGCCCATCGTGGCCGCCAGCGGGAATATGGGTTTGGCCAGGGCGCCCAGGGCGTAGCCGGCCACGGCCAGAAGCTTTCGCTTTCCCAGGTAATCGCTGATCGCTCCGGAAAAGACCTTGGTGATGGCCGCCGCTCCCTCGGCCACCCCTTCGACGATGCCGATAAAGACCATGGAAGCGCCGAGGGTGGTGGCCATGAAGACGGGCAGGAGGCTGTGGACGAGTTCGGAAGAGACGTCCATGAGCATCGAGACCCAGCCGAGGGCCCAGATGCCCTGGGGCAGCCCGCCATCAATCCGCTGGGCGGGGGACGGCGAAGAGAGGACGGGAACGGCTGCTGCGGGCATCGGTTTTCCCCGCTGGGCCACTTTAAAGGGTAGAACAGGGGAGGCGGCCGTTTCGAATGTTCGACCCCGGAGACAACGGCCCGTGCCGGAGGGGGGTCGGCACGGGCCGCCGCGGGTGGCCGGGATCTCGCCGCCGGGTTCAGACGCAGAAGACGGCGATCAGGGTGAATACGGCGCACCCGATCCAGATGGTGTTGCTCACCGTGCCCTTGCGCACCGGGTGAAAGTGGGCCTCGGGCCGCAGGTGGCCGTGGGGGCAGCGGTATTCCACCACGGTGTGGCCGCTGCGTTTGGCCACGTGGCGGCGCCGCTGGACCGCGGCCCCACAGACCTCCCCGGTGGCCTTGTCCACCGCGTTGCAGGTCATGCGGTGGCCGGCCAGGAGGCTGCCCAGGTTGTAGATCCAGTTCCAGGTCAGCGCGGCGATGAGCAGGGTCAGGAGCATCACGATCACGTGGCGCTGGGTGATGCCCATGGCGGAAAGCGAGGCGCCCATGCGCTCCGGGGTCAGGGGCCCCTCCACCGTACCGAAAAGGCCCAGGTAGTAGAGCGCGAAGCTGGCGCCCATGACCATCAGGGTCACCCCGAAATTGGCCAGGCGGTTCTGGAAAAAACTCCGCTCGGAGCAGTGGCCGGCCGGCAGGTAGGTGGCGTCGTTGGCGTTCATCTTGTCCTCTCGCTTGCGCTTCATGGGGTTGCGGATGGCTGGCAGTTGAGGGTTTGCTGGAGACCGGGGGGCCGCGCCGCGTCGCGGCGCGGCCACCACGGGTCCGTCATCATCCAGCCAGTTGCTTCATCAGCTTGGGAATCAGCTTGTAGAAGGCGTAGGCCGTCAGGCAGAGGCAGTAGGCCGGCACCACGATCTTCCAGAGCATCTCGGGCAGGGCCCGGGTCATGTAGGGGGCCGCCACCGCCGAGAACATGGTGGCCAGCATGAAGCTGGGCAGCAGAATGTAGTCGATCTGCACTCCGCTGGTGAGCATCAGGACCCAGGTAATGACCGCGATGGAGCTCACCGTGCCTTCGCAGATGGCCGTGACCGCCATCATGCTCTTGACCGGCACCCCGGCCAGCAGGCCGCCGATGGTGACCACCGGGCCGTAGCCGCCGCCCCCGACCCCCTTGTTGAACCCGGCCAGGGCCGCCCAGAGGAACATCTTGCTGGCCTTGTAGGGCCGCGCTTTTTTCGACTGGAACAGGGAGACCCCGCCCATGACCAGCAGCAGGACGGCCACGTAGAGCTCGATCCAGATCTTGCCGATCTTGAAGATCTTGTAGACCCCCACGATGGCGGTGATGTTGAAGAGTACCCCGGTGCCGGCGATGATCAGCCAGAGCTTGACGGTTTCGCTCATGGGCGAAAACTTCCACTCCACGTTCTGAAACTCGCGGTGCAGATAGGCGCCCACCAGGCCGGCGGCGCCCTGCTGGATCATGACCACCGGCACGATCTGCTTGGGATCAAAGCCCACCAGGAGCAGCAGGGGGGTCAGGGCCGTGCCGAAGCCCATCCCGGCCGAGGCGTCCATGAACTCGAAGAAGGCCGCCAGCAGAACCACGCTCCAGACGACGCCCCATTCGTTGCCCATCAGCCCGTGGTCGACCACGTACTTGGACGGCAGGCGCACCGTGGCCTCGAAGGGATTGCCCGCCAGCCAGATGCCCACCAGGAAGAGGACGAAAAAGACCGCCACCCCGACGACGGCGGCCCGGATGTGCTGCCATTCGGGGATCAGCCGCTCAATGATGGTTTTTTTCTTTTGTTCCAGTTCCTTGGCCACTTCGAACCCTGTGATTTTCTGATTTTTGACGTCTTCCATGGTTCCGCCTCCTTTGGGTAGTGATGCCGTTGTCCCGGTTGTTGTGGGCGGTCGCTGCGGCCGCCGTTTCTGGATCCGTTATTCTTGCGGCGTTTTCTTGACGTCCGTCGCCGGTCTTGGCCAACAGCTTTAACAAAGGCTGTGCCAAAACCGGAGAGGGGATCCAAAATTTAATTATAGGGAGCAAAAACGGAATGTTGGAATAACGTCTGGCCGGGGTGGCGTCTCCCCGGGGCAGGGACTGGACATCGGCGGTGGACAATTCCCGGTCCTGGTGTCCTGCCGTGGTGGACAGCCCTATGGTTTCGTCGCTTGCCCGCGCTTCCGGCAGCTCGCCCAATGGCCTTGGAATCAGCAAAGAGTCGCGATCCAGGCCTCGGATGGGCGCCGCGGAACGGATCCGGTGAGGATGGTATCGATTTTGCTAATCGACCTGATGAACGGGTCGTCATCTTGCCCGGAGGAGAACCACTCTTGAGGCCGACCGCCATGCGACACCATCGGGTCCACGACATCATCCGCCCCTATCGCCGAGAGATGCCGCTGCGGCCCTGCGTGGCTCTGGACGACCGGCTGATGCGGGCGGTGGAGCTGATGGTGGCCGGGGGACTGCGGGAAATCGCCGTGGTCCACCACGACCGCCCGGTGGGACGGGTGGAGCTGTTCGAAGCCTTTCGACGGCTGGGGCTCGAACCGCCGTGTGGGCATCCGCATCCAGAACGGTCGAGCCTGCCCGGCATGATCCAGTCATGAGACAACCCAAACGCCTCATCCCAAAAAAACCTCCCCCTTTTCCCAAAGACACCCCCCCCTCTATCAAAGGGGGCCGGGGGGATTTCATCAGGCCAGAGAAAACCTCAACGCCCTGCCACATTTTGTCAGGAAACTGACAAATTGTGTCACTATTTGACGTCGCAACGATAAATAATCATTACTCAAAAAAGGTGAATTATTCTGCAAATCAGACGGTTATACTTTTAAAGGAAAAAACTGAACTATGGCATGATGCTTGCTCAATATGCCGTTAACATTTTTCCAGGCACATCGCGGTTTGGACGGAACGACGGTTTGCTTTGCTTAAGGATTCATTCACTTTTTTTCACTCACACCACCAAAGGAGGCACACCATGTTGCAGCGGATGAGAAACAAACGGCAAAAAGGCTTCACCCTCATCGAATTGATGATCGTCATCGCCATCATCGGCATCCTGGCGGCCATCGCGATTCCGAATTTCAT
>CALJLV010000097.1 GCA_937982505.1 uncultured Desulfobacteraceae bacterium | reverse complement strand
GCGCCCACCGAGATCTACACTCTTTCCCTACACGACGCTCTTCCGATCTTAGGCCTTCATCAGGTTGGCGCGGGTCAGGTACTCATTGGCCGAAAGGATCCCGATGAGGTTCTCGCCGGGAATCCCCATGAAGCGCGGCAGGCCGGCGCCCACCCCGACATAGATAGCCTCATAGCCTTCGGCGAAGAGTTCATCCAAGGATACGGTGCGGCCCACCACGGCGTTGCACTCCACCGTGACGCCCAGCCGTTCGAGGAAATTGACTTCCTGGGCCACGATGGCCTTGGGCAGACGGAATTCGGGGATCCCGTAAACCAGCACCCCGCCGGGCTTGTGGAAGGCCTCCAGGACCGTCACCGCGTGACCCTTGACGATCAGGTCCCCGGCCACGGTCAGTCCAGAGGGGCCGGAGCCCACCACCGCGACCCTTTTACCGGTGGACGGCTGCTTGGGGGGCAAAACCCCGGTGCCGTACTCCCGCTCCCAGTCGGCGGCGAAGCGTTCCAGGTTGCCGATGGCCACCGGATCGCCCTTCTTGCCCACGATGCAGAGCCCCTCGCACTGGATCTCCTGGGGGCAGACCCGGCCGCAGACCGCCGGCAGGCTGTTGGTGGTCCAGATGTGGCGGATGGCTTCGGTGAACTTGCGTTCCGCGATCAGCTTGATGAAGCCGGGGATGTCCACGTTGACCGGGCATCCCTTGACGCAGCCCGGATTCTTGCACTGCAGGCAGCGCTGGGCCTCGGCGACGGCCATCTCTTCGGTGTACCCGGTGGGCACTTCGAGAAAGTTGCGCCGGCGGACCTCGGGCGCCTGCTCGGGCATGGGCGTACGGCCGGCCGCCTTGTTCTTTTCTTTTTCCGTCATACCTTTCCTCCCCGTGGGGCGCCCCCGGGCGTCCCTGGTAACTTTATGTATTCGGGCAGTCGGCGCGGCCGCGGCGGGCAGTCGCACCCGCTGCGCGGCCTCGCTACTCCTGAATGGTGCAATAGCTCTGGTAGCACTGTTTCTCTTCTGTGCAGTAGGCCTGCAGGCGGCGCATCAGCTCGTCATAGTCCACCTGGTGGCCGTCGAATTCAGGGCCGTCCACACAGCCGAACTTGGTCTCGCCGCCCACCGTCACCCGGCATCCACCGCACATGCCCGTCCCGTCCACCATGATGGGGTTGAGGCTCACCAGGGTCGGCACCTCGTATTTCTTGGTCATCAGAGAGCAGAACTTCATCATCGGCACCGGGCCGATGCACACCGCCTGGTCGACCTTTTCGCGTTCCAGGACCTCCTTGAGCTTGTCGGTGACAAACCCGTGGTGGCCGTAGGTGCCGTCATCGGTGCAGACAATCAGCTCGTCGCTGGCGGCCTGCATCAGCGCTTCCATGATCAGCAGATCCTTGCTGCGCGCGCCAATGATGCTCACCACGCGGTTGCCGGCCTTTTTCATGGCCCGGGTGATGGGATAGAGCACCGCCACCCCGGTGCCGCCGCCGACGCAGACCACGGTGCCGACCTTTTCCACATGGGTCGGCTTGCCCAGCGGCCCGATAACATCCTGGTAGCCCTCGCCCACCTTGAGGCTCTTGAAAAGGGCCGTGGACTTGCCCACCACCATGTAGATGATGGTGATCGTTCCCTTGGCCGGATCGGCGTCGGCCATGGTCAGCGGGATGCGTTCGCCTTCCTCGTTGGCCTTGAGGATCACGAACTGGCCTGGCCGAGCCTTGGCCGCGATCTTGGGTGCCTCGATCTCATTGAGGATCACCGTACCTTGAGACATTTCTTCACGCCTGACGATCTTGAACATGGTCACCTCCAGACGAATGCGGAAAATGGTCGCCGCTGGACGCGGCGCCCATGGGCCCCTGGGAAAAAATCGGAAAATTAAACAAGCATATACTCATTATGAAATCAAGCGCTAAATCTCTCCTCTCGCGGTTGCAAAGCCGATCCAGACATGATACCCGGCAGGCGCGCCACGCACCGGGGGCATCGGCCCCGGCCGGAGGGGGCGCAATGAACCGTTCAGGATCCGATCGTCGCGGTCTTTTTGGGGAGACGTCCACCCCCACCCTGGAGCCCAAGGCAAAGAACGATCCATGCGACTCTTTGACAGCCACTGCCACCTGGATGATCCCCTATTCGAGGCCGACCTGCCGGCCGTCTGCGACCGCATGGCCCGCAACGCGGTGCGGGGGGTCATGATCGTGGGCATCGACGCCGGGCGCAGCCGGCGCGCGGTGGCCCTGGCCCACCGGCTTGCCGGAGCCTGGGCCTCGGTGGGCGTCCATCCCCACGATGCCGCCGGGTGCAGCGAGGCGGTTTTGGAAGCCCTTCGGGGACTGGCCCACGATCCCCGGGTGAAGGCCTGGGGAGAAACGGGCCTCGACTTCAACCGCATGTACGCCCCCCGCGCCGACCAGGAGCGCTGGTTCGCGCGCCAGTTGGAAGTCGCCCGGGACCTGGACCTGCCCCTGATTCTCCACGAGCGCGACAGCGGGGGGCGGCTCATCGAGATGCTGCGCGCCAGCGATTGGCCCGGCCGCCAGGGGGTGGTCCACTGCTTTTCGGGAACCGCCCGGGAGCTGGACCGGTACCTGGAGATGGGCTTTTGCATCGGCATTACCGGCATCGTCACCCACACTCAGCGCGGCCGGGACCTGCGCCTCCTGGTGCCCCGGATCCCGGTCGATCGCCTTCTGGTGGAAACCGACGCCCCCTACCTGACCCCCAGCCCCGAGCGCAACCGCCAGCGGCGCAACGAACCGGCCTTCGTGCGCACCGTGATGCTCAAGGCGGCCGAGGTGCGCGGTGAGGATCCTGAAATCCTGGCCGCCGCCGTCTGGGACAACACCTGCCGTCTGTTTCGGGTACCGGTGCAGGCGCCCGTGTGAATTCAGAGTTTCCATTGCGCCGGCGCCGGTGCGGTTCTCCTGCCGGCACCGCCGCGGCGCTTTTCAGGATGTCGCCCCCGCGGCCGGGGCCACCGACGGGAACAGATCCCGGTTGGTGTGCGGCAGAAAGCGGGCCGCGGAAAAGCGGTTCATGAAATCCGGGTTGACGTTGAGTTCCAGGTAGGTGATGCCGTCGCGGATCCGGTCGATCTCGGCCAGGACCCCGGGCCGGGTCAGGACCTGGGCCGCGCCTTCCAGGGAGCTGTTGCCCAGAGGCTTGAAGCGCCCGGCCGGCAGATCCGGCAGCATTCCGATGGTCACCGCCGAGGCCGGATCAATGAAGACCCCGAAGGTCCCGGCCACGTAGAAAGCGGGCAGATCGGCCAGCGCCAGCCCCATGGTGCCGGCGAGGGTTTCCAGAATGGTGTACATGGCCGCCTTGGAGCGGATCAGGCTGTCCAGATCCGCCTGGCTGATCATCAGGTCCTGCCCCCCGGTCGCCACAGAGGCCGGGACCAGCACCAGGTGGGCCATCTCGTCCACGATCCGCAGGCGCCCCGCGCAGCGCCCGGGAACCAAGCGGCCGCGCACGTCGATCATCCCGGCCCGAAAGAGCACTGCGGCCAGATCGATGAGACCCGAACCGCAAATTCCCCGCGGCGGTGCATCGCCGATGGTCCGCCAGACCAGGCCGCCGCTGGCCGGATCCAGGGTCACGCGGTCGATCACCCCTTCGGCGGCGGCCATTCCGAAACGCGTCACGCCGCCTTCCAGCGCCGGACCGGCGGCCCCGGCGCAGGCCATGAGCCAGTCCCGGTTGCCCAGGACCACCTCGGCGTTGGTGCCCACGTCCACCAGAATGGCCGTTTCGGACCGTCGGTGAAGTCCGCTGTAGAGGATGCCGGCGATCAGATCCCCTCCGAAATAGCTGCCCACGTTGGGAAACACCAGGATGCGGGCCCCCGGATGGACCGCCAGCCCCAGAACGGCGGCTCGCATCACCGGCGGCCGGTTGACGACCGGGATGTACGGTTCACGGATCATCCGGTACGGATCAAGCCCCAGGAGCAGATGGGTCATGGCCGTGTTGCCCGCCAGACTCACCAGCACGATAGATCGGAAGAGCGTCGTGTAGGGAAAGAGTGTAGATCTCGGTGG
>CALJLV010000096.1 GCA_937982505.1 uncultured Desulfobacteraceae bacterium | reverse complement strand
AGATTGACTGACGTGACTGGAGTTCAGACGTGTGCTCTTCCGATCTATCTCAAGCGACATATCGATGCCGAGGCCATTTAGGACGTTTGCGCGACCAAAATACCTGTGACAGCCCAGACCATCGGCAAGATGTTCCAGGATCTTGAGAGGGTGGAAGCTGATGGATATGTGGGGCTCGCGAAGTGGCCTCCGGAGCCCCTGGACTGAGATAAGACGAAACCTTCTGGACTGTGCCCAAATTCTACCCGTCAAGGTCAAATTTTCCCAAAAAGAGCCAAAAAAGAATGAAGCCCGTCGATCTTGTCGCCCATCCGGAAGGCGGCCGTTTTCGCCAAGTCTTCAAATCCCGAGCCCTGGTCCAAAGGGGCGACGGGACCCGGCGAGCGGCCCTGACCCACATCTACTTTTCCCTCCAGCGCCACGAGAAGAGCCGCTTCCACCGGGTGGGCAGCGACGAAGTCTGGAACCTCTACCGGGGGACGGGGCTTCGCCTCTATTGCTGGGATGGAAGCGAGGCGCCTCCCGGGCAGGTCGTTTTGTCAGCGCGAGCCGATCGCTTCTGTCATGTGATTCCCGCCGGCACCTGGCAGGCGGCCGAACCCTTGGCGGATGACGTCCTGGTGGGCTGTTCGGTGGCGCCGGGGTTCGAAGACGCCGATTTCGAGTTGCTGGCCCCCCAAAGCGCTCCCGCCCGGCGGCTGATTGTCCTGGATCCGCGGATGGCGGCGTTCCTCGGACCTTGACGCTCCAGAAGGGGGCAAGACGTGTCTATCCCACGACAACGACAACGACAGCGGCGACGATCCGAAGATCGCCTCCAGTGCCGGCGCCGTCAGTACCCGCGCGATGGAACCGGGGGCGACGGTGGAAGGACGGATCCGACTCGCCGGGGAGCGTCCCTGCCTGGCCAGGGCCCGGGGAGGGAACCGGGTCGTGTGTGGTGCGCCGGGTCCGGTGGACCGCCAGGCGCTGGAAACTAGAAAGACAGACTATCTTTATTCGTACATTCTTGCAAACTTCTTCCAGACAGGCGATGGCCCAGGAACCGCTTCCCTCCATCGGCGAATCCATCCGCGGCATTGTCGAGCGGGTGACGTTTCACAACCCGGACACCGGGTGGTCCGTGCTGCGCGTGACCCCTTTTGACAACCCCATGCAGCAGGAAACCGTCGTTGTCCACCAGACCAAGGTGTTTGCCGGCGCCACGATGGAATTTCACGGGGCCTGGGCCGTGGATCCCAAGTACGGCCGGCAGTTCAGGGCTACGGCGGCGGTGGAAAGAAAGCCGGCCTCGGCCGCGGCGCTGGAGAAATATCTCGGCTCGGGCCTGATCAAGGGCGTCGGGCCCAAGACGGCCAGGAAAATCGTCCAACACTTCAAGGAAAAAACCCTCGACGTCTTCGAGGAGGAGATCCAGCGGCTCGTCGAGGTGCCGGGGATCGCCGAAAAGAAGCTGCGCATGGTCAGCGCGGCCTGGACCGAGCACCGCGCCATCCGGGAAGTGATGATGTTCTTGCAGTCCCACGGCATCAGCACCCTTTTTGCCGTGCGGATCTACAAGCAATACGGCGACGAGGCCATCAACACCGTTACCGAGGACCCCTACCGGCTGGCCGACGACATCCACGGCATCGGCTTTTTTTCCGCCGACAAGGTCGCCCTGAGCATCGGTCTGGAAACGGACAGCCCCCGGCGCTTCATGGCCGGCATCCGGCACGTGCTGGCCGCCAGCCGGGAGCTGGGCCACTGCTATCTCACCGCGGCCCAGATCGAGGCCCAGACCCGGGAGCTGATCGGGTTGGACCCGAGCGAGCGCCTGCCGCGGTTTCTGGAGCAGATGGCGCAGGAGGGGCTTCTCAAGGTCCGCGAGATGACCGCCCCGGACGGCGGCACCACCCTGTGCTACTATTCCAAATCTCTCTACTTCGACGAGCTCTATGTGGCCAGGAGGCTGTCGGACCGCGGCAGCGCCCCGCGCGTGGACGCCGCCCGGGTCGAGCGCTGGCTGGCGCTGTTCGGCCGGGCCAGGAATTTCACCCTGGGAGACGAACAGACCGCCGCCGTGAAGGGGATCGTCGGGGAAAAGGTCTCGATTCTCACCGGCGGCCCCGGATCCGGCAAAACCACCACCACCCTGGTGCTCGTCCGGCTGCTGGAATCCATGGGGCGCAAGGTCGTCCTGGCGGCGCCCACCGGTCGCGCCGCGCAGCGGATGATGGATGTCATCGGCCGGGAGGCCAGGACCATCCACCGGCTGCTGGAATGGAAGGGCGGGCAGTTCAGCCGCGGCGAGGAAAATCCGCTCGAGGTCGGGTTTCTGATCGTCGACGAATCCTCGATGCTGGACATCAGCCTGACCGCCTCCCTGCTCAAGGCCGTTCCGGCCCACAGCCAGCTGCTTTTCATCGGGGACGCGGACCAGCTGCCCTCCGTGGGCGCCGGCAACGTGCTGCAAGACATGATCGCCTCGGGCGCCATCCCCTGCTTCCGGCTGTCGAAAATATTTCGCCAGGCCGAGCAGTCCGCCATCATCCGCTACGCCTACCAGATCAACCGCGGCGAGCTGCCCCACGTCGACTCGCCGTTCAAGAAACCGCAGGTGTGGGAAAACGGCACGGACTGCTTTTTCATGGACGCCGACGAAGCCACCCGGGCCCAGCTGGGCTTCATCGCCAGGGTCAAGCGGCATTTTGAAACCCAGCCGCCCCCTGCCGCCAGCGAACCTTACGGAGACGCCGACCCCTACGAGTTCAGGGTGAGCGAGGCGGTTCGGCCCTACGAAACCGAGTTGATGATCCCGAAAAATTTCCAGCACGTCGATCTGGAAACACTCCTTCAGGCGCAAAACCGGGTCGATGAGCTGCGGGCGGTGCTGAGCAAGGTGCATCCGTGGAGCGCCCTGCACTACGGCCTGGCCGCTGCCGACGTGGTGCGCAAGCTCTACGTGGAATGGATCCCCAAATACCTGGGGAAGGAAACCGAAATCCAGATCATCACCCCCATGACGCGGGGCAGCCTCGGGACCTTGAGCCTGAACAGTTTGATCCAGGAATCCGTCAATCCTTCGGAAAAGGGACGGGCCCAGATCCGGATCGGCGAGCGCATCCTGCGCACCGGGGACCGGGTGATCCACCGGCGCAACAATTACGATCTGGGCGTGTTCAACGGCGACATCGGGACCATTGAGGAGATCGACAACGAGGCGCTGACCCTGTCGGTGGGGTTTTTCCCGGACGGGCGGATCGTTCAGTACAGGCGCGACGACATCACCGACCTCGATCTGGCCTATGCCATCACCGTCCACAAGTCCCAGGGCAGTGAGTTCGAGGCGGTGGTCATCCCGGTCTTGACCCAGCATTTCAAAATGCTTTTTCGCAATCTGATCTACACCGCCCTGACCCGGGCCCGGCGGCTGGCGGTCCTGGTGGGCACGCGCAAGGCGCTGGCCCTGTCGGTGAAGAATCAGGATACCCGCAACCGGCAGACCGCCCTGAAGGAACTGCTCGCCCCAGGCCCTTTTGTCCATCTGAGCCGCCGATGAAGTGCGCAAATGTTGTCCAAACCAACAGGGATCATGATGTTTTGATTCAAATCGAGATTTGACGACCCGGGATAAAAAAGGCTAAAAGACGGAAAGAAATCACCCATACGGACGGACTGGAACAGAGAGATGAAAGGGGGCCTTTTGGCATGCCGATCATGAGCCCGAAATTTGAATCCATGGTGGTCACGGGCAGACGGCTGTTCGCTCGGGAAAACTACGAAAGCATCTCAACGGCCGAGATTGCCAAGACCGCCGGGATCACGGAACCGCTGATCTACTATCATTTCGGCAACAAATCCGGCTGTTACGTATACATCATGCGCGGTGTGCTGGATCTTTACCAGGATATGCTGAACCATCTGGCGGCGAGCGGGCACCCCGGCAGGCGGCTGGATGTCCTGATCGACGCCCACCATGGATTCGCCCGCAACCACCCCCTCGACGCGGTGCTGGTTTTTCGCCCCCTGCCCTGCACTCTGGAGTCCGGCCGTGAGGATCTTGAAAAGCAGGCCGCCAGGGCCAGGAACGCTCTCAAGGAATCCCTGGCCGCCTGCCTCCGGGACGGCATCGCGGATGGCAGCTTCGTCCAGGTGAGCATCCCCATGACCGTGGACCTGCTCACCCTTTTGCTTCTTCGGATGCTCGAGCAGGCGCTGGACAAGAAGGCCAGGATTGCCGCCAGCGCCCTGAAAGCCTTTTGCCGAAGAGGGCTTGCCACCTCCGGCCCCCAATCTGCGCGAGTTTCTTGATTTCCACTCTGGTGGCGTTTCGCGGCCTGTTCGACTGGTCCCTAACCCTGCCGCCAGAACCCCGGCGCTGACTCTAAGGACGCCCTTTTCCGCGGCCGGCCGCCGCTCGGGACGATCCCGCCGGTTTTTTGGCCCGGCGGTTCTGGATGAGAATTCCGGCGATGATCAGCACCAGCCCGGCCGGCGTGGTGGGGCATAGGGGTTCGTGGATCACCAGGCGCAAAAAGACCAGGGAGAGAAACGGGGCCAGATAAACCAGGTGGCTCACCACGGCGGTGGTCGGGGCCAGTTGAAGGGCCCTGAGCCAGAAGAGAAAGGCGATGCCCATCTCGAAAAGACCGATGTAGACCGAGGCCGCCAAGGCGGTGCGGTTCAGCGGGGCCCCCCACTGCCCCGCCAGGGTCGTCCAGGCGGCCAGGTAGGCCGATCCGAAAATGAAATTCAAGGCCAACTTGACGGCCTCATCCCGGTCGTCTTTGACATTGAGGATGAAATAGACGGCCCACAGGATTGAACTTCCCGTGGCCAGCAATACACCCGCCAGATCGGTGCCGTCCGGCCCGAGCAGCCTCCCCTGGGAAGAGATCACGCAGACCCCGACAAAGCTGACCACGAGCGCCAGGTAGCTCCGGGCCTCAATTTTCTGTCCGAGGATCGGCACCGAAATGAATACGAGCACAATGGGCCAGATCATGTTCAACGGCTGTGCCACCTGGCCGGGAAGCAGGGCGTAGGCCTTGAGCAGGACCAGGTAATAGACGGCGGGATTGATCAGCCCCAGAAGGGCGGAATGGATCCACTGGGCCCTGGTCGAAGCTTTCAGGAGGCCTGTCTTTTTCCGGGCCACCACCACCGCCAGGAGCACCGCGGCGGAGGTCGTGGAGGCCACGGTCAGCAGTGGCAGGATGTCCGCCTGGGCAAGGGCGATCTTGAAGGCGGTGGGAATCGTGGCCCAGAACAGGACCGCCGCTCCCGCATAGCCATAAGCCGCCCCGATCCGCTTCATCGCTGGTGGCGGCGCACCGCTCAGCGCCTCAGGGCCGCGGCGACCCGTGCCTGGTCTTGCTCCGTCAGGTAGGGCGACATGGGCAGACTCAGGCACCGGGAGGCGATCTGCTCGGAGACGGGAAAATCGCCGGGCTTGTGGCCCAGGTCGGCGAAGGCCCCCTGCAGGTGCAACGGGGCGGTGTAGTAGGCCACCGAGGGGATGCCGGCGGCCTTGAGCTTCTGGCTCAACGCATCCCGGTCTTCGGACAAGAGGGTGTACTGGGCGTAGACCGAGGTGTTGCCAGAGGCGATTACCGGGGTTTGGATGCCGGGGGCATCCGCCAGCAGGGCGTCGTAGCGCCGGCCCACCTGGGCCCGCAGGGCGCATTCCGCTTCGAAGAGGGCCAGCTTTTCGATCAGAACGGCGGCCTGGAGCGTGTCCAGGCGTCCGTTGATGCCCACCAGGGGGTGCTGGTGCTTGACCTTCTGGCCGTGGTTGCGAATCTGGCGCATCCGTTCGGCCAGGGCGTCATCGGGGGTGAAGATGGCCCCGCCGTCCCCGTAGCACCCCAGCGGCTTGGAGGGGAAAAAGGAGGTGCAGCCCATCAGGGAAAGCGCGCAGGCCTTGCGGCCGTGGTGGGTGGCCCCGAAGCACTGGGCCGCATCCTCGATGACCGGAATCGCGTGTTTGGCGGCAATGGCGTTGATGCGGGTCATGTCCGCGCACTGGCCGTAGATCCCCACCGGCATGATGGCCCGGGTGGCCGGGGTGATGGCGGCTTCGAGTCTGTCCGGATCCAGGTTGAAGGTATCCGGCTGGACATCGACGAAAACCGGCCTGGCGCGCAGCAGGGCGATGACCTCGGCGGTGGAGATCCAGGTGTAGGGCACGGTGATCACCTCGTCGCCGGGGCCGATGTTCAGGGCCATGAGGGCCATGAGCAGGGCATCGGTGCCCGAGGCGCAACTGATGCAGTGCTTGACGCCGGTGTAGGCGACCAGCTTTTCTTCGAGCTGTGCGACCTCCGGCCCCATGATGTACTGGCCGTGGTCCAGGACCCGGGCGATGGCGGCGTCGAGGGCCGGGCGGATGCGGGTTTGCTGTGTTTTGAGGTCGATGAATTGCATGATATTAGGGTCTTCCTCTTGATTGGTTTTAAAATTTATCGAGGGTGTTGGGCCGCTTCGCGGGGGCGCTTCGCGCGTACAAGATTCAAGGCGCCTGTGGCGCGTTCAAGATTCAAGATTCAAGTAAGCCCTGCTCATCGCGCCGATACCTCTTGCCGCAGGCCAAACATTCCAGGGCCTCGCTGAGCCGTTCCCCGCACTGGCACACCCAGCCGATGGGCCGGGCCGGGTTGCCCACCACCAGGGCGTGGTCCGGGACGTTGCGGTTGACCACCGCCCCGGCGCCGACAAAGGCGTAGCGGCCGATGGTCGTGCCGCAGACGATGGTCGAGTTGGCCCCCAGGGTGGCGCCCTGTCTGACCAGGGTGGGACGCACTTGGTCCATCTTGCGGATCTCGGCCCGCGGGTTGTAGATGTTGGTAAAGACCATGGACGGGCCGCAAAAGACCCCGTCCTCCAGGGTGACCCCCTTGTAGACGCTGACGTTGTTCTGGATCTTGCACCCATTGCCGACGGTGACGTCCGGGCCGATGACCACGTTCTGGCCGATGTTGGCCTTTTCACCGATCCGCGACCCGGCAAGGATGTGAGAGAAATGCCAGACCCGGGTGCCGGCGCCGATCTGGCAGCCGTCGTCCACCACGGCGGTCTCGTGGCGGAAGAAGGTCTCAGGTGTCCGGTTATGGGGGGCATCGCCTTCGGCCTCGAGCGTTGAACCTGGAACCGGGAACCTGGAACCTAAAACCTGCAGTCCCTCACCGGAAACCTTTATCTTGCCCCCTCCTTCGTCCATGGAGCGCTGGGCCAGGTTGAGCACCCGCAGGACCCGCAACCCTTCGGCCCCGTCCGTGTGCGGCTGCTGGCCGGTTTCCATGCAGTGGAGAAAATGGAGGCATTCGCGCTTGAGCGGTTCGTCCTGCTCGACAGGGACCCGCTCGGCATCCGCCTTGACCGGCACCGGCTGGTTGTTCTGCCAGTCGATGCGGTGCGGGTAGAGCAGCAGCTTGTCCGCCCAGGGCTGGGTGTCGTCGAAAACGGCCATCTTGCGGTCGCCCACCACCACCAGCTTCTGCTCCTTGAATGGATGGAGCCAGGAGACGAAGACGTGGGCCTGGAGTCCGGAGCCAAACTCCAGATGGGTGGTGGTGACATCGGCGATCCGGCGATGCAGGTAAGCGCCGCCGGTGGCCGAAACCGTTTCCGGTGCCTCGCCGGCCAGGCTCAGGATCATGGAGATGTCGTGGGGCGCAAAGGACCACAGGATGTTTTCCTCGCGGCGGATCTTGCCCAGGTTGAGCCGGTTGGAGTAGATGTAGTTGATCCGGCCCAGCTCGCCGGAGCCGGCCAGGGCCTTGAGGCGCGCAAATACCGGATGGTAGTGGAGCAGATGGCCCACCATGAGCACCCGGTGCCGCTGGACCGCCAGCTCGATGAGCTCCCGGCCCTGGTCCTCGTCCAGGACCAGGGGCTTTTCCACGTAGACGTGCTTTGCCGAAAGCAGGGCCTCGCGGGCGATGGCGTAGTGGGTTTCGGCCGGCGTGGCGATCACCACGCCCTCGACGGCCGCGTCGGCCAGCACCTCGCTGAGAGCCAGGCCGGTTTCCACCCCGGGGTATTGGCGGCCAAAGGCGTCCAGGGTGGCTTCGTTCTTGTCGCAGATGCGCTTGAGGGCGCCGAGCTGGTGATAGTTGCGCACCAGGTTCTTGCCCCAGTAGCCGGATCCGATGACGGCGATGTTGGGAAGTGCGGCCATGGCCAAAATCCTTGTAAAAGGCATCGGGGTCTGCGCCAGCCGGCCAGCCGTGCCGGCTCTCCAGGAAATTCAAACCGGTTTGATATCCGGTCGGCACCGATGCGTCAATAGCTTAATTCAGCTTTGCAGCAGGCGTCTTTCATGCTAAATTTTCCCGCCATCACCAGGAGTTGCGAAAGGATGTGGACATGAAAATGATCATCGACACCCCCCGGGCCCCTGCCGCCATCGGTCCCTACAGCCAGGCGGTACGCTGCGCCAACCTGCTCTTTGTATCCGGCCAGATTCCCATCGACCCGGCCAGCGGGGAGCTGGTGGCCGGCGAGATCGAAGTCCAGACCCGCCAAGTAATGGCCAACCTCCTGGCCATCATTCAGGCGGCGGGCTTCAGCGCGGCCGACGTGGTCAAGTGCACCTGTTTTCTGAAGGACATGGAGGAGTTCGCCCGCTTCAACGCGGTCTATGCCGAGACCTTCACCGATCGGCCGCCGGCCCGCGAGTGTGTCCAGGTGGCCCGGCTGCCCAGGGATGTCCGGGTGGAGGTGTCCGCGATCTGCGCCCTGTCTTGATCGTTTCCGCCCGGCTGTCGGCGCGGCGGGTCCAATCTCGGGTCCGGCGGCCCCTTGGCCATTCGGTCGCCCATGAGGAAGGTGTCGTGACTTTTGCGCCCCATGCCCTTGCGATCCCCTCGCAACGCCAGTGCTATCGCATGATGGCCGTCATGGAGATGATGCCCCACATTGCGGCGCACTCGATCCAGGTCTGCCGTGTGGCCGTGTGGCTCTGCCAGGCCCTCGAGGCCGCCGGCCGGGCCAGGTTGAATCTCGAGCTGGTCAGGGCGGGGGGGCTGCTGCACGACATCACCAAGACCCGCAGCTTCACCACCGGCGAGGATCACGCCCAATCCGGGCAGGTCTATCTGACCCGGCAGGGGTTTGGCGAAGTGGGATCCCTGGTGGCCCAGCATGTGGTTTTGGCGGCCTTCGATCCGGAGGCGCCGCCCAACGAGGCTGAACTGATCAACTATGCCGACAAGCGGGTGATGCACGATCGGATCGTTTCGATGCCCCGGCGCATGGCCGACATCCTGGCGCGCTACGGTACCAGTGCCCAGCGCCGGGACCGCCTGCGGCGGCTCTGGCAGGAGACCGAACGGCTGGAGGCCAAACTTTTTGCGGGGCTGGGGCCCGACCCGGAGCAGGTCGAGGAGGTCCTGGGGCCCGAGGGGCTGGCCGCCGCCCTGCAGGAATTCGGCGGCTGCCTGCAAGCCGCCGCGGGTCCGGTTTCGGGGGGCTGAATCCAGGCCCGGCGCGGCCGGCCCCGCCTGCGGGCCAGCTAGGCCGTCTCCACCGGATCGCGCCGCAGCAGCGTCACGGCCCGGGCCGCGGCCGCGGCGGTTTCGGGGAATGGATCCTTCAGGCTGCGGAGGTGGCGCAGGTTGTCGGCCGTGCGCAGGATGAGCATCACCAGGTCGCCTTCGGCCATTTCGCTGCGGGCGTGCACGTGGTGCCAGTCCCCGCCGGCGGCCCAGGCATGCACCGTGGCGGCCGGCTGGGGCAGGAGCGCTCGCACGGCAAAGCCGCGGCGCAGCATTTCGCGGGCAAAGGGGGCCAGGGTGCGCTGCAGCCGCTGGTAGGCGCGCATCAGGGTGGGGTTCTGGGCCGCGGCGCAGAAGTGTTCCCCGTTATCCTTCTCCTGGACGAAACTGGCCGTCAGGCCCGCCAGCAGCCCGGGATCGAAGGTGCGCAGGACCCCGCGGCGCAGCCCTTCGGCGATGAGCAGGGGCTGGTCCACCCGCAGCTGGGATGTCCATCGGCCCTCGGTGGTGAGGGTGCCGTCCGCAGCTACGTAGCCATGGTCCTGCAAGAACGCCAGATGCCGGCGGAACTCGTCCGCCAGGACCCTGGCCGCGTAGCGACCGTCGGCGACCGGGGCGCGGCGGCCGGCGCCGAAGGCGGCGAACGAGCGCTGCAGCAGATCTTCGATTTGATCCGGGCTGTGCGAGAGGAGCAGGTTGAGAACCATGGCGAAATCGATCCGCACCTGGCTGACGATGTCCGAGGGCGGGGCGCAGAGCAGTTCGGCCGCCAGGCGCAGATCCATGTAGGGGCCGGGCAGGGCCAGCGTAAACCCGATGCGGTCCATGCCACGGCGGCCGGCCCGTCCGGTCATCTGCAGGATCTCGGTGGGGGTCAGGGGCATGAACTGCCGGCCGTTGTAGCGGTCCGTGTTGAGGAAGACCACCGTGCGGGCGGGGAAGTTGACCCCGGCGGCCACGGTGGAAGTGGCAAAGACGGCCACCAGCAATCCGTCGCTCATCAGCCGCTCGACCACCAGCTTCCAGGCCGGCAGCTGCCCGCTGTGGTGGGCCGCCACCCCGTAATGGACCGCCGCGGCCATATGGCGGTGGCCGGCCAGGTGGACGCTGGAGGCGGTCAGGGCCTCCATACGGGCCCGGCGGCGGGCGGCCAGATCCGGATCGGCCGCGATGGTGGTGCAGAGGTTCAGGGCCTGGTCGCAGTCGGCCCGGGATTTCAGAAAGAAGATGGCCGGCAGCAGGTCATAGAGGGCCAGGATGTCGATGATCTGGCCGAAAGGCGGCAGACGCCGGGGCGGGGCCAGCAGTGGAGGACGCCGCTGCTGGGCGTATTCGTGCACTTTGCGGGAGAGACGGCCGCGGCCGGATCTGACTCCCGGGGCCAGCAGGGGCATGAGGGTTCCCGAAGGGTGCAGGAAAAGGGTCGCCAGGGGCACGGGCCGTTCTGCGGCCTCCACCACGGTGCAGCGCTTGCCCCGGATGGCCTCGAGCCAGGCCGCGATGCGCCGGGCGTTGCCGATGGTGGCCGACAGCAGCAGCAGCGGGATGCGGGCCGGCAGATAGATCATCACCTCCTCCCAGACCACCCCGCGCTCGGGTTCGCCCATGAAATGGGCCTCGTCCAGGACCACGAAATCCGTGTCGAGATCGATGCCCTGGTGCATGGCATCATAGAGCTGGTTGCGCAGGATCTCGGTGGTGCCGGTGATCAGGGCCGCCTCGGGATTTTCCTTGCGGTCCCCGGTGAGAATCCCCACGGATGGGGCCCCGAAGACAGCGCCGAACTCCAGGTACTTGGCGTTGGTCAGGGCCTTGAGGGGCGAGGCGTACCACGCGCGGCCCCCATTCTGCAGCACCCGGGCGATGGCTTTTTCGGCGATCCAGGTCTTTCCGGCACCGGTGGGTGCCGTGACCAGACAGTCGCCGACGGCCACGGCCGCCAGGGCCTGGCGCTGAAACGGGTCCGGCACGAAGGGGGTCGCCTGGGGAACGCCGATCTGTTGGAAGAGACGCCTGGAGGGCCCGTCGGCCCCCGGCTTGAGGGCCGGGGCGATGCGCCGGTCCTGGGCCGGCCGGCGAGCCGGGGGGCGCCTCATGGGCCTGCTCCGGGGAGGCATCAGAGCCGGTCGATCATGGCCCGCACCGCCTGGCGGGCGCTGCTGTCCACGTCGAAGGGCGAGGCGCCTTTCAGATCGGCCTCGATGAGGGCCTCGTCGTAGGGGATGGCCCCGAGAAACTCGAAATCCGCCAGGTGTTTCCTGAGAAAGGCGATGTCCTGGTCCGAGCGCACCTTGTTGCCCACGACGCTGATGCGGCGCAGGCCGATCTCGGCGGCCAGATGGCGGATATGACCGGCGGTGTCGATGCTGCGCCGGCCCGGCTCCACCACCACGACGAGCCGGTCCACCGACTGGGCCGTGCCCCTTCCCAGATGCTCGATGCCCGCCTCCATGTCCATCACCACCACCTCGTTGCGGGCCAGGACGATATGGGTCACCAGGGCCTTGAGCAGGGTGCTTTCGGGGCAGATGCAGCCGGCGCCTCCCTTCTTGACCCCCCCCAGGCGCATCAGCTTGATGTTCTCCAGCCGCGCCGACAGTGCGTCGGGCAGGTCGTCCACCTTGGGATTGAGGCGGAAAAATCCGCCGATGGTTCCCGGCTGGGCCCCGGTGCGCTCGAAGATCATCGCCTTCATCTCGGCGATGGGCACGATGGACCCGGCGTCGGCGATGCCCACGGCCGCGGCCAGATTGGCGTCCGGATCGGCGTCGATGGCCAGCACGTGGCGGCCCTCGGCGTTGAGGGTGCGAATGAGCAGGGCGGAAAACGTGGTCTTGCCCACGCCGCCCTTGCCGCTGACAGCGATTTTCATGACGGGTGTCCTTTCCTGGTGGTCGCGTCTCGACAGGTGTCCTAGTATAATGCAGGTTGCCGGCGGGGCAAGGCGCGCATAGTCCATCGGCCCGGCCCCCGGAAACGAAAAAGAGATAGCCTCAGACCCGGCGCGGCGGGCTGACGGAAAGGCGCCGGCCGGCGGGACAAGGGTCCCAGAGTTGACCCTTCGGCCGTTTCAGGATAGGACGGCACCGGACCCGCCGCGGTGCCGATAATCCTGAAACCGGAGCAGACCCCATGCATCCATCCCCTTCCAATTCGCCCGTCCCGCCCGAAATCCTGGCCCCGGCCGGCGGGCGCGACAGCTTCCTGGCGGCCCTGGCCGCCGGCGCCGATGCGGTCTACGGTGGTCTCAAACGCTACTCGGCGCGCATGGCGGCCCAGAACTTCACCCTGGGCGAACTGGCGGCCCTCACCGACCTGGCCCACGCCCGCGGCACCCGGGTCTATGTGACCCTCAACACCCTGCTGCGGCCCACGGAGCTGGACGATACCGGCGGGACCATCGCGCGGCTGGCCAGAGAGGTCAGGCCCGACGGCCTGATCATCCAGGATCTGGCGGTTCTCGAACTGGCGCGCCAGGCCGGTTTTCAAGGCGAAGTGCACCTGTCCACCCTGGCCAACGTGACCTTCCCGGCGGCGCTGGATTTGGTGCGCGGGGCCTTTGGGGCCGACCGGGTGGTGGCCCCCCGGGAGCTTTCCATCGACGAGCTGCGGCTCATGGACGCCGCCTGTCCGTCGGGGCTGAAGCTGGAAGTCTTTGTTCACGGCGCCCTGTGCTACGCCGTTTCGGGCCGCTGCTACTGGAGCAGCTTCATGGGAGGGCGCAGCGGGCTGCGGGGCCGCTGTGTTCAGCCCTGCCGGCGCCGCTATCGACAGGACGAGGCCGAGGCGCGCTTTTTCGCCTGCCAGGACCTGAGCCTGGATGTACTCGTCAAGGTGCTCAAGAGCGTGGCCAACGTGGCGGCCTGGAAGATCGAGGGGCGCAAAAAGGGCCCCCACTACGTCTATTACACCACCACGGCCTATCGGCTCCTGCGCGATCAGGGGCACGATCCCCAGGCCAAGCGCGACGCCCTGGGGCTGCTCGAACGGGCCCTGGGCCGCCCCGGTACCCACTACCACTTTCTGCCCCAGCGGCCCCAGCAGCCCATGGCCGCGGGTGAAGCCGGCGCCTCGGGGCTGCTGGTGGGGCGGCTGCGCGGCGACCCCCGGGGCGGGGTCCTGCTGTCTCCTCGGGAAGCCCTGTTCACCGGGGACACCATCCGTATCGGCTACGAGGACGACCCCTGGCACCTGGTCATGCGCATCGGCAAGGCGGTGCCCAAGTCCGGGCGCTATCACATCCGCCCGAGCCGCGGCCGCCTGCCTCCCCGGGAGGCCCCGGTCTTTCTCATCGACCGGCGCGAACCGGAGCTGGCCCGCATGATCGGTGCGCTGGAAGCCGAGCTGGCGCCCCGGCAGGAAGCCCCGGACGAATCCCGGTTTGCCGCCCGATGGCCCGCCGGCCGCCGCCGGGAGGGACCGCCGTGGCGCATGACCGTCGGCCGGCAGCCCCGGTCGGATCTTGACGGGGTCTGGCTTTCCCAGGAGTCCCTGGCACGCGTCGACGCCGGAACCCGCCCCTGGTGGTGGCTGCCGCCGGTGATCTGGCCGTCCGACGCCGAACGGGTGGCCGGCTGGGTGCGCGGCGCCCTTTCCCGCGGGGCGGAGGGCTTCGTGCTCAACGCGCCCTGGCAGCGGGTCCTGTTTCCCCCGTCTCCGGGCTGCCCCCTGTGGGCCGGGCCCTTTTGCAACCTGGCCAATCCCCTGGCCATCGCGGCCGCGGAAAGCATCGGCTGCAGCGGCGCCATCGTCAGCCCGGAACTCGGCGGCGAGGATTTGCTGGGGCTGCCGGTCTGCAGCCGGCTGCCCCTGGGGATCGTGGCGGCGGGCCACTGGCCCCTGTGCCTGGCGCGCACGGCGCACGGCGAGCTGCGGATGCAGACGGCCTTTGCCAGCCCGAAGGGCGAAGCCGCCTGGAGCGTCCGGCATGGGCCCGATGTCTGGGTCTATCCCAACTGGACCCTGGATCTCAGCGGCCGCGAGGCGGATCTGGTCGCCGCCGGTTACCGCCTGCTGGTGCGGCTGGAAGAGCCGGTGCCGCCCGGGATCTCCATCAAGCGGCGTCCCGGGCTGTGGAACTGGGATCTAGGACTGCGATAGGTGCAAGCGGGAAAGATCCCTTGAGATGCACCGCTTTTTGACGCTACACTGGGGATCCGCGGGGGGCGTCCGGCGTCGGCATCTGAATCCGCGCCGAGAAAGGCGTCACCCCTGGGATGGATTTCCGGATCCGGAAGGCTTGGCCTGCTTGAAGCGCAACTGTTTTTCCAGCTCCGCGTAGAGGGCTTTCTTCTTTTCGGCCTGCTCGGCCTGGATGGCGTCCACCTTGCGGGTCAGGGCCTTGCGTTCTTCCTGAAACTGTTTGATGGCGTCGGCGAAAGCCGGAGCCTGATCCTGGGCGGCGACGGTTTCCAGGGCGGCGTGGTCGCGCACGAAGAGGCGGGTGCCGAAACCGCCCTCCACCAGCTCGATGACCCCCATGGCATGCAGCTTGGCGCAGAGGCGGTTGGCCTGCTCGGCGGAGAAGTGGAGCATGGCCGCCACCGCCGCCACCGAGGGCGGCACGCCGTCCCGGTGGGTCAAGACCCGGATGGCGGCCACCACGAGGTGCCCCTGCTGGTACAGATGGGTCATGAGCGCACCTTCCATGGCTTGAGGTTCCTTGACAGGGTCGAGCGGGCAGCGTACCATCGCCGCTTGATTTGTCAAGCGTCACAGCGTGATCCAGCCACTTCCCGCCAAGGTCGAAGTGGCCTTTTGCCATTCACCGGTCGCTGCGCCCCGACACGGCCGATCCCGCGGGGCGCACCGCCGACAGAACCGATCCGGAACGGACCAGGGGGAGGATGCCATGACCGAAATCATCGATGTCACCGCCCGAGAGATTCTCGATTCGCGCGGCAATCCCACGGTGGAAGTGGATGTCAGACTGGCCTGCGGCGCCACGGGACGGGCGGCGGTGCCCTCGGGAGCCTCCACCGGCAAGCGCGAGGCCCTTGAGCTGCGCGACACCCGGGTCAAGCGTTACGGCGGCAAGGGAGTGACCCGCGCGGTGAGCAACGTCAACCAGGAGATCGGCCCCACCCTCCAGGGGATGGACGCCGCCGATCAGGCGGCCCTCGACCGGCACCTGATCCAGCTGGACGGCACGGAAAACAAGAGCAAGCTGGGGGCCAACGCGATTCTGGGCATCTCCATGGCGGCGGCCCGGGCCGCTGCCAACGCCTTGGGGCTGCCGCTTTACCGCTACCTGGGGGGCATCAACGCCCGATGCCTGCCCATGCCCATGATGAACATCGTCAACGGCGGCGCCCATGCGGCCAACAACCTGGATATCCAGGAATTCATGATCATTCCGGTGGGTGCCACCTCGGCGGCCCAGGCCATCCGCATGGGCGCGGAGACCTTTCACAGCCTCAAGAAGATCCTCAAGGCGGCCGGCCACAGCACCGGGGTGGGTGACGAGGGCGGGTTCGCGCCCAACCTGGAATCCAACGAGGCGGCCATCGGCTACATCCTCCAGGCCGTCGAGGCGGCCGGCTACGCTCCGGGCAGGGAGATCGCCATCGGTCTGGATGCCGCCGCCAGCGAATTTTACCAGAAAAACCGCTACCTGCTGAAATCGGAAAACAAGTCCCTGACCACGGCCCAGATGATCGACTACTACGAGGCCCTGGTGGAGAAATATCCCATCGTGTCCATCGAGGACGGACTGGCCGAACAGGACTGGAAGGGGTGGCAGAAGATGACCGAACGCCTGGAGGGAGCCATCCAGATCGTGGGCGACGACGTCTTTGTGACCAATCCCAAGATCCTGGCCAAGGGGATCGAGGACGGGATCGCCAACTCGGTGCTGATCAAACTCAATCAGATCGGCACGGTCACCGAGACCCTGGAAGCGGTGGAGATGGCCAAGGAGGCCGGCTACACCACGGTGATCTCCCATCGCAGCGGCGAGACCGAGGACGCCTTTATCGCCGATCTGGCCGTGGGACTCAACGCCGGGCAGATCAAAACCGGCAGCCTGTCGCGCAGCGACCGGATCGCCAAGTACAACCAGCTGCTGCGCATCGAAGAGGAGCTGGGCCCCACGGCCCGCTTCGCGGACGACGTGCTCTAGAACCGCCGCCTGGACGTTGACGGCCATTGGCGAAGCTTCCACCCTCAGGACGGGAACGACGGTATGACGAGCAAGGCAAAATTCATCTTCGTTACCGGCGGGGTGCTCTCCTCGCTGGGCAAGGGGCTGGCTTCGGCGGCCATCGGGGCCCTGCTGGAAAGCCGGGGGCTGAGCGTGACCATTCAGAAGCTCGATCCTTACATCAATGTGGATCCGGGCACCATGAACCCCTTTCAGCACGGGGAGGTCTTTGTCACCGACGACGGGGCCGAAACCGATCTGGACCTGGGCCATTACGAACGCTTCACCCGGGCCAAGCTCGGCAAGAACAACAACTTCACCACCGGCAAGATCTACCACTCGGTGATCACCAAGGAGCGCCGCGGCGACTACCTGGGCGGCACGGTGCAGGTGATCCCCCACATCACCGACGAGATCAAGAACAGCATCCGGCTGGTGGCTGCCGAGGTGGACGTGGTCATCGTGGAGATCGGTGGGACCGTGGGCGATATCGAGAGCCTGCCCTTTTTGGAGGCCATCCGCCAGTTCCGGGCCGACGAGGGTAAGGAGAATGTGCTTTACATCCACCTGACCCTGGTCCCCTACCTGGGCACCTCGGGGGAGGTCAAGACCAAGCCGACCCAGCACAGCGTCAAGGAACTGCGTTCCATCGGGATCCAGCCGGACATCCTCCTGTGCCGTTCCCACCGCATCCTGGAAAAGGACATCAAGGCCAAGATCGCCCTGTTCTGCAACGTGGGGGTGGATGCGGTGATCACGGCCAAGGATGTGGCGTGCATCTACGAGGTGCCCCTCTGCTTTCACCGCGAGGGCCTGGACGACAAGATCGTCGAGCTGCTGCACATCTGGACCCGGGCCCCGCGGCTGGAGGCCTGGGAAAAGATCGTGCAGGCCTGGACCGAGCCGTGCTGTGAGGTGACCATCGCCATCGTGGGCAAGTACGTGGACCTGACCGAGTCCTACAAGAGCCTCAACGAGGCCTTGCGCCACGGCGGATTCGCCAACGGGTGCAGGGTCAACCTGACCTTCGTCGATTCGGAGACCATCGATGCGGCCAACGTGGCCGAAAAGCTGGCCGGGGCGGACGGGATTCTGGTCCCCGGCGGATTCGGCCCACGGGGAGTGGAGGGCAAGATCGCCGCGGCCCGCTTCGCCCGGGAGCGGCGCGTCCCGTATTTTGGCATCTGTCTCGGGATGCAGATCGCCGTCATCGAGTTCGCCCGCCATGTGGCCGGCCTGGGCGGGGCCCACAGCAGCGAGTTCGATCCCACCTGCGCCGATCCGGTGATCTACCTCATGCGCGAATGGTTCGACGAGCGCAGCGGCACGCTCCAGCGGCGCGATGTGGATTCCGAAAAAGGGGGGACCATGCGCCTGGGGGCCTATCCGTGCGAACTGGCCGAGGGGAGTCTGGCCCGCCAGGCCTACGGCACCGCCAGGATCAGCGAGCGCCACCGCCACCGCTACGAATTCAACAACGCCTACCTGGAACGTCTGGAGCAGCAGGGGCTGCGCATCAGCGGCACTTCGCCCAACCGGGAGCTGGTGGAGATCGTCGAGCTGGAGGACCATCCCTGGTTCCTGGGCTGCCAGTTCCATCCCGAGTTCAAGTCCCGACCCATGGAGCCCCATCCGCTCTTCAGCGCCTTTGTCGGCGCGGCCTTCAGGCAGCGCCAGGGCTGAGCCGGCAGCGGGCAAGCCACACATGGCAAAGGGCGTCTCGACCTTGCGTCGCGGCGCCCTTTTGCATGGTCCCTGCGGGTTGTCCGGCCTGGCGTTTAAGGCTTGCCCAGTGAAGGCCCTTTACTAATCGACAAACTCACCGGGATGGCGGTTTGTGCCCCGCGGGAGGCCGTCGCCGCGGTCATCGAGGATCATCGCCGGCGTGGCGGATCGATTGTGGTGGCCGCGATATGGCAATTCCTATCTGCATCCAAGTTGACTCTAAAGGATTCTCCTGCTTTTACCATATCCTTTCGCTATCCGGACGAGTCTCGTGATGGTGGTGATGGATGGGGCTTTTTCGCATCGCCGCTATGACCTGAATGCGCCGGAAAACATCGCCTTTGTACGGTTGGCGGCGTACTCGCCGGAGCTGAATCCGGCCGAACGGCTCTGGGAGGAACTGCGTGAGAAAGAGTTTGCCAACCGCGTGTTTGACTCCCTCGGGGCCGCCATCGCACAGGCCGCAAGGGGGCTGAAGCGGCTCGATCGTAGCCCTGGCTTCCTTCAGTCATTAACCGGATGGGACTGGATATTGGGATCATCTTGATAGCCATTTGAAATACGCAGGAGGAAAGGCGCATGCCCTTCGATAAAGATCAGGTCCTTAGCCCGTACTTTAAAACTACCGCCACCAGCGTCGTGATGCCCCTGGCGCATCTGGTTCGAAGGGAGGCGCCGGATCCTGGGCGGCTGAAAAATGCCCACGAGCGCATGGCGGCGGCCCGGCGGGGGACGTTCGAGAAGCGCAAACCCATCGGTGTGGCGGCCTTGGACGACGGGACATTCCGGGTGGTGGACGGCAACACGACCTTTCATGCCCTGCTGGAGTTGGGTGAGACCGAGGCCGTGGTCGAGGTGCTCGAAAATGGCAACCATCCGGAATGAAAGGCCGCAATTGCGATCCGCAAGAGGCCGATTTCCTTTCGGAGCAGGTTGATGGAACCCCTCACCGTCTTGAAACGCTGCTTCGGCTGCGACACCTTCCGGGGGCATGCGCAAAAGATCATCGAAACCGTGCTCGGCGGGCCAGACGCGTTCGCCCTGGTGCCCACCGGCGGCGGAAAATCCATAAAAGGTCGGCACCTGAACCCCAAACGATCTCAACACGCCCCAGCGCGCCCAAGCGGAACCAGACGGGCCGCCAGGTTCACCATCCCGTGTCACCGCCTGATCGGACCGGCCGCGCCGGCGGCCGGGGACAGCGCCTGTCTGTAACCCCTCCGGATCCCGCAGCGACCATTGAGCCAGGGTTCGATCCGAATCCCGACCGGATGTCCCCATTTTCGGGAAACCGGGATGGGGCGTAAATCTGCAACAGGGAGGGCAATCCGAGATGAAAACGAATCTTATCCTTCTCATGTGTGGCGCCCTGGCCTGCGTCTCGTGCGTCGCGGCGCTGGGGCCCCACGGGACGAGCGTGGCCATCGCCCCGCCGCTGCCGGCCGTGGTGGCCCTGGTGGATCCGTTTTACGTGCATGGCGGCTATCGCTACTACTACCACCAGGAGCGCTGGTATTTCGCCGCCCCCAAGGGGGGCGGATGGATCGACCTGCCCCGGGACCGCTACCCGCGGGAGGTGAGATTCAAGAAGGGCCAGGGCCACGGATACCGGGACCATGACAGGCATCCGGATGGGGATCGCTACCGGGGTCCGGACCGCCACCGGAGAAATGGCAGACCCTGACCCGGCGCCGGGAGAAGGGGATGAAATGACCGAAGCAGAGAGGGGGCCCGGGAACGCCGGTCTTCAGCCGGCCGCCAGCGCCGCGATCATCTCGGCGATCTTTTCCGCCGACCGGCCGAAAAGCTCCTCGATGGGCACCTGGTCGAGAAATTCGTCCTGCCAGGCGAGGCTGGTCTCCTGGACGATGTTCTTGAGCCGTTCGAGCTTGCCGCCCAGGGCCTTGGCCTTTTCCTGGCGCGCCACGGCACGGCGAAAGGCGATGTTGAGCAGCAGCAGGTGCTCGATGGCGTGGGGGGCCTCGGCCGAACCGCTCAGGACCGGAATGACGATGATGCTGCGGTCGTCCTTGCGCCCCTTGCCGATGTAGACATTGCCTTCCCGGGCGATGATGTGCTTGGTTCCCTTGAGGCGAGGGTCGGTTTCCACCCGGGAGGGGACCGAGCGCAGCACCCCCTGCTTCTGGACCACCTCGATGGTGGTGGCGTCGGTGGGTTCGCCCAGCAGGTTCAGACCGCTGAGACGGTAGAGGATCGAGCCCTCGATGCGCTCCACGATGGGCTGAAGATTGCGGATCACCAGGATGTTGCGGTTGGTGAGGCGCGAGACCTCCAGCCGGTGGGCCGCCAGGGCCTCGAAGAGGAGGCCCTCGATCCGTTCACCGATCCGGCTGGTGCCCACCGTGACGGTCTTGGCCTGGTGCTTGATGGCGTCCACCGGGCGGGCCAGCAGATTGACGGCCTGGCCGAGCTGGAAAAACAGCGTGTCGAGCATGTTGCGGGCCGTCCCCTTGACCCCGAAATCGATTTCGAAGTCCGATACCGGCAGACGTCCGGCCAGGTACTTGAGCAGCAGAATCAGGTCCGCGGTGCCCGCCAGGGCCAGGGGCGAGGCCGAGAGGGCCGGCCGGCTGCGAAAATCGCGGTAGAAGGCCACGATCCGCTCGCGGAAGCTCTTTTCCAGCACGATCTCGTAGACATCCATGCCCTGTTCCCCGCAGCGGCTCACGATGCGGGCCATTTCCTGGCGAAACGCGAACAGGCAGCGCGACCCCTCGTTGATGGCCAGGGCGGCCCCATATCCCCAGAGGTGGCCGGCCAGGGTGTTGGCGATGGGGGCCAGGTGTTCGGGCAGGCCCGGCAGGCGAAAGACGTCGGCCGCGTAGGGATCGAAGCGGTGTTCCGCCTCGTCGCAGAAGACCACCGCGGTGGCCTTGTGGGCGTTGAAGATGGCCGTGTCCTTGACCACGTCCCCCAGCACGCTGGCACGGGTCCCGGCGGCGCAGACGATGATCAGCGGTTCGCTGGAAAGATCGATGTGCTTCTTGTCCTCTACGAAGTCCGAAGAGATCGTCTTATAGCACAGTTCGCTGAGCTTGATGCGGATCTCGTCGGCCGCGGCCTTGTTGGGGCCGCTGCCCACCACGGCCCAGTAGGTCTTGGCCGCGGCCAGGCGCCGGGCCGAGGCCTCGAAGTGCGGCCGCATCGCCAGAATGGCCCGCATCTGGTCCGGCAGGCTGAGCAGGTGGCCGATTTCCCGCGTGACATAGGCCGCGTCGCGCCGGCCGCGCACCGCGGCGATGTGCAGGGCCAGCAGGCTGCCAGCCACGATCTGGGCATAGAAGGCCTTGGTGGAGGCCACCGACATTTCGATGTCCCGGCCGCTGCTGGTGTAGACCACCCCGTCGACCTTGAAGGTCAAATCCGACTCGCGGCGGTTGACGATGGCCAGGGTCGTGGCCCCCTGGGCCCGGGCCATGTCCACCGCCCTGTTGGTGTCGGTGGTGGTGCCGCTCTGACTGATGGCGACGATGAGCGCGTCGGCCAGGCCGCCGCTTTCCCGCTCCGGCCCCAGATGAAAGCCGCTCAGCTCCGAGGCCTTCAGGGCCATCACCGGCAGGCTCGGATCGTCCAGGTGGTGCTTGAGCAGGTCGGCGCAGGCCTGGGCGGCCACCCCGGCCGTGCCTTGGCCGATGAAAAAAATTCGCCGGATGCGGTCCGCGGCCAGGGCCCGGCTCACCTCGGCCGGAAAGGTCTGCTGGTCCAGGGCCACCGTGTAGCCGGCGGACCGGCCGGGGCCGACCTTCCAGCGGTTGTGGAGGGTGCGGGCCACGGAGGCCGGGGCCTCGTTGATCTCCTTGAGAAAGTAGTGGGCGAACCCCTGGCGGTCCACGTCGCGGGTGGTGATGGGGGTCTGCTTGATCTCGGCAGGATCCAGGCGGATGGGCCTTCCATCGTAGTCCATGGCCTGAATGCCCGCCAGCCCGCCGCCGGACTTGGGCGAGAGGATGAAGATCTGGCCTGCCGGGCCGTGGGCGGACGCCTCGCCGTTGAGCTTGAGGTAGCGGTCGGTGACTTCCACCAGCCCGTAGACCTCGGAGGTGGCCAGATAGAGCTCGGGGGCCAGGCCCACGAAGATGGCCTGGCCGCTGCCGCGCTGGGCCAGAAAGAGGCGTCCGGGGGCCAGGTCAGTGTGCATGGCGATGGCGTGGGAGCCCTCGAAATCGCAGACCGCCCGGCGAAAGGCCTCCTCGACGGCCATCCCCTGCTGGAGGTAGTGGCCGATCTGGAGCGGAATCATCTTGGTGTCCGAGGAAATGGCCGGCGGGATCGCGCCGTGGCGCGCCTCGTAGTCCCGGCGCAGGGCCAGGTAGTTGTCGATGTCGCCGTTGAGGCAGGCGTGGATGATCCCGCCGGGCCCGGCGGGCCTGCCGGCGGTGCCGTTGTCCATGGGATGGCAATTGGCCTCGCAGATGGCCCCCACCGAGGCCCAGCGGGTATGGGCCGAGATGGAGACCCGGCGGTGGGGGAGGCGGATCAGGCCGTGCAGGACCGGGTCGTTGCGGATCTGATGGCGCAGGTGGGTCACATTGTCGCCCAGACTGCCGATTTCGGCCGCCACCTTGTAGGTGAAGGCCAGGCCCACCCCCTCGATCCCCGGCTCCCCGGCGGCCGGGTTGACGCTGATGGCGCCGTCCAACAGCAGATCGGGGCAGCGGCGCCGCTGGTATTCGGCCTCCAGGCCGTCGGCGCCCAAGGCGGCCACAAAGGCGCTGTAACTCGGCGGATCGATCTCGAAGAGGAGCGAGACCCCCGCCGAATCCCGGCCGCGCACCTCGAGCCGATCGATGCTGTTGAGCACGGTGTTCAGATGCTGGTAGAGGCGCACCGCCGCCGGCCCCGGCGGGTCGGTGACCGGGGGGGCCAGGCGCCGGACCTGGGCGAGGCCGCCCAGGATCTCTTGCTCCAGGCTCCAGGCGGCATCCTTGAGCCGTTCGAGGCCGGCGGTGATTTCGTTGACCGCCTCGGCCTCCAGGGTTGCCGCCAGCCGGGCCAGGGCCAGGGCCTCCTGGGCCACCCATCGATTCAGGCGCTCCTTGAGGGCTTCGAGGTGCTGGCGGGTCTCGGGTTCGGTGTAGAGGCGGTAAAAGGCGCCGCTCAGCTTCAGATCCTGAATGGCGGCCTGCAGGGCGCCGATCCCCTCGGCGCCGCCCAGATAGGCGCCGTCCCTTAACGGGGGTGAATCCGGGCAGCCCGCCAGACAGCGGGCGGCCATCCTTTCGGCGGCCCCTTCGAGGCGCCCGAGGTCCAGCGCTGCCGCCTCGTCGGCCGTCTTGAAAACCACGATGCCGGCCAGGCCGCAGCAGAGCCGATTGGGGATCAGGGGAAATACGATCAGTCCGCCGGCGGGCACGGATCCCGGGTGGCGGCCCAGATAGACCGGCATCCGGAGCCATTTTCCCAGGGTCCGGCCCAGACGCCGGGCAACGATGGGGAGCGCGAACATGGAGCAGTCCTTTCGGCTACATGCGCCGGTAGAGCCCGCGCAGCCGCTGGCGGGGCATCTTGTCGCGCCACTGGGGCCCCAGGGCGTTTTCCCACAGGGGGGCCAGGCCCAGGGCCACGTCGATCATCCGTTCCATCTGCGCCTCGGACAAACCGGCCGTCAGCCCCCGGGGCAGGTCGATGGCCTGCCTGGCCATCATGCGGCGGAATTCTTCCACCTCCCGGGGGTAAAACTCCTCCAGGTAGTCGAAGGCCACGCAGTTGCCGATCCCGTGGTGCAGTCCGAGAACGAAGCTCAGACCGTAGGAGAGGGCATGGCAGACCCCCACCTGGCTGTAGGCGATGCTCATCCCGCCGCAGTAGGAGGCCATCATCAGCTTTTCATCCCCGCCGGGCCCGTCTTCCAGGAAGACCTGGCGGCACAGGTCCATGGCCTTTTCCCCGTAGGCGCGGGAAAAGGCGTTGAGAAAGGTTCCCTGGAGCGATTCCACGCAGTGGATGTAGCAGTCCATCCCGGTATAGAACCACTGGTCGGTGGGCACCCCGGCCAGAAGATCCGGGTCGAGAACGATCTGATCAAAGACGGTGTGATCCGAATTGAGGCCCAGCTTCTTCTCGGGGCCGGTGAGCACCGTGGTGCGCGACACCTCGGCGCCGGTGCCCGAAAGGGTGGGCGCCCCCACATGGTAGACGGCCGGGTGGCGGATCAGGTCCCATCCCTGGTAGTCGGCCGCCGATCCGGGGTTGGTGAGCATCAGCGACACGGCCTTGGCCAGATCCATGGTCGCCCCGCCGCCGATGCCCACCACGGCCACCGGCAGCCGGTCGGCGAAGGCCCGCACCTGGGCGGTGAGGGCATCGACATAGGCCGTGGTGGGTTCCTTGTCCACGTTGACCAGCAGCTCCAGGTCCGCATGTTTTAAGGGCAGACGCTGGCGCAGGGGACGCCGCGCATGCACGTCGTCGAGCAGGAAGACGACGACATCCGCGGCATCGATCCGCCGGGGGGCCAGGATTTCGTCGAGCTGGTCAAAGCAGCCGCGGCCGAAGACCACGTGGGAGACGAGCTTGAAGTTGCGAAACATGAATGCCCTCTTTTTCTTGAATTCATATTTTCTTGAGTACGGACAGCATGCTGGCCGACCGCTGGGTGATCTGGTCGTCCGTCCAGGCCAGCTTGATCTGCATCGAAACGGTGCGCGCCATGATCCGGTCCGACTGGGGCAGGGCGGTCTGGCGGTAGTCGGGGCAGATTCCCATGGCGGTCTGGCAGAGCCGGGCGGCGGTTTTCAGCTCCCGGAGGTGGTCCCAGCGGCGCAGGTAGTGCCAGTTGTTGTCGTACCAGTAGAAGCAGCCGTCCACGCCGGCGGCCGCCAGTTCTCCGGCCGCCCGGCGGGCGCGCGCCTCGTCGGGGAGCAGAAAATTGAGAAAGGTGGCCGTGTCTCCGGCTGGATCCGGGACCCGGCGCCACTCGATGGCCGCACAGGCCGCCAGGGCCTTTTTCAGCGTCTGCTTGGTGCGGCGCTGGCGCGCCAGGATCTCGTCGAGTTTGCCCAACTGGGCCAGCCCCACGGCGGCGTTCAGTTCGCTGATGCGAAAGTTCAACCCCATGATGGGGTGCGCCTCGGCCCCCCGGTCGCCGCCGAGATGGTCGTGGCCGTGGTCGGCGAACTGGTGGGCGCGTCGGTAGGCCTCCGGATCGTCGGTGACCACGGCCCCGCCTTCGCCGCAGGTGATGGTTTTGACCGGGTCGAAGGAAAAACAGCCCATCTGGCCGAAGGTGCCCAGGGATTGGCCCTGATAGGTGCCACCCACCGACTGGCAGGCATCCTCGATGAGGACCAGGCCGTTCTGGCGGCACAGGTCGGCCAGCTCGTCGATGCGTGCCATACTACCGCACATGTGCACCGGCATCACCGCCCGGGTGCGCGGCCCCAGCACGGCGGCCACCGCGGACGGGTCGAGGCACAGGGTCTCGTCGATCTCGGCGAAGACCGGCACCGCGCCGGCGTGAAGGATGGCTTCGATCGTGGCCACGAAGGTGAAGGGGGGCACCACCACCTCATCGCCGCAGCCGATTCCGCAGGCCGCCAGGGCCACGGTCAGGGCCGCGGTGCCGCTGCTGCACAGATGGCAGTGGGCCGCCCCGATGCGCTGGGCGAACTCGGTTTCGAAGGTCCTGGCCTTCCAGTGGTTCTGGCGCGCGGCGTCGAAGCCGTAGCGGAAAAGGACCCCTGTGGCCAGCACGTCCTGCACCTGGCAGCGTTCTTCGTCTCCGAAAATTTCAAATCCGGGCACGGTTCTTCTCCTTGTGTCGCACCTGGCCGACGCCAGGCTCATCCTTTCTGGCCGGCCGACTGACGGCTGGCGAAGATCTGGCCGAAGTACTGCGCGATCACCCGGCGGGCGTACTCGCCGGCCCGGGTGCCGATGAATTTTTCGTGGGCCACCACGGCCGAGACCGCGATGGCCTGGTTTCCTTCGCGCTCCTGGGCGAATCCGACGAACCAGTCGATGCGCGCCGTATGATCGCGGTTGTCGATGGAGCCGGATTTGCCGCCGATCACCAGCCGGCTCAGCACCGGATGCCGACGTTGATCGGCGAACGGTTTGCGGCAGGTGCCGCTGCTGACACTGGCTTCCATCATGGCGGCGATCTGGGCCGCGGTGGCGGCGTCCATGGACCGGCCCAGGAGTTGCGGCGCGGCCTGGTAGACCACCTTTCCGCCCGGATCCTGGACCTGTTCGACCACCCGGGGGACGAAGATGCCCCCGGCGTTGACGGCCGCCGCGGCCATCAGGGCGCCGTGCAGGGGAGAGAGGGTCGTTTCGCGGTTGAAGCCCGAGGCGATTTCCGCCAGCCGATAGGGGTCATCGCTCGCCTGGAAATGGCTCGCAGGCAGCTCGGCCTCGAAGGCGATGGGCCGGTTGAAGCCGAAGGCCTCGGCATAGGCGGTCAGATGCGCCTGGCCCAGCTTCAAAGCGCCCAGCTTGCCGAATACGGGGTTGACGGACTTGGCAAAAGCGTCCTGGAAGCGGATCTGGTTGGCGTGGCGGGCGACCTGCTCCCGGATCTGGCTGCGGTACAGGGTGTACTGATTGCCGGTGAAGGTCATGGGGCTGTCGGCCTTGAGACGGCACTGCTCGATGGCCGCCGCCGCCGTGACGATCTTGAACACGCTGGCCGCCGGAAAGCGGCTTTCCAGACAGGGATTGATCGTGGGGTCCTCCCGGTCGTAGCCCACCATGGCCAGGATCTGGCCGCTGGCCGGGCAGAGGGCCACGATTCCGATGGCGCGGGCGTTGGCCGTATCCAGGGTGTCGATCAATCCTTGCTGGAGGGAGGGATCCAGGGAGGTTTCCACCGTCAGGGTGCGTCCCCCCTCGTGGATGGCAAACCGCGATGAAGTGCGATTGAGCAGGTCGGCGGGTCGGATCAGGGTCCGCAACCGTTCGCGGTCCAGGACGACGGCCGGGGCGCTGACGGACGGGGCGATGCCGGCCGCGGCGCTGGAGGGGGCGGGGGACTCGGGGGACACGGCGCGCCAGAGCCCCGTGGCCAGCCCGGCCAGGAGCATCACGAGCCCGATGGCCAGCCATCGGCGCCTGGCGCTGCGGCGCTGCCGCGCGCCGTGGCGGCGCGGGAACGATTCGCGCTGGAGCCTGCGCTGATATTCGCGCCAGTCCCGAGGCGGGGTCTGCGCTTCGGCCCCGGATGGCGTTTGTCTTCGCTTCAGCATCGATCCGGTTCACTCATCCTGTCGGCGGTGCCATCCATCTTTCAGCGCAGGGGGGTTCCCGGAGGCAGCGGGGCGCTGACCGTGGCCAGGGCCGTGCCTTCCTCGCTCACCGCCGCCAGGAGCATCCCTTCGCTGAGAATTCCCATCAGCTTGGCCGGTTTGAGGTTGGCCACCACCACGATCCGGGCGCCCACCAGATCCTCCGGGGCATAGCTGGCGGCGATGCCGGCCACGATGGTGCGCCGTTCGCCCACGTCGATTTCCAGTTTGAGCAGCTTTTTGGCCTTGGGCACCGCCTCGGCCTTGAGGACCCTGGCCACCCGCAGGTCGAGGCGGCTGAAATCCTCGTAGGCAATCTCGGGCTTGAAGACCGGGACGGAACTGGGCGCGTCGTGGACGGCGGCCTCGGCGGTGCTGGGAGGCCATTCGATGCGCGGAAAGAGGGCCAGGGTCTTGGGTAGCTGCCCGCCGGCGGGCAGGCCGCGCCAGGCCTTGAGCCCTTCGAGGTCGAAAAAGCGCGCCCGGGGATCGAGTCCGAGATGGCGCTGCATGCTGGCGGCGGTATCGGGCATGATGGGGTAGATCAGGCCGGACACCACCCGCAGTCCTTCCAGCAGGTTGTAGATGGCCGCATCCAGCTGGGGCCGGGCGTGCCTGTCCTTGGCCAGGACCCAGGGCTGGGTGACGTCGATGTACTTGTTCATCTGGCCGATGAACTCCCATACCGCCTGCACGGCCCGGTGAAAGGCGAATTCACGCATGGCATCAACGTAGACTTCGATGGTTTTCCAGGCCTCGGCCTGCAAGGAGAGCTTCAGTTCGGCCTCCACCGCAGGATCCGTAGCCGGGATGCGCCCGCCGTGATACTTGTGGGCCATGGCGGTGACCCGGGAAAAGAGGTTGCCCAGGTCGTTGGCCAGGTCGGCGTTGATGCGGGCCACCAACTGCTCCTCGGAGAAGTTGGAATCCAGGCCGAAATTCATCTCCCGCAGCAGGAAGTAGCGGAAGGGATCGAGCCCGTAGACGTCCCTGAGGTGCAGCGGGTCGACCACGTTGCCCAGGCTCTTGCTCATCTTGCTCTGGTCCACGTTCCAGTATCCGTGGACGTTGAGGTGCCGGTAGACCGGAATTCCGGCCGCCTTGAGCATGATGGGCCAATAGATGCCGTGGGGCTTGAGAATGTCCTTGGCCACGATGTGCTGGGCCGCCGGCCAGAAGGCGGTGAAATCGGGGCCGTCGGGATAGCCTAGGGCGCTGACGTAGTTGATCAGGGCGTCGAACCAGACATAGGTGACGTAGCGGTCGTCAAAGGGCAGGCCGATGCCCCACTGGAGGCGGGTCTTGGGCCTGGAGATGCACAGGTCCTCCAGGGGCTCGCGCAGAAAGGCCAGCACCTCGTTGCGGTAGCGCTCGGGGCGGATGAAGTCCGGATGGGCCTGAATGTGGTCGATGAGCCACTGCTGGTAGCGGCTCATGCGAAAGAAATAGTTGGCCTCGCGGATCAGCTCGGGGGCGCTCTGGTGATCCGGGCAGCGGCCGTCCACCAGCTCGCGTTCGGTGTAGAAGCGCTCGCAGCCGAAGCAGTAGAGCCCCTCGTACTCGGCAAAGTAGATGTCGCCGGCATCGTAGATCCGCTGCAGGATCTGCTGCACCACCAGCTGGTGGGCCTGATCGGTGGTGCGGATGAAGCGGCTGTAGTCGATGTTCAGCTTGGGCCACAGCGCCTGGAACTGGGCGCTGATCTTGTCGGCGTAGGCCCGCGGGCTCATCTGTTCGCGCCGCGCGGCGCGCACGATCTTGTCCCCGTGTTCGTCGGTGCCGGTGAGAAAGAAGGTCGGCTCGGCGCACATGTCGTGGAAGCGGCGGGCCACATCGGCGATGAGGGTCGTGTAGGCGTGCCCCAGATGGGGCTGCGCGTTGACGTAGTAGATGGGGGTCGTTATGTAGAAGGGCGCTTTCATTGAGGCGAATCCTTTTCCTTGACTTCCTTTTCCGTGTCTTCCTTTTCCCGGGTGTCCTTTTCGGTGATCAGCTCCTCGGGGCCGATTTCGATCTCGGGGCCGTCGTTGAGGCGCACCGCCAGACGCCGCTGGAGGGTGTTGTGGCGCACCACCTTTCCCTTGCCCTGGGCGGTGGTGACCGTCTTGCCGATTTTGGGCATCCCTTGCCGCAGGTCGCGGTAGGTCTCGAATTCGAAGGTCAAACAGCACATCAGCCGTCCGCAGAGCCCGGAGATCTTGGTGGGATTCAGGGACAGCCCCTGCTCCTTGGCCATGCGGATCGAGACCGGGCCGAACTTGTCCATGAAACCGGTGCAGCAGATCTCGCGGCCGCAGCGGCCGATGCCGCCGCACATCTTGGCCTGGTTGCGGATGCCGACCTGGCGCATCTCGATGCGCGCGGCGAGCTTCTTGACCAGCATTTTCACCAGCTGGCGAAAATCGACCCGCCCCTCGCTGGTGAAGAAGAAGGTCAGCTTGTTGGCGTCGAAGGTGGCCTCGACGCTGAACAGGTTCATGGGCAGGTTCAGCTGCCGGATGTACTCACGGCAGATCTCGTAGGCGCTTTTTTCCAGCGCCGCGTTGGCCTCCAGTTGGGCCAGATCCTCGTCGCGGGCCAGGCGGTGGATCTTCTTGAGAGGGGTTTCGGCGGAAATTTCCGCCTCGCTGCGGGGCGCTGCGGCCACGCGCCCGAACCCCAGGCCGCGTTCCGTCTCGACGATCACCGGATCGCCGACGTTCAGGACAAAGGCACCGCAGTCAAAGTCGTAGACCTTGCCTGCGGGTTTGAAACGGATGCCCACCACTCTGCACATCGTCGCTCAACTTTCCGCCGGGGGCGTTCGGCTGTCAAGGCCCGCCGCCCCCGCGGGCGGCCGGGCCGGCTTCCCGGGCCAGGGAAAAAAGTAGAAATTCCAGGGTCAGGCGCACGGGCGCATTGGCTCTCAAAGCCGCCTGGGCCCTCTGCAGGTGCGCGATCTGGCGCACCCGCAGCAGCTCGGCCGCCTTTTCGGCGGCCCCGGCCTGGAGGACGTCGATCCGATCCTGATGAATCGCCAGAGACGGTCGGTACCGAACCACGATCCCGTCCCGCAGCCAGGATTTGGCCAGTTCCAGGCTCTCGTGGACCTCTTTGCCGTCTCTGGCCAGAAATTCGGCCATGGCCAGGATTTCGGCCGTTGACCTGGTCTGGATGCCGTCGAGCTGGGCGGCGATCCAGTCTCGCCGCTGCCGCCAGCGGGCCGCGGCCTCGTGCTGGGCCAGGGCCTTGGCCGGACTGCCCCCCGCCAGGGCCGCCAGCACCACGGCGTCGGCCCGTTCCAGCTGGCAGCGCTCGACCAGCAGCGCGGCAATGCGCGCATCGCTGAGCGGCTGGAAGCGCAGGTGATGGCAGCGCGACACGATGGTCGGCAGCAGGTCGGATGCCTGGGGCGCCGTGAGCACCAGGACGGTTCGCGGCGGCGGCTCTTCCAGAACCTTGAGCAGGGCGTTGCCGGCCGCCGGGGTCATGGCGTGGGCGTCCTCGAGAATCACCACCCGATGACGGGCCTCGTAGGGCTTCATCGCCAAAGTGGCCAGCAGTTCCCGGACCTGGCTGATCTTGAAGAAGGTGCCGGCCGGTGCCATCTTCCAGACGTCCGGATGGGAGCCGGCCTGGATGCGCCGGCAATCGCGGCATCGGTCGCAGCCCGCGCCCGGCTGCCGGGCGCAGTTGAGGGCCATGGCCAGGGCCCGGGCCGCGGTGGCCCGGCCGATCCCGTCGATTCCCGTAAAGAGCAGGGCATGGGGCACCGCCGCGTTGGCCACCAGGGCCAGAAGGATCCGCAGCGGCCGGTCTTGGCCCAGAATGGCGTCAAATCCGGTCACGATCGGCCCGTCGTCGATCAGGCCCCGTCCCTGCATTCGGCCAGATCGACGCGTTCTTTGAGTTCCTTTCCGGATTTGAAAAATGGAAGTCGCTTGGGGCGGATGACCACCTTCTCGCCCGTTTTGGGATTGCGGCCGGTATAGCTCTTGTACTCCTTGACGAAGAAGCTGCACAGCCCGCGAATCTCGACCCGCTCCCCGTCGGCCAGGGCATCGGCCATGCGGTCGAAAAAGATTTGGACCACCGTGGCGGCCTCGGCCTTGGAGATTTTGGCCTCGGTTTTCAGGGCGGAGATCAGTTCCAGTTTGTTCATCGAGCCTCCTTTGGCCATCGGATCGCGGGCGCACCGCGCGGCGCGGGGGCGCCACGGGGCGGCCGATGGTTGGCTTCTTCTATGGGAAAGCAGGTAAAAAGTCAAGGAGTTATGGGCCGCTTCGATTTTGCCGGGGATCGGCGTGATGCAGGCGCGAGAGCGGCTCTACATCGGCGGCGTCCACCTCTACGGCGGCGTACTGGCCCAGGGCCAGGATGTGGACCACCACCCGGTTCTGCCCCCGGTAGCGCACGAAGGTGCCCATGACCCCGGCCAGGGGACCACCCACCACCACCACCGGGTCCCCCTGGCGCAGGCGGCGCCCGGTGAGGATCTGCTGCTCGCTTTCCACCATGATCCGCAGCGAGGCGATGGCCTCGGCGGGGACGGGCAGGGGGCCTTCGCGGTTGCCCACGAACCGAACGACTCCCGTGGTCTTGACGATGTCCAGCGCTCGCTGCGGGTTCAGGTCGCTGTGGACGAAGACGTAGCCCGGAAAGAGGGGCACCTGGATCATCTGGCGCCGGTCTTTTCGCCTGCTGCGCATCTGGACGCGGGGCAGGAAGACTTCGAAGGCTTTTTTGGCCAGTCCTTCCTGAACCACATATTCGAAGCGGCTGCGGGTATGCAGGACATACCAGTGCCAGGGGAACGCGTCTTGCGCCATGGGCGGTCTTTTCTCCACGGGGCCGCTGCCGGTCAAGGCCTGCGACGGTCGCGCCAGTCGAAGGGATCGTCGATGCGCCGCTGAATGACGCTCGACTGGCCCAGCCCTCCCAGTCCGTAAAGGTGGACCATGAATGCCAGGCGCTTGCCGCTGCCGTGCTCCTTGGCGTATCCCAGATCCAGGGCCCAGCACTGGGCGGTGTAGAGCAGGCCGGCGCCGACCTCCAGGTGATGATCCTCCTGCAGGTTGCGCTCCCACTCGGCGTAGGTGGTCAGATTCTCGGTGAGCGGCACCAGCAGCTGGGTGAAGATCGATTCGTTGGTCCGGTAGGTGTAGCGATGCTCCACGAACAGTTCGTCGCCGCGCCAATCGTTGATCTGGGCGCCGACGTGGTGCGCGGCGTAATGGTCGCTATAGGGCGAGCGGCTGGCGTCGGCGCTCAATCGCAGGTGCGCGCAAGGGGAGAACTCGGCTTCCAGGCGGATGGGCGTAAACGGCTGGCGCCGGTCGGGATCGGTGCCCAGGACCGGATTTCCCCGGCGCGCCTCGAGAATGTCGTAACCGCCGGAAATTTCGAGGTAGGCGATTTCGCGGTAGACCGGGGAGAGCCGCGCCGGATCGGGCGCCTGAGCGGACGCGGGGGGCGGGTCCGGCGGCCGCGTGCGGCTGGTGACGGTCTGGGTCAGTACCCCGGTGATCTGGTTGACCTCTTCGATCCGGTCCAGGCCGTCGAAGCGCGGGTAGCGGTCCTGGCCGACCCGCGGGACATAGTCGTAGATCAACTGGGGGCGGACGCTGTGCTTGAGGGCCTCCAGGCCCCAGCGTCCAGGGCGATAGACGCGGGAGAGTTGGCTGCTGGCATCCAGGCTGAAATCGAGGACCTGCCGGTCCAGCACCTCGTTCAGCGGGGTTTCGGCGCGGTCGTCGGAGGCGACGTGCCAGACGGTCTCGCGCAGACCCAGGGAGGGCTCGAGGCCCATGAAACGTCCCGCCCGCAGCGGCCAGTAGACCCGGGGATAGAGGTCCAGGCGCTGCCCCCGGCGCCGGTTTTCCAGGTAGAAGTAGCGGTACTGGCTGGCCAGGTCGAAGTGCAGGGGCGTGCGGGCCACCGGCTGGCGAACTCCGTCCAGGGTGATGCTGTGCAGTTGCTGGAGCACGCGGTTGACCCCGTCCTGGCGGCGGCCGATGAGGTCGTCGAGCCACCGGGTGTCCAGGTTCAGGCTGTAGTCGGGCCAGATCCGGCTGAGATTGAGCCGGTTGGTGCGCACCGGGTCTTCGAACGCGTCCAGTTCGCGGCCGAAGGTGTCCGCAAAGACCCGGTCGCTGGCGGTAAACCCGCTGGGACCGGCCCTGAACTCCCGCAGGTAATCGGCGTCGCTGACCAGATCCAGATCGAGCTTGGCCGTGAACCCGGCGGGAAGATCCTGGTCGACCCGGGCGCGAAACCAGTAGCGGTCGCGGTTGCCGCGGGCCGGGGTCTCACTGTAGGCCCAGTCCTCGCTGGCCGGGGTGCCGTCGTCGATCCGGCGGTCTTCGAGCAGATCGGCCATCAGGGTGCCGCGGGACCCGGGGCCCAGCACGTAGCGGTACTCGGTGCCGATCATCTGGCCGCGGCGCCCCAGGTGGCGCAGGTAGACGGTGGCGTCCTGATGGTCGTCGATGGCCCAGAAGAAGGGCTGGGTCAGATCGGCGCCCAGGCGGTCAGAAAGGGCGATCTGGGGCGGCAGCAGTCCGCTCTGGCGTTCGCGCTTGGCCGGAAAGATCAGCCGGGGCGAGTAGAGCAGCGGCATCTGGCGGGCCCAGAAGGTGGCGTGGTCCAGTTTGCCGTATCCCTCCACGGTGACGTCCAGGCGCCGGCCGCTGATGCGCCAGGCCGGATCCGGCCCGTCGCAGGTGGTCACCTGGACCGGATCGGCGCGGTAGGTGGACGGGCCCACCTTTTCGATGCGGTCGCTGCGGATGTAGAAATGGTTCTCGGACAGGAAGATGGTTCCCTGGTAGATGGTCCCGGTTTCGGCCGCCAGGTCCAGGGTCAGGCGCTGGCCGGTGACGACATCGTTCTGGAAGGTGACCATCACGTGGCCTTCGGCTTCGGCCCGCATCGTGCGGCGGTCCAGCAGGACCCGGTCGGCGCTCAACTGAATCCCTTCCCGGGTGATGGTGACACTGCCCACCGCCAAGTAGCGGTCGGCCAGGTGGTCGTGCTCCAGGCGGTCGGCGCTGATGTGCCAGGGGGGCGGGGCCGGCTCGGCGGCGGCCGCCAGGCCGGCGGCGGCCAGCAGCACCAGGAAGATACCGACCCGCCAGGCCCGGCGGCCCCATCGGGCCGCGGCGCGGCGCTGGCTGTCGAGCCATCCGGGAATCATCGGGCAACCTGGATGCTGGAGTTCATGGGCGATCTCGAAACGTTGGGGCCATCCCATCCTGAAATTCCGCGCCCCGCCGGCAGGGGGGCCGTTGACGCGCCAGGCCCCCCTATACAATCGTCAAGCGACCAAAAGCAAGCGTCTCGAAGATCGCTCCGGGCAGGCTCTTTTCAAAGCCGGTCGCTTGGGTTATGGATAGGCCCAAATGGCGGCCCGCAGCGCCAGGTCCGCCGGAGGCGTCCGTCGATCCATGCAGATCTTGTTGACCAACGATGATGGGGTTCATGCCCGGGGGCTGTGGGCGCTCTACGAGCGGTTGCGCGCCATTCACGAGGTGACCGTGGTGGCCCCGGACCGCGAGCGCAGCGCCATCGGCCATGCCATCACCCTCAGCCGGCCCCTGCGCGCCATGACGGTGACCGTCAATGGCGGCCACCAGGCCGTGGCCCTCAACGGGACCCCGGCCGACTGCGTCAAGTTCGGCCTTCTGGAGGTCCTGCCCCGGCGCCCGGATCTGGTGGTCTCCGGGATCAATCCCGGGGCCAACGTGGGGGTCAACATCAACTACTCGGGAACGGTGGCGGCGGCCAAGGAGGCCGCCCTGGGCGGCGTGCCGGCCGTGGCCGTTTCCATCGAGGGGCCCGAATGCCGCCATCTGGACAGCGCGGCCGAATTCGCCCTGAGGCTGGCGGCGGCGATCCAGCGTCACGGCCTGCCGCCCAAGTCCCTGCTCAACGTCAACCTGCCCGATCGGCCCCTGGCCGAGATGGCCGGGGTCCGGATCAGCCGCCAGGGGTTCGGCCGCGTGGCCGACTACTACGAGAAGGGAACCGATCCGCGGCGAAGGCTCTATTTCTGGCCCGGCAGCGACACCCAGGATTTTGACGGCCAGCCGGAGGCCGACGGACTGGTGCTGGCCCAGGGGTTCATTTCCGTCACCCCGCTGCGGTGCGACATGACCGACGAAAACCTGATGCAACGGCTGCGCCGCTGGCCCCTGGGCGCCGATTAACCTTCAGGCCCCGCCCCTTTGCGGACGGCCCGCTGCGAGGATCATGTTCATTACCCTGGAAGGGATCGAGGGATCCGGCAAGACCCGCCAGCTCGACACGGTGGCCCGCTTCGTGCGCGGCCGGGGGCTGGACTGCATCGTCACCCGGGAGCCCGGCGGGACCCGGCTGGAGATCGGAAGAGCGTCGTGTAGGGAAAGAGTGTAGATCTCGGTG
>CALJLV010000095.1 GCA_937982505.1 uncultured Desulfobacteraceae bacterium | reverse complement strand
TACTGGGTGTAGTGTAGCGCACTCTCTCGTTGGCACTTTCTGTTTTGTTTTTAATGTTCCGGCGACCGCCAAGATCTACACTCTTTCCCTACACGACGCTCTTCCGATCTCACGGCGATGTGAGCGATGATGCGCGCCCGCTGGCGGCCGTCATAGACATCCTTGGTGATGGCCATGGCCAGCGAGGAGGCGGCCGCGGCGCCGGCGGCCTGGAGGACGCGGGCCGCGATGAGCCCGCCGGCGCCGGAGGACGCGGCGCAGGCCAGGGAGGCGGCCACGTACAAAGAGACGCCCGCCAGGAGCGGGGGGCGCCGGCCGAAGCGGTCCGAGACCGGGCCGTAGATCAACAGGGCGACGCAGAAGGTGACGAAGAACCCGATCAGGGTCAGATTGACCACGGCCATGGACACGCCCCAGATCCCGGCCAGGGCGGGCATGGCCGGCAGGTACATGTCGGTGGAGAGGGCCGGGAAGGCCGTGAGCAGGACCAGCAGGGCGAAGCGTCGGTTCATGACGGCGGCGGCGAGTCCTCGGCCAGCCGCGGTTCCCAGCCGCCCCCCAGGGCCTTGTAGAGCTTGACCAGATTGATGCTTACCGCCCCCTGGCTGGCGGCCATCTGGTCCTGGAAGGAGAGCAGGGCACGCTGGGCCTCCAGGACGCTGGCAAAGTCGGCGAGGCCGGCCTGGTACTTGCGGGCGGCCAGGGCCTCGGCCTGGCGGGCCGCGGCCAGCGCCGCGGCCAGGTGGTCGCGGCGCACCTGCTCCTGGGCGTAGGTATTCAGGGCGTTTTCCACCTCTTCCAGGGCGGTCAGGACCGCCGCCTCCCAGGCGGCCGCCAACCTCTCCTGGACCGCGGTCTGGACCTGGATCTGGCGCCGCGTCGCACCGGCATCGAAGAGGTTCCAGGACAGACTGGGCCCGATGCCCCAGGTGCGGCTGGCCCACTGGAACAGATCGTTGCTATTGAAGGCGTTGAGGCCCACACTGCCCGCCAGGCGGAACCGGGGGTAGGCGTCGGCTTGGGCGACCCCGATGCGGGCGCTCTGGGCCGCCACCTGGCGTTCGGCCTGGAGGATGTCCGGCCGGCGCCGCAGGGTTTCGGCCGGAATCCCCACCGCCACGGCGGGCGGTGCCGCCGGCACCGGCCGGGCTGGCGCCATGAGATCCTGGATGGCGCCCGGCGGGCGGCCCGCCAGTACGGCCAGCCGATGGCAGGCCGCGGCCAGGCCGCTGTGCAGGGCGGGGATCTGGCTGCGGGTGGATTCCAGGTTGTAGCGTGCCTGCTGCAGATCCAGTTCGTCGCCCAGGCCGGCTTGATGGCGGCTGTGGACCAGATCGAAGGTCTGGCGCTGAACCTCCAGGTTGCCTTCGGCCGCCGCCAGACGGGCCTGGTAGGTGCGCGCCTCGATGTAGTTGAGGCCGATTTCGGCCGCCAGCGTCACCCGGACGCCGTCCAGTCCGGCCTGGGCCGCCTCCAGATCCCCCTGGGCGGCCTCCACGCCGCGGCGCAGACCGCCGAAGACGTCGATTTCCCAGCCGGCATCGAACCCGGTGCTGAACAGGCTGGCCGCCGGGCCCCCGGCGTTCTGGCTGCGCCGGGCCGCGGCCACGCCGGTCAGATCCGGAAAGAGATCGCTGTCGCCGAGACCGCGGCGGGCCCTGGCCTCGCGCACCCGGGCCCGGGCCTGGGCGAGTTCGAGGCTGCCGGCCGCGCCTTGGCGGACCAGCTCCACCAGGACCGGGTCCTGGAAGCTTTCCCACCACCTGGCCAGATGCCCGGCAGGATCGCCGGCGTTCTGCCGCCCGCCGTCCAGGGAAGTGTGCCACTGCCGGGGGGCAGGGTAGTCCAGGGGGTGGTGGTCCGGCCCCACGGCCGTGCAGGCCGCCATCCCCACCAGGAGGGCCAAGAGGAGCAGTGCCGTCGCTGCACGGCGTTGCGGGAAGCTGCGGAAATTCATCAATCCCATCCTGTGGCCGGTTGGTCGAAGCGACGCCGGGGGTCGTGGATCCGGACGACCCCGGGGCCGGCTGCTGCCGGATGAGTCGCCCGGTCCCGGGGATCGGTTACACCCGGTTGCGGCCGGGCTTCGCGGCGTCCGGCGCCGGCCTGGCCGATGTTTCCGGCCGCACTGCCGCTTCCCCCTTGCCCCCCGCCTCCCTGCTCGTTTCGGCGGCGCTCCGCTTCCTGCGGGGCCGCCAGCCTGGTCAGACCAACGTCCGATACCCCTGGATCAGCCCGCAGCCGGTCGGGATCAGTGGGCGGAGAATGCCCCTCTACCGCATGGATGCCTGCTGGGATCCGTCCCGGTGCCGGGCCGCAAAGCGGCGGGCCGGGGTTCAGGCGATGCCGATGAAATCGAAGTTCATCTTGGCCTGGAATTTTTCGATGCGCTTGAAAATTTCCTTAAGGGTGGTCTGCTCGATGCTGGTGAGCCGTTTGGGGTTGACGTAGTTGTCCGGTTTGCCCTGTTCGTCGATCACGGCCGTGACCTGGCGCACGAAGCGCAGCTGCATGAGAAAATCGTAGGCCTTTTCCAGCTCCTCGTACTCGCCCTGGGTGAGCACGTTGCGCAGGCGCAGCTGGGCCAGGCGCTCCATGGTGTTGGTGGCCTCGATCCCCTTGTTCAATGCGTAGATGCGGGCAAAGTCGGTGATGGGCATGATGGCCTGCTTCAGATCGAAGGCGTTGCGGTGCTCGCCCTTGGAGGCCACGACGAAGTTGCCGAAAAAGCCCAGGGGGGGCTTGAAGTGCAGGGCGTTTTCGGTGAGGTGGCGAAAGAAGCCCGCCCAGCCCTGCAAGGAGGCCAGCAGGTGGCGGCGCAGGTCCTCCACCAGCTGGCCGTCGCCGTAGCCGAGGCGAAAATCGAAAAAAATACTCGCCTGGAGCAGGTCCTCGGCCTCACCGGCATGGATCCAGGCGTCGAAGCAGCCCTGCCACTGGCTCAGCGGCTGGCACCAGCGCGGATTGCGGGCCATCACGTCCCCGGTGCAGAAGGCGTAGCCCGACTCGTCCAGCAGGGCGCAGGCGCGCCGGCCGAAGCGCAGAAAATACTCGGCGGCCGCCGCGGCCTGCGGGTCGGGCAGGTCCTCGAAAACGATGGCGTTGTCCTGGTCGGTCTTGAGGGTCTGTTCGTTGCGGCCCTCGCTGCCGAGCACCATGAAGGCGAAGCGGGCCGGCGCAGGGCCCAGTTCGGCGAGGGTCAAGGCCATGATCTTCTTGAGGATGGCGTCCGAGATGGTGGTGATGAAGCGGGTCACGTTGCGCGCGTTGGCGCCGTTGGAGATCAGGTTGCGCACCAGGCGCGGCAGATGGCTGTGCTTGTCGATGATCTCGGCCACGCTCCGGGCCTCGACGATTTCCCGCAGCATGAACATGGGGGTCTGGCCCTGGGCGGCGATGATTTCGCGGTGGGACAGGATGCCCACAATCTGCCCGCCCGCACCGGTGACCGCCAGGTGGCGGATGTCCGACTTCATCATCTGCATCAGGGCCTCGAAGATCAGCGCGTCCGCGGGGATGGTCTGCAGGGGGGCGCTCATGATCTCGGCGGCCGGGCGGTGGATGTCGGCCCCCCGGGCGATCACCTGGCGCGCCAGGTCCCGTTCGGTGACGATGCCGGCCGGGCGTCCCTCGGCCGCGGGGATGATGATCGAGCTGGTTCGCTCCCGGCCCATCTTTTCGGCCACCGCCTGGATCGACATGTCCGGCGTGCCGATGACGGCCTTTTTCGAGTAGATGGTTTCCACGGTCTGGTGGAAGAGCTGGTTGGCGTCTTCCGGGGGCTGCAGGGTGCGGGCGATGATCGAGGCGTAGGAGCGGTCGAGCATGCGACGGCCGAAGGTGTCGGTAAAGTAGTCGCGAAACACCGGGTGGGCCTGGCAGATGTCCAGGAACGGCTTTTTGGGCAGGACGTAAAAGAGGCTGCCGGCGTTGACCAGCAGGGTGCGCACCGAGATGCCGTCGTTGAGGAGCATGGAGATTCCGCCGTAGACGTCCTGGGGCCCCAGCAGGCTGCGCAGGGTCTTGCGACCGCCCTCCTCGAAGTAGCGTTCGGCCGATCCCTTCTGCAGGATATACAGGTGGCCCACCCGGCTGTATCCCTGGACGAAGAGCACGGCCTTTTCGGGATAGCGCACCACAGAGAGCTGATGGGCCACGTCCTCCAGAACGTCCTCGGGAAGAAAGGCAAAGGGCGTGACGCGGGTCAGAAAGTTGCTCGCCTGGCCGGTTTCGATCAGGGCCGCCAGGGCTTCGTCGTAAAGATTCTTACTGAAGTTTTTGAGAAAATACTCGTAGAAGTCCTCGCGACGGTTGCACAGCTCCTGGAACAGATCGGCCGGCACGGCGTAGGCCAGGGTGGGGGTTTCCACCTCCACCGTGCGCAGCGAGATGCGCGCGTTCATCAGAATCGTGATCCCGCCGAAGACCTCCCCGGCCTTGATGTGGCCGATGGGCCGGCGTTCGCCCCCGCGCTCGTCGAAGAGGGAGAGCTGGCCCCGGGCAATGACCAGGATGTCGTCGATGCGGGTCGCCCCCTGCCGGGCGAAGGCAGTGCCCGGTGCGAGTTCCAGGACCCGGGCCTGTTCGGCCAACTGGCGCCGGTCGGCCTCGGGCAGGAAGGCGAAATGGGGCATCCGGGAAATAAAAGCCAAGATGGACTCGTCCATGGGAACCTCGCGCAGGATTCAGCCGGCCGGGGCGCGCCGGCCTGGATCCGCCGGAGCCGGATTCAGCAGACAATAGGAGCGCGCGGGTTGTCAACTGTTTTCAGCCGTCCCCAGGGGGGGGCGGCAGGGCCCCGCCAGGGTCGGGATCCGGTCTTTTTGCGTGCCGCATTTTCAGATTGTCCTCGTTTCGCGCCGATCTGCGCAGCCGCGGATGAAAACGCCAGTCATTTTCTGTTTCGCGGCCAATCCGATGAATCATGCTTTTTCCGCCTTTCGGCAATTTTACACCGTGTAAAGAAGATTGACAGGCCGGGGGGCGCCGGCCCGGAAGCCGCCGGGGCCCGGGGGGGTGGCATCCGGGACCCGGCAACCGATTGGCGCCTTCGGGGGCCGTGGCATGGGCTTTGCGTTGACGCGGTTGAATCCCCGCCATCTTTCGGCTGCCTTCCCGAAGCCAGGGGCTATGGGAGTCTCGAACCGTGAACGTGAAGACGGATGAAATCTTCCCTGTACCGTTCATTGCACCGCCGAATCCTGGCCATTACCCTGGCGGTGTCCATCCTTCCCCTGGTGGTCCTGGGGGTGGTGATCTACGTCCAGTATGTCAAGGTCTTCGAGGCCCGCATCCGTGACCAGGTACGCCACTTGGCCAGCTCCCAGGCCAATGCGATGGACATGTTCCTGCGCGAGCGCTCCACCATTCTGTCGATCCTCATCGACACCCACAGCTTCGAGGAACTCGGGGATCACCAGAACCTGCTGCGGCTCTTCAAGCTGATGAGCAGCCGGGCCGACAACCTGGGCCTGGTGGACCTGGGAGTCATCGACGGCAACGGTCGCCAGGTGGCTTATGTGGGCCCTTTTTACCTGCACGGGCTCGACTACCGCCAGCAGCCCTGGTTCGAGGAGGTGATGAGCCGGGGCAGGCACATCAGCGACGTCTACACCGGGTTCCGGGAGCTGCCCCACTTCATCATCGCCGTCCGGGGCCACGGCGCCTCGGGACCCTGGATCCTGCGGGCCACCATCGATTCGAACGTCTTCAACCGCCTGGTGCGCAGCGCCCAGGCCGGCCAGTCGGGCGATGCCTACATCATCAACGCCCAGGGCGTCTACCAGAGCGAGCCGCGCTTCGGCGGCCAGGTCCTGGGCCAGGCCGCCCTGGAGCCGCGGATCTTCGGCGAGGGGACCAACGTCCTGCGCCGCCGGGGGCCGGACGGAGCGGTGGCCTTCGTGGCCGGCTCCTGGCTCAGGAGCAAGGACTGGCTGCTGGTGGTGAGCCAGGGGGGCAACGATCTGATGGGAGGGTTGGTCCAGACCCGGGATACCGAGGTGGCCATCATCCTGCTGGGGTGCGCGGCCATCGTGATGACCACCGTGGTCACCACCCGCCAGATCGTGGCCCGCCTGGAAGCCGCCGACCGGGATCTGAACACCCTCAACGCCCAGCTGCTCCAGCGCGACAAGATGGCCGCCCTGGGCAAGATGGCCGCCGGCATCGCCCACGAGATCAACAATCCGCTGGCGGTGATCGGCGAAAAGGCCGGGTGGATGCGCGACCTGCTCGAAGAGGAGGAGTTTCGCGACAGCCCCCACCTGGCCGAGTACCGCGGCTCCCTGGAAAAGATCGAGCACCACGTGGAGCGGGCGCGCAAAATCACCCACAACATGCTCGGGTTCGCCCGGCGCATGGAGCCGCATCTGGACGACGTGGACGTCAACCAGGTCCTTGCCCAGACCCTGGACCTGCTGCAGAATCATGCCCGCATCAACAACATCCGCATCGTTTCGGACCTGACCCCCGACCTGCCGGTCATCGCCAGCGACCAGAGCCAGTTGCAGCAGGTTTTTCTCAATCTGCTCAACAACGCCATCGACGCCATCGGCAAGGACGGCGTCATCCAGTGCGCCACGGCGCGGGACAAAGAGCACATCGTGGTGACCATCACCGACGACGGTCCGGGCATCGCCCCCGAGCACCGGCACCGGGTCTTCGATCCGTTTTTCACCACCAAGGATCCGGGCAAGGGGACGGGGCTGGGGCTGGCCATCAGCTACCAGATCATCGAAAAGATGGGCGGGCGCATCGGCCTGGAAAACGTCGCCCCCCACGGGACCCGGGTGGCGGTGCACCTGCCCGTCGTGTTGCCGGAAAAGAAGTGAGGAGGCTGCCCGATGGCCGATCGGCTCAATAGCCTGCGCCTGCTGCTCGTCGATGACGAGGCGGCCTTTCGCGCCGTGCTGGTCAAGCGGATGCGGCGCCAGGGGATCGATCCGTTCCAGGCCGCCGACGGCGCCGGCGGCCTGCGGATCCTGTCGCGACAACCCGTGGATGTGGTGGTCCTGGACGTTCGGATGCCCGGGATGGACGGCATCGACACGCTGCGCGAGATCAAGCGCCGCCATCCGCATACCGAGGTGATCCTGCTCACCGGACACGCCAACACCCGTGAGGGGCTCGAGGGGATCCAGGCCGGGGCTTTCGATTACCTGAGCAAGCCGGTGGACATCGATCACCTGTGGGAAAAAATCAAGCAGGCCTTCGAAAAGAAGGCCGTCCTGGAGGCCCTGCGCCAGGACTCGCAATACCGGTTGCACATGGCCCAGCAGATGGCGGCCAGCGAGCGGCTGGCCGCCCTGGGGACCCTGGCGGCCGGGGTGGCCCATGAGATCAACAATCCTTTGGCCATCATCAACGAGGCCGCCGGCTATCTGGGCACCCTGCTGCAGAAGCCGGAATTAGAGGATGTCCCCTACAGGGAAGGGATGGTCAACGCCGTGGGCAAGATCGCCACCGGGGTCGCCCGGGCCCGGACCATCACCCACCAGCTGCTGGGCGGGGTGCGGCCCGATTCACCGGGCCTGGCGCGGGTGCGCCCGGACGAGCTGGTGGACGAGACCCTGGCGCTGGTCCGTGCGGAGGCCGAGGACAAGGGGATTGCCGTCGCGCGGCAGTCGCCCCCGATGGCGGCGGTCTGGATCGAAGCCGACCGCCTGCGCCAGGTCCTGATCAATCTTCTGGTGAACGCCATTCATGCCACGCAAAGGGGAGGGCGCATCGTCGTGGGCATCGAGGCGGGGGACGGCCGATTGCGGTTTTCCGTAGCGGACAGCGGTAAAGGGATCCCCGGGGAAAACCTGGAGCGGATCTTCGAACCTTTTTTTTCCGACCAGCCTCCCGGAGAGGGGACCGGTCTGGGGCTTTTCGTGACCCGCCAGATCGTCGACAGGATGGGCGGGACCATCACGGTCCGCAGCCAGGTGGGCCGGGGAACCACCATGACGGTGGCCGTCCCCCACCGCTGCGGCGATCCTGGGGCCGCCCGCGGACCCGGGGCACCGGTCTGCGGGCAGGAGGCCAGGCCTTGAGCGCCCTGCCGATTCGCATCCTCCTGGTGGATGACGAAAGGGATTTCGTCGAGATGCTCTCGTTGCGCCTGGCGGAAAGAGGCGAGCACGTGATGACGGCCTTCAGCGGCCGGGAGTGCCTCGAAATCCTCTCCCGGGAGGCGGTGGACGTGGTGATCCTGGACATCCGCATGCCGGGGATGGACGGGATCGAAACCCTGCGCCGGATCAAGCAGGCCCATCCGCGGGTGGAGGTGATCCTGCTTACCGGCCACGGCACCACCCAAACGGCCATGGAAGGGGTGCGGCTGGGGGCCCTGGACTATTTTCTCAAGCCGGCCGACTTCGAGGATCTCACCGCCAGGCTGGAGCGGTTGCGAAGGACTGCGGACGCTTGAAACGCGCCGATGCGAAAAGCCTGCCGGCGCCCCGTCGCCGATGAAGGTTCTCATGAGCCCCAACGATTCTCCCAAACGCCGTTATCGCACCATCAAGAACCTGATCCTGGTCAGCATGATCTGCGTGCCGCTGATCCCCTTCCTGCTGATTCTGGCCGTCGGCTTCTACTACTTCAAGACGGCCATCGAAACCGCGGCCGTCGACAGCCTCAAGCTGGTGGTCGCCGACCACCGCCATCTGATCGAATCCTTTCTCAACGAACGCCGCCAGGACCTGGTCTTCGCCGGGCGGACCTACTCCTTCGACGAGATCCAGCAACCCGAGCGCCTGGAGGAGGTCTTCCGCAACATGCAAAGGGACACCCGGGCCTTCGTGGATCTGGGGGTGTTCGACGTCTCCGGGGTCCACCTGGCCTACCACGGTCCCTACGCCCTGACCGGCATCAACTACGCCGAGACCGAGTGGTTCCGGGAAGTGGTCAAGCACGGCTACTACATCAGCGACGTGTTTCTCGGTTTTCGCCAGGTGCCCCACTTCGTCATCGCCGTGGCGGTGGCCACCCCTTCCGGAAAGTGGATTCTGCGCGCCACGGTGGATCCCAAGACCTTCAGCACCCTGGTGCAGGGGATCCAGATCGGCGCCACCGGAGAAGCCTTCATCGTCAACCGCGACGGGATCCTGCAGACCGAGCGGCGCTCGGGAGGGGCGCTGATGGCGCCGGCCCTGGCCATGGGCGACCTGCCCCCTTCCCTGAGCGGCACCACCACCTTCATCCATCCCGATGCGCGCGGGGTCGATTTCCTCTATGCCACGGCCTGGCTCAAGGACAAGTCCTGGCTCCTGGTGGTGCGCCAGGAGACCGGGGACGTGTTTCACCTGCTGCGCTCCACCATCCTGATCACGGTGGTCATCTCGGTTCTGGGCGGCGCGCTGATTCTCTTTTCGGCCCTGTACCTGACCGGCCGCATCATCCGGCGAATCGAGCAGACCGACGCCGAAAAGGAGAATCTCAGCCAGCAGCTCATCGGCGCTTCGCGCCTGGCCGAACTGGGGGAGATGGCCGCCGGTTTCGCCCACGAAATCAACAACCCGCTGCAGATCATCAAGGGCGAGCAGGCCCTGATCCGGGCGATTTTCCAGGACCTCAAGGCCGCCCGGGATGCCATGCCCGCCCAGGACGTGGCGGACCTGGAGGACTCCCTGGCCCAGATCGACGTGCAGATTTCCCGCTGCGCCCGGATCACCCAGGCCATCCTGAAGTTCGGCCGCCAGGATCCGCCGCGCTCCGAGCAGGTGCCCCTCAAATCCTTCATCGATGAAATGATCGCCATGGTGGCCGGCAAGGCGGCGGTCCAGGGGACCCGGATCACCTCGCGCCTCGAACCGGAGGATCTTCAGGTTTACGGCGATCCGGCCCAGCTTCAGCAGGTGATGCTCAACCTGCTCAACAACGCCGTCGATGCCGTGGCCGAGCGTTTCGGCAGTTCCGGTGGGCGCATCGAGGTGGACGCGGCCCGGGCCGACGACCGCTTCCTGGAGATCCGGGTCACCGACAACGGGTGCGGGATCCGCCCCGAGCACCTCGAGCGGGTCTTTTCGCCCTTCTTTTCCACCAAACCGGTGGGCAAGGGAACCGGTCTGGGGCTTTCGGTCTGTTACGGCATCGTGGCCCACATGGGCGGCCGCATGGGGGTGCACAGCGATCCGGGCGAAGGTACCGTGTTCTGGATCCGCCTGCCATCGGCCGACTGAGGGGGCCGGATCCGCCGGCCCCCGGGAAGCTTTTCGACAGTACGGGGTGTTGTCTTTCAACCGACAGGGAGAGGAACCATGGAAAAAATGAGGCTGTTGCTCGTAGACGACGAGGAGCGATTCTTGCAGACCACCGCCAAGCTGCTGGAGCGCAGGGGATATGACCCGTTGACCGCCAAAAGCGGGGCCGATGCCCTGGACATCCTGCGCACCCAGGCCGTCCATGTGGTCATTCTGGACGTCAAGATGCCCGGAATGGACGGCAATGAAGTGCTGCGGGAGATCAAGCGCCAGTACCCCATGGTGGAGGTCATCATGCTCACCGGCCATGCGACGGTCGAATCGGCCATCGACGGGCTCAAGTCCGGGGCCACCGACTATCTGATGAAGCCCACCGACATCGACGAACTGCTGCGCAAGGCCGAAGAGGCCTTTGCCAAGCGCCAGAACCTGGAGGAGAAGATCCGGGTGGCCCAGACCCGGCGCTTCAGTCAGTCGCCCCGAAAGATCCTGTCGGACATGTAAGACGCGGGAGGCAAGCCGCGTCCGCGAATTCGGCAACGTTTATTCCCAACTGATTTCCAAGGAGGATACATGGCCCACCACGCCCCAGCCGCCAGCCCCGGTCTGGATCAATCCTGGACCTGGAAAAGCATGCCCGGCTACAAGCCGGTCCTGCTGCTCATCGCCTTTGCCCTGTTTGCCGTCGCCGTGATCATGCCCCCCCCGGCCAGCATGCTCGAGATGGTGTCCCAGGAAAAGCCCTCCGGGTACCAGATGCCCAGCGACTGCAACACCATCGTCGACACGGTCAACAAGCGCCTGCGCCCCGAGGCGTTCAAGGCCGCTGGGGACCACCACCCGGCCGGGGCGGAAGACGCCGGGGGACACGGCGCGCCCAAACCGCTGCTGACCGCCGAGGAAGTGGCCCGCCTGGCCAAGATCACCATCGCCCTGCTCTTTCTGGCGGCCTTTCTGTGGGGTACCGAATCGTTGCCCCTGGGGGCCACCGACATCATGGTGGGGGTCGTGCTCTACCTTTTCGCCGTGCTGCCCCTCAACGACATCTCCCGGGCCTACATGACCGATGCGGTCTTTTTCATCTTCGGGATTCTGGCCGTGGCCGTGGGGGTGGCCAAGACCGGCCTGGACAAGCGCATCGGGCTGATCCTGCTCAGCCGCATCAAGAGCACCAAGGCCTTTGCCCTCGTCTTTCTGCCCATGCTCTCGTTTTCGGCCGCCTTTTTGTCCGAGCACGCCCTGGTGGCCCTGCTGATCCCGGTGCTCATGGGGGTCTACAAGGTGACCTGCAAGATGTACGGGGTCAAGAAGGACCGGGCCCTGGCCATCTTCCTGCTCCTGGGGCTGACCTTCGCCGCCAACCACGGCGGTCCGGGGTCCCCGGCGGCCGGGGGGCGCAACGCCATCATGGTCAGCTACCTGATGCAGTACGGCGCGCCCATCTCCTTTCTGCAGTGGATGAAGCTGGGCATGCCCTTCGTGCCGGTCATGTCCCTGGCCATCGGCATCTACATGTACATCCGCTGCAAGCCCAAGTTTCTCGTCAAGGAGATGAATCCCAGCGAGATCGTCAAAGCCGAGGTGGCCCGGATGCCCAAGTTCGGGGGCAAGGAAGCCCTCATGGCCGTCATTCTGACGCTGCTGGTGGTCGCGTGGGTCGTGATCGGCGAACACGCCGGTCTGGGCGGCCCCACCCTCTATGCGGTCATGGCCATGTTCCTGTGCCGCATCATCTCCTGGGAAGACATCCAGGAAGGCGTGGCCTTTGACGTGGTGGGCCTCTATGCCGCGGCCTGCGCCATGGGCGTGGCCCTCAAGTTCACCGGCGGGGCCCTGTGGCTGGCCTCGGCCTTCGTCAATTCCCTGCCCGAGTTCATGACCCACGGCGACGGCCTGGTGGTGGGGGTGAGCATCCTCACCGGCACCATGACCAACTTCATGAGCGACGGGGCCACCGTGGCGGCCCTGGGGCCCATCGTCCTGCCCATGGCCACCATCGCCAACGTGAGCGTCTGGAAGGTGGGGCTGATCACCTCCTTCTCCTCGTCCTTCGCCAACTTTCTGGTGGTGGGCACCCCCAACAACGCCATCTGCTTTGGCATGGGCCGCGATCCGGAAACCGGCGAACGGCTCCTTGACGTCATGGATTTTGTCAAGTACGGGATTCCCGTGACGATTCTCGGCTGGCTGGTGCTCTGGTTCTGGACCATTTTCGGTTACTGGCGCTTCATGAGCTTCGGCGGTTGACCGGCACCGGGCCCGTGGGGGGCGCGGTTGGGCTTCATCTTAGAGACGAGCGGATTCGCCGGAGGGCGAACAAGGAGGTCCCATGGATCATTTCAGCATCCTGGTGGTGGACGACGAGGCGGATTTCACCGAAACCACCGTCAAGCGCATGCAGAAGCGCAACATCGATTCGGTGGGGGTCACCAGCGGCGAGCGGGCCCTGGAGTTGATGAAGGAACGGCTCTTTGACGTGGTGATTCTCGACATCCGCATGCCCGGCGGGATGGACGGGATTCAAACCCTGCGGGAAATCAAACGGCAGCAGCCCCTGGCGGAGGTCATCCTGCTCACCGGCCACGCCTCGGTGGAGACCAGCATCGAGGGGATGAAGCTGGGCGCCTTCGACTACCTGCTCAAGCCGGTGAAGCTCGAGGATCTGATGATCAAGATCGGCGAGGCCTTCGAAAAGAAGAACACCCATGAAGAAAAGATCCGCAAGGCCCGCATCAAGGAGCTGATCCGCTACCCGAGCAAGGTCTTCGAGCAGGAAAAAGACGAAAAGAAACCCTGAACCCGGATGGGCCCGCGGCGTTGTTTCGTTCTATTGCGCCGCGGGCGCCCGCTGGCAGGACGGATCGAAACCGCTTTAACCTCACCGTGAAAGGCCAACGATGAAGAATCGAAGCGTCAAAGAGCTGATGGTGCCCCTTTCCGAATACGCGCGGGTGCCCGAGACGGCCACCCTGATGGAGGCGGTCCGGGCCCTGGAACAGGCCCAGGCCCAGTTCGACGGGTCCCGCTACCGGCACCGGGCCGTGATGGTCACCGACGACCAGTCCCGGGTGGTGGGCAAGCTCAGCCAGTTGGACGTGTTGCGGGCCCTGGAGCCCAAGTACAAGGAGATCGGCAACCCCGAGGGGATGGCCCACCTGGGCTTTACCCGCAAGTTTCTCAAATCCATGCTCGGGACCTACCACCTCTGGGACATGCCGCTCAACGACATCTGCCAGAAAGGGGCCGACCGACGGGTCAGGGAATTCATGTACACGCCCCAGGAAGGGGAGTACGTGGAAGCCAACGCCACCCTGGACGAGGCCATCCACCAGCTCCTCATGGGGCGCCATCAGAGCCTGCTGGTCACCGAAAACGACGAAGTGGTGGGAATCCTGCGGCTGACCGACGTGTTCGCCGAGGTCACGCGCCTGTTGAGCGCCTGTCAGATCGAGGGCTGATCCTTGTCCGCCTCCGTGCCGGCGGCGGCCGCGTCCGGCTGCCGCCGCGCCACCATCCATCCGGGCTTGAGGGGCACGGCGGCATCCAGAAGCGCCTCGCCCGACTCGGCGCCCACCGATCCGGCCTCGAACGCGTAGCCGGTGGGGCGCCGGCGGCCATCCACCAGATCCAGGCGATCCCCCCTGCGCAGGCCGTGGGCGGTGCCCAGGCCATAGCTGATCTCCCAGACGGTCTTGCGATGGGCCATCTTGTAGATGGGGCCGTACCCCTGGGCCTGGAGCCCTTCCAGGTCCCCGTCGGCCGCGCGCCAGATGCCGTAGAAGAGAAAGAGCACCACCGGCAGGAGCACGCCGGCCGCGGTTCCCGGCGCAACGCCCAGGAGGCGCCGGAAAAAGGAGGCCTGGCTGGCGCGCAGGGCCGCCGCGTCGGCAAAGACCCTTACCGTTAAAGGCGGTATGTCCGGATCGGGGCCAACCCCGCGCTGGTAGACGCGGACGGGATAGTCCCCGGGGGGACTGCCGCCGTCGGCGGTCAGCTCGGCGCGCCAGAGCCGCCCGCTGAGCTCCAGAAAACGCAGTTGGAAGGACGGGTAGGCGGGTTCGCCGGCCAGAATGCTGTCCAGCAGGGCCGGATCCTCGATTCGGCTGCCCAGGAGCGACCCCTGGCCCGGATGGGGTTTGAGGTTGCCCATCAGCTTGCCGCTGATGCGCTCGGTGTGGCCGGCCGCCACCTTGAACACGTGGCCGCGGCCTTCGAAAACCGCGTCGATGAGGATGTCCCCCATGGCCAGCGCCAGGACGATGAGGGCGGCCAGGGTGGTTCGCGTGCGCCAGGCGCCCATGGGCTCACCCCCGGGTCAGGCAGGACTGGGAAGGGCCCGCGGCCGCCGCCGTGGCGGGCGGGTCCTCTTGCCAGCGGCGGATGAAGTAGCGCGCTACCATCACGGTGACGATCACCGAGGGGACGAAGTACTGCAGAAAGACCATGGTCAGGTCCGCGCCGGGCTGCTGGCCGCGGTAGACGCTGTAGCCCAGCTCCAGGAGCAGGAGCAGGTCCATGGTCACCACCACCAGTTTTTGCTTCAGGTTCATGCCGATCATGATCGGGGCTCCGATTGCCGCCGGCGGCCCGGGCGTCCGCACCCGTAATCCGCCGGCGGCCAGTGGATGTCCAAGGCTCACTTGCTGCGCAGGTCCTGCTTGGTGACGTTCATGACCTTCAGGGCCAGCTTGCGTTCGCCGTCGATGCGATAGGCGATGCGCACCACATCGCCCGGTTCCGGGCCCAGGCCGATCTTGGCCCCCGTCAGATCGTATTCGCTCACGATTCCGGTGGGCTGCCCGTAGGGATGGTCCGGGGTGAAGTTGATATCGTACTCTTCGATCTGGATGCGCTTGGCGGCCGCGTCGAATTGCAGGGTCTTTCCCTGGCTGACTTCGGCCGCCGGGGCCGCGGCGGCCAGGCACAACACCATCAGCATGGCCAAAAACGGGGAGATACATCGGATTTTCATGGCTGGTTCACTCCTTCCCGGTTCTTCGCAGAACGTCATCAGGCGCCGGCCTGTTCGCGCATCTTCTTGTCCCGCAGTTCCTGGGCCGCGCCGACGAACATGATCTTGATGATGTAGATACAGATCAGCGAGATGGTCCCCAGGATGAGAACCGCCGCCGAGACCGAATAGCCGAACTGCTTGAGGATGATGGAGATCATGCAGCAGACCACGGCGATGCCGAAGGCGATGCGGATCCCGTAGCCCTTGGCGTACTTGGTGGCCACGGTGCCGATCTGGGCCCCGATGGCCGCTCCGGTGAGCATCACGAAAACCGCCACCAGTTCGATGCGCCCCTTGAGCGAGTAGGTAAAGGCGCCGTAAAGACCCGAGATCATGACCTCGAACAGGTCGGTGCCCACCGCGATATGGGTCGGACAGCCGATGAGATAGACCAGGGCCGGCATGCGCAGCAGCCCGCCGCCGATGCCCAGAAAGCCGGCCAGCACCCCGGTGACGAAGCTGACGATGATGGGCAGCCAGGCCGAACAGACGAAACCGGCGTTCTTGAAGTGCATCATGGGCGGGATTTTGATCTTGTGCAGGGTCTTGTACCAGGTGATCCCCTCGGTGCCGTGCTCGCCGTCCACCACGCCGGCCTTCTTCTTGGAGACGGCCTTGTAGTAGTCGTAGAAGACCATCCACGAGATGAACGCCAGAAAGCCGACGTAGACCCAGCGCACCACCGAGCCGACATTGCCCAGGCGTTCCAGGTACATGATGAGCTGGGCCCCGCACTCGATCCCGATCATCGTGCCCACCAGCATCACGAATCCCAGCTTGTAGTCCACGTTGCCGAACTTGCTGTGGCGCATGGTGGAGACCATCGATTTGCCCGCGATGTGGGCGATGTCCGTGCCGATGGCAAAGGCCATGGGAAAACCGAGGATATTGAGCCCCGGGGTGACCATCCAGGCACCGCCCATGCCGAAAAAGCCGCCGATGACCCCCACCGAAAAACCGATCAGCACCAGGCCGGGCCAGAAGATGTAGACGCCGGCGATGGGCATGTACATGTAGAGCCAGCTTGCGGTATCCATGTTCGCTCCTTGTGGGTTGAGACGTTGGCCGTCAGTGCTCGACGATGGTCCGTTTGGAAAGGTCCAGCCCGGTGCGCTTCATGATGGCGTCCATGAGAAAGCCGAGAAAGGCCCCGTAGGCCGCCGTGAGCACCACCGCCCAGACCGCGAAGAGGGTCACGTTGAAATTGTACAGGTCGGCGAAATAACGCAGGATGGGGTTGTCCACGATGCGGATGTCGGCCACCACCACCAGCTCGGCCACCTCGCCGCCCCCCGCCGCCCAGGTCAACCCCGGCAGGAGCAGAAAAGCCAGGATCAGAACCGCCGCGATTGGTCTGCATCTTTTTTTCATGGTCGTCGTTTCTCCCTTCAAAAATGTTCAGGATCTTCAATGAGCCGTCATCGGGTCAGGCTGCCGGAAACGGGCGCCTCGTTTCCGGGAATCCGAAGTCCATGCCTGCGCTGCACTTCTGCAAGAAAGGTGCCATCCCGGCTTTTGCACGATTTGGTCTTGCCCGGACGGGCCCGGGTGTGACAAGGAAGAAGGACGCCGATTGGCCTGCAACCCCGTTTCCGAGGAGACCCCAGCCATGTCCATTCTGGAGCTTTACCAGCGCCTGTGGGACAGGGTGACTTTCAAAAAAGACTTTGATACGAAGAGTTTGAGAGCACGCCTGGCCATCTGGGGGATCCCCCCGGTGCTGGCCATCATCCTCATCACCGGGTATATCACCCACCGGGTGTCACAGCAGTTCATCGGCACGGCCCTGGAGCGTTCAGTGAAGCTCCAGACCCGCGCCATGGCCCGCGACGTGGAACTCACTTTGGCTCGATACCGCCATGATCTGCTTTACTTTGCGCATAATCCGGAAAATCTGGCGCGATTCGGCGAAATGCTGGGCCGAATGGCGCGAATTGATGGCGACGAATATCGCGCAATCGGTTTTATCGCGCAATCCGGAAACGATCACCGGTTCTGGGTGGCGGAAAAGGGCGAGGTCGTGCAGGTGTCTTCCCAGGCCCTTGCGCAATTGAGGCCCGATCCCTTTCTCCTCATGGACCGCTTCGGGGAACTGGAACCGGGCGAGGTCTGGATTTCGCCCATCAACGAGGCCCAATACGTCTTTCCCACCCCGGAAGCCCCCAATCGCAAGATTCTGACCCACATCCTGGTCCTGGCCACCCCCTTGTGGCCATCCGAGCCTTCCGGGGCCGGGTTTGTCCTGCTGGCGGTGGATTTGAGCCGGGTACGCAACCTGCTGTCGCTCTACAACAGCCCCCAGTCGCCCATCTGGTCCTATCCGCGCACCCCGGAAGTGCGCTACAGTTACCTGTTCGATCTGGACGGATGGATTCTTTTCCAGAGCGAGGACCCGGAAAAAACCGATGCCGTTCTGTCCACCTATCAGGCCAGAAGCGGCATCGAGGGGACCCTGGGGCGGCCGGGGCTGCCCGAAGCCTTCCGTCCGGCGGCGCGCTACGGTTACTTCTGGAAGATGGTGCGCGAGGTGCGCGAAGGCCATTTCGGGATCAAGCGCCCCGATGAACCCGGAGATCTGCCCAGGGGCCAGAAAGAGCACTATCTGGCCTACAGCCCCGTCCGCTTTTACGCCAGGGCCGAAGACCCGCCGCTGATCTACGCCGGCCTGGGCTACGTGGACGTGAGCCGGCTGACCCTGGTGGCCGGCTACAAGCAGGTGGATGCCCTTTTTCTGATCACCCTGGCCTCGGCCGTGCTGGTGTCCCTGCTGATCTACTTTCTGGGCCGTACCGTCACCGGACCGCTTCTGCGGCTGGCACAGGAAGTGCAGAAGATCCAGGAGACCGGACAGCTCGTGCCCATCACCCGGCCGGTGAGGGGACTGGAAGTCGAAGCCCTCCAGGGCGCCATCAACCGTATGATCGGCACCTTGAAGGCCCAGGTGGAAGAGATCCGGGTCAAGGATCAGGCCATCGCCCACGCCACCATGAAGGAGGTGGCCTGGGAGATGGACCCGAACCTGGCGGCCCCGGTTTCCAGCGACGACCCCTTGCCCCAGATGCTCGGCAGCGGGCTCCTCTTCGATCGGCTCAAACGGGAGATCCTCAGGGCCGCCGAGGCGGAAGTGGATGTGCTGGTCCTGGGCGAGACCGGCACGGGCAAGGAGCTCACGGCCGAAGCGATCCACCGGCTCAGCCGGCGGACCGGACGGCCCTTTCTGGCCATCAACTGCGGGGCCCTGGACGAGAACCTGCTGCTGGATACCCTCTTCGGCCATACCCGGGGCGCCTTTACCGAGGCCCGCACCGATCGCAAGGGGGCTTTTCTGGAAGCCGATGGCGGCACCCTGTTTCTCGACGAGATCCAGGCCGCTTCGCCCCGGGTGCAGCAGGCCCTGCTGCGGGTCTTGGCCGCGCGGCGCATCGTGCCCCTGGGCAGCGACCGGGAGTTCGCGGTGGATGTGCGCATCGTGGCCGCCTCCAACGCCGATCTCAAAGGCCTCATCGAGGCCGGGCGGTTTCGCGAAGACCTTTATTACCGGCTCAAGGTCATCACCATCGAGACCCCGCCGCTGCGGGTGCACAAAGAGGACATTGCCCTGATGGCGCGTCATTTTCTCCAGGAGGCGGCCCAGGCGCGCGGCATTGACGGGCTGACCCTGAGCCGCGGGGCCCTGGCCAAGCTGCGCCGCCACGACTGGCCCGGCAATGTGCGGGAACTCAAACACTGCATGCTGCGCGCGGCGGTGATGGCCGAAACCAGCGTGATCCAGGCCGAGGACATCTATCTTGAAGGCGATGATCCGTACCCCGCGGGTTGCCCGCCGCCGTCCCCGGCAGGGCCCGCGGCGCCGGTGCGGCGGGCTGTCCAGCCGCGTGCCGCCTCACCGGCGGCGGATTTCAACCCCCGGCAGTCGCGGGTCTGGCCGGCGATTCAGGAAGCCGGGGAGATCACCCGGGCCCGGTACCAGCATCTGGCCGGCGATGTGCCGCGGCGCACGGCGGTGTACGACCTGTCCGATCTGGTCCAAAAGGGGGTCCTGCGGCGGGAGGGCCGCGGACCGGCAACCCGTTACGTGATCCTCCCCCGGGGATAGACGCCAATTGCGGGCCGCCCGCTCGGATTTCACGACGGCGGCGACCGACACAGGACAACGGATCATGGCACGTGCATGGTGGAAGTGGTTCCAAAGACCCCGTTCCTCGGCCTCACAACGGCGCGAACGGCTCATGGCGGCCTTTCGCGCCAAGTACGCCAACTTCAAGATCCTGCTGGAATCCAACACCGAACTGCTCAAGATCATCGCGGATATCGAAACCAAACTGCGCGGTCAGATGGTTTTCGGCAGCGGCTACATCGAAGCCGTGTCCATGCGGGCCATCTTCCACGCCGGGCGCATGATCCAGTGTTTCGAGGCCATGTCCGACCGGCCCCAGGCAACCCTGGGAGGGGTGCTGGGACGGATCCAGGAGGCCATCCAGCGCGACCAGGGTGACGCCCAGGCGGCCCGGGTGCCCCAACTGGTTCTGGACTACGACCGGATCGGCCGCGAGATGGCCGCTTCGGTGGGGCCCAAGAACGCCAACATCTGCGAGGTGCGCAACGGTCTGGCCCTGGAGACGCCGGACGGATTCGCCATCACCACCACCGCCTTCGAGGCCTTTATCGCCCACAACCGGCTGGCCCCCATCATCGATCGTCACAAGCAGAAGCTCGACATCTACGAAACCGAAACCATCGTTCAGGTGGCCGACGAGATCCAGCGCCAGATCATGGCCGCCGAGGTGCCTGCGGATCTGGCCGCGGCGATTCAGACCGCCTTCGCCGAACTTGAACAAAAACGTTCCGCCCCGCCCACTTACCTGTCGGTGCGCTCCTCGGCCATCGGGGAGGACGCCTCTCTTTCCTTCGCCGGCCAGTACCTGACCCGGCTCAATGTCCCGGCCCGCGATCTTCTCGAGGCCTACCGGCAGATTTTGGCCAGCCTCTTTTCGTCCCGGGCCATCGCCTACCGCCTGCACATGGGGTTTCCCTTCCAGGCCGCGGCCATGGCGGTGGCCTGCCAGGAGATGATCGGCGCCCGGGCCAGCGGGGTGATGTACACCCGGGACCCGGTGGAGGCTTTCCAGGAGCGGATCATCATCAAGGCGGTCTGGGGGCTGGGACCCTATGCCGTGGACGGGGTGGTGCCGCCGGATGCCTACATTTTCGAGAAAGGGCCGGATCTGGCCCTGGTCCAATGGACCGTGGCGGCCAAGCCGGTTCAGCTTTCGGCCCGCCCGGACGGAGACGTGATCGAGACTCCGGTGGCCCCGGACCGCAGCGTCCAGGCCTGCCTCAGCGAGGAAGCGGCCAGGCGCCTGGCCCGCCAGGGATTGCAGTTGGAGGCCCATTTCGGCGCGCCCCAGGACGTGGAATGGGCCCTGGCCGACGACGGGCGTCTGGTGATTCTCCAGGCTCGGCCCCTGCGCGTCGAGGCCAACGGGGGGCCCGGGCGGGAGCGGTTCCGGCCCCCGGTGGCCGGATATCCGGTGCTGATGGAGGGTGGAGAGGTGGCCTGCCCCGGGGCCGGGGCCGGCCCGGTATTCGTGGTGCGCACCGAAAAGGATCTGCTCGCCTTTCCGGACGGGGCGGTCCTGGTTTCGGCCCACAGCTCGCCCCAGTTGGTGATGGTCATGGATCGGGCCCGGGCCATCCTGGCCGACGCGGGAAACCTGGCCGGCCACATGGCCTCCCTGGCCCGCGAGTACATGGTGCCCACCATCTTGAATCTCAGGGAGGTCACCCGACTTTTGACTCCCGGCCAGGTGGTGACGGTGGACGCCGACAACGGCCGGATCTACGCCGGCCGGGTGGACGTCCTGCTCGCGGCGGTCGATCCGTCCCGGAGCGCCCCGCTGCGCGGCACCCCGGAATACCAGGCCCTGCGGCGGCGGGCGGATCTGATCGTGCCGCTGCACCTGGTGGATCCCAAGTCGGGGCGTTTCACGCCGGACAACTGCCGCACGGTCCATGACATCATGCGATACATCCACGAAAAATCCTACGGCGAGATCTTTCAGTTGGGAGACCTGGTCACCGAGCGCGGGCAGCTCTCGGTGCGCCTGGCCGCGCCGATTCCCATCGACCTGTTTCTCATCGACCTGGGCGGCGGGCTGAGCGTGGACGCCACCGCCGTGGCCACGGTGCGGCCCGAAGCGGTGATTTCGGCCCCCTTCGGGGCACTGCTCCGGGGGATGCTCCACGAGGGGCTGCGGGTCCGGGAACCGCGGCCGGTGAACCTGGGCGGCTTCATGAGCGTGATGAGCCGCCAGATCCTCGACAGCCCCCAGCTCGAGGGAGGGCGCTTCGGCGACCGCAGCTATGCCATCGTCAGCGATGTCTACATGAATTTCAGCTCCCGGGTGGGCTACCACTACAGCATCCTGGACAGCTACTGCGGCAAGACCACGGCCAAGAACTACATCAATTTCGAGTTCAAGGGGGGGGCGGCCGACGACACCCGCCGCAACCGCCGGGTGCGGGTCATCGAGCGGGTGCTGGCGGCTCTGGATTTTCTGGTGGACACCACCGGCGACCGGGTGGTGGCGCGTCTGGCCAAACAGGAGACCGCGGTGCTGCTGGAAAAGCTCGATCAACTGGGCCGTCTGCTGATCTACACCCGCCAGATGGACATGCTGATGCACAGCGAGGCCCTGGTGGAGCAGATGGCGGTCTGTTTTCTGGCGGGCAACTATTGCTTGACGCCGGATCCGCAATGATGATGCGTAAAAAATCCGAATTGTCATCCCGAGCGCAGCGAGGGATCTCTTTATAAAACGAAATGTATCATAATAGCGGATGCTTGAGATTCCTCGTCGCAGGCTCCTCGGAATGACAATGGTAAAATCCCCCCCGGCCCCCCTTTTCGAAATCCCCCCCGGCCCCCCTTTGTCAAAGGGGGGAGATCTTCCGGCTCTTTTTTGGAGTTGACCGGTCACGGTTTCATTTTTATTGACATTCAGCACCGGATCGAAGATGTTAAATCCGTCAAAAATGTTCAATACGAAAAAACGGTTCAATTTGTTCCCCCAACCGTGATAACGTCGTAAAAAAGCCGAGAAACAACCGTTGTCATTCCGAGGGGCTTGCGACGAGGAATCTCAACCATCTGCTATTATTATACATTTCGTTTTACGAAGAGATCCCTCGCTGCGCTCGGGATGACAATTCGGATTTTTTACGAAGGCATCAGAGCATGAATCGTGCGCTTCGGGATCCGGGCTGACGGCGCCGGAAGATCCCGGATCCGACCGCCTTTCCACCATTTCACCCTCTTTCCGTCATTCCGACCCTCTTTCCGTCCTCCCGACCCTCTTTCCGTCATTCCTGACTGGATCAGGAATCCATGTTCATCGGAACGATACGGCCGGAAGAGACCGAGTCTCTTTTATAGAGCCTACGCCGCCTGAAGATACGCCACGGCACTGCGAAAAATCTCCAGGCCCGGGGTCGCTCCCTCGGGCAGCGGCGTTCCGCTGCGCCGGCACTGGTCCTTGATCCGGGGCCAGTCCGGATGGTGGGTCCAGTGGTGGTAGCCTTCCGGATGGGGCATGAGACCGAAAATTCGTCCCGTGGGATCGCAGATCCCGGCAATATCGTCCAGAGATCCGTTGGGATTGGCGGGAAAAGCCCCGCCCGCCCGCCGGCCCTGGGCGTCGGCATACCGCAACACCACCTGTCCGCCGGCCTGGAGGCGTTGGAGGATTTCGCGGGAGGCGACCAGTTTCCCCTCCCCGTGGCGGATGGGCAGTTCGATCCGGGACAGGCCGCGGGTGAAAATGCAGGGGCTGTCCAGTTCCACCTTCAGATGCACCCAGTCGTTGCGAAAGCTGCCGCAGTCGTTGTCGGTCAGGGCGACGCATCGGGCGGTGTAGTCGCCGTCCAGGCCCGGAAGAAGACCCAGATTGACCAGGACCTGGAAGCCGTTACAGATCCCCAACACCAGATTGCCGCGGTCCACAAAGGAGAGAATCTGGTCCCCGATCCGGTTCTTCATGCGCACGGCCTGGACCACCCCGGCACCGTGATCGTCGCCCCAGCTGAACCCGCCGCCGAACACCAGGATCTGGAATCGTTCCAGGGTCACGCTTCCATCGATGAGGGCATTGATGTGGACCCGGTGGGCCCGAGCCCCGGCCAGATTCAGGGTGTGGGCCGTTTCATGATCGCAGTTCAGGCCGTATCCGGTCAGTACCAGGGCGTCGATGGGTGTCATGGGCGTCATTTTCAATTGTCCAAAGATTGCGGGCGTTGACTTGGCGTTTACGACTAGAGATGGCCGAACGGCCTCTTCCAGGCCTCAAGGAGCCGGGTTACCGGAAGCCGCGTCAAGGCCCGGTCCCCGTGCCGCACCACAAGGTTCGGATCGGCGCTCACCGTTCCGACCCGGGTGCAGGGCATCCCCTGAAAAAGTGTTTCGAAACGCCCCTGGCAGGCCGGGTCGACGGTGACGATGAAGCGTCCGGCAGACTCCGAAAAGAGGATCTTGTCGGCCCGCATCCCTTCCGTCCCCGGCACCCGCCCCAAATCGATCTCCATCCCGAGACGGCCGGCCATGGCCACCAGGGCCAGATGGACCCCCAGCCCGCCGCGGTAGACCCCGTGGGCCGAGGCGACCCACCCCTGGGCAATGGCCCGGGCCAGGGCCAGGTAAAGCGGCCAGAACCGTTCGGGAGCCGTTTGGGGTACCTGGGAACCGACATCGCCGAAGAGATCGTAGTACTCCGAACCGCCGAGTTCGTCGGCCGTCTCTCCCAGCACATACACTCCGTCTCCGGGAGCCTTGACCTCCAGGGTGGTGCAGCGGGTCAGGTCGTCGATGGCGCTCACGGCGGAAAACTGCAAGGTGGGCAGGGCGCTGACCTTGTGCCGCTCGCCGAAACGTCCGGGCAGGTGGCCGTCCACATACATGCTGTCCTTGCCCGACAGCAGCGGGATGGCATAGGCCAGGCACACATCCCGCAGGGCCCAGCAGGCCCGCACGAGCTGGGCGGCCTTGAATCGTCCGTCCGGATTCGTCTGAGGCTCGTACTGGATGCTGGGCCAGCAGAAATTGTCCACCCCGCCGATGTGGTGCGGGTCTCCACCCACGGCGATGAGGCGCCGCACGGCCTCGTCCATGGTGCAGGCCACCATGTGATAGGCGTCGATGGCCGCATAATGGGGCAGGAGGGCCTGGGCAAAGGCCAGACCGGCCGGGGTGCCCAGCACCGGCCGCAGCACGGCGGCATCGCCGGGCACGTCGCGGCCGGCCCCCACAAGGGGCTTGAGAACACTGGTCCCCTGGACCTCGTGATCGTACTGGCGCGCGATCCAGTTCTTGGCGCAGATGTTGGGTCGGCCGAGCATGGCCAGCAGCAGACCGTCGTAATCGGCGGGCTCGCCGATGACCGGCTCGGCCAGGCCCCGCAGGGCCGGGGACTGCCAATGGGCTTCGAAGGTCCACTGGGGAAACCCGGATTCGAGCAGGGACAGATCCACATCGGCGCAGGTCTTGCCCGCGTAACGGATCTGCAAGCGTCCCGTATCGGTGTAACGGCCGATGACCGTACTCTCCACGGCGTGCTGGCGCGAAAGGGCCAGAAAGCGTTCGGCATCCTGGGGGGCCACCGCCACGGTCATCCGTTCCTGGGATTCGCTGACCCAGATCTCCCACTGGTCCAGACCGGCATACTTCAAGGGGACCTTTTCCAGATCGATGAGCGCCCCGTTGGCAAAACGCGCCGATTCGCCCACCGAGGAGGAAAGCCCCCCGCCCCCGTTGTCGGTGACAAAACGGATCAGGCCGGCGTCACGGGCCTCGAGGAGAAAATCGTGCATCTTCTTCTGGGTGTAGGGGTCGCCGATCTGCACGTGGCCGGCCGGGGTATGCTCGGAAAACACCTCCGAAGAGGCCGTCACCCCGTGGATCCCGTCCTTGCCCACCCGGCCCCCGCACATGATCACCAGATCCCCGGGAGACGTGGTCTTGTGTTCCGAGGGGACTCCGGCCACCACCGCCGGCATGACCCCCAGGGCGGTGACGAAAACCAGGCATTTACCCAGATACCCCGGGTGGAACAGGACCTGGCCGAAGGGGGTGGGCACCCCGCTCTTGTTGCCCCCGTCGCGCACCCCCTCGATGACCCCGTCGAGCAGGCGCCGCGGGTGAAGCCGGGGCTTCAGATCCCCGTCATAGTCGTAAGGCCCCACGCAAAAGCCGTAGGCACCCATGATCAGACGCGATCCGAGCCCGGTGCCCAAGGGGTCGCGGTAGACCCCCACGATTCCGGTGATGGCCCCCCCGTAGGCTTCCATATTGGAGGGACTGTTGTGGGTCTCGCCGGTGATGGTGTAGTAATGGTCCGCATCCAGGCGCCCCACCCCGGCATTGTCCCAGAGCACCGAAACGACCCAGTCCTTCTTCTCCTTCAAGGCCAGGGTGGGCGCCTCGATGCAGGTCTTGAAGAGGTTGTCCACCGTTTCGGCCTGCCCCGTCTCCAGGTCCAGGTAGCGGAAAAGACCGCGAAACGTATTGTGGTTGCAATGGTCGCTGCGGGCCTGGGAGATGTATTCCAGCTCAATGTCCGTCGGATCGCCCAGCCCCACGGCCCGGCGGGCCGCCATCACCTCGGGGTTGCGGAAATAGGCCCGGATGGTGGGGATGTCGTTGGGGTTGAGGGCCAGGCCCCGGGCGTCGCTGATCCGCCGCAGCTGGTCATCGCTGTCGATGGGCAAAACGGCCACCGTCGGGGTGTGGTCCAGAATGACTTTGGGAATGATGATCCCGATCCCCACCCCCGGGTCCCACTCTTGCCGGCTGAACACGCGCCACTGCTGGATGATATCGTTGGCCAGAAGCTGGTTGGCGATGCGCTCCAGGTCGGCACGCGCCAGCCCGGCGGCGCTCACGCAGTAACGCCGGGAGGTATATACCGCCTCGTGGGGTTTCAGGCGAACATCCAGGCAATCCTCGATGGCCTCGACCGCCGTGGCGCCGGGGTTGTCCTTGACCCCCGGCCGGTACCCGACCCACACGACCCAGTCGAAGGGCTCGGCCAGCGGGGTGAAGGCCGACACCTGGGTCACCGGATTGGTAAAGACCTCGGTGCGGATCCGCTCGAGTTGTTCGGGGTTCAGGTCGGCATCGACCGTCAGTATGTGAACGGTGCGCACGCTGTCCAGGGCCAGGCCGAAGTAGGCCGCCGCCTTGCGCCGCAGGGCCTCGCCCTCGGCGTCGAACAGCTCCGGTTTGAGTGTAATTTCGAGTCGCTGCGGCATGGCGCGCTTCCAGATCGAGGGCTGTCCCGCAAATGGCGGGAGTGCGGGAATGAACGCGGCGATAGAACCCGATCACGACAACGAGAAAAGGCGGCGCCGCGAAAAACGGTAACCTGGCTTATAGCCCAACGACGGCCGGACGATCAAGCCGCAGTTGAAAAGTTGGTGCCGGAGCCATCCGCAGGAGCTCGGGATGACACGGGAAGGGAGCGTCATCCCTTGCGGAGGCGGCTCCCCCGACAGGGCTGAGGGCTGAAACCTAAAACCTGAAATGTCATCCCGAGTAGGCGGCTCCCCCTCCCGTGTCATCCCGAGGAGGGACGACGAGGGATCTGAAGTCCGGAAACACCGGCAGGGCAAAAAACCGCCAAACGGAAAAAAGTCCCTCCGGGCAGCGCCGGTGCGGGACCTTGACGGACCTCGGGGATCGATCCGCACGATGGGCCGGTTCGGGACGCGGCATCCACCCCCTCGCCTCGCTCAACTGGCCAGAATCCGCACGATGTCGTTGTAGAACACCAGCACCATGAGCAGCATGAGCAGGAACATCCCGGCCTGCTGGGCCACCTCGCGCACGCGGATGCTCACCGGCCGCCCGCGCAGGGCCTCGATGGCGAAAAAGAGCAGGTGCCCGCCGTCGAGGACCGGAATGGGCAGGATGTTGAGAATGGCCAGGTTGATGCTGATCAGGGCGGTAAAGAACATCAGGTTGACCAGACCTTCACGGGCCTGCTGGCCGGCCATCTCGGCGATCATGATCGGTCCCCCCAGGGTCTTGGCCGACAGGGTTCCGGTGATGATCTTGGCCACGCTGATGACGGTCAATTTGACGATGGCGTAGGTCTGTCGAAAGGCCGCCCCGGCGGCGCCCAGGGGGCCGATGCGGCGGGTTTCGATTTCCCCCGACGCGGTGATTCCGATGACGTAACGATCCTGGGGTTCGCCAAACAGGTTGGGGGTCCGGCGCACCTCGGGCACAATCTCCACCGTTCCGATCTCCCCTTCGCGCTGGTAGGCCACCTGAAGCGAGCGTCCCTGGCTGGCGCCGATCAGGCGCGCCATCTGATCCCAATCGGCCACCGGCGCTTGGTCGATGCCCACGATGCGGTCGCCCTGGCGCAAACCGGCCCGGGCCGCCGGAGATTCGACCGTCACCTGCCCCACCGTGGGCAGCAGGACCGTCAGTCCGGCGATCTGGAAAACCAGATAAAAAATCGCCACCGCCAGCAGGAGGTTGAATACCGGTCCGGCGGCCACGATGGCCATGCGCTGGGACACCGGCTTGTGGGTGAAGGACAGGGGAATATCAGCCGCATCGATCTGGCTGTCGGGCTCCTCGCCCACCATTTTGACATACCCGCCCAGGGGAATGGCCGAAATGCGATAGTCGGTGCGTCCCACCTGCCGGCCCACCAGACGCGGTCCGAAGCCGAGGGAAAATTTTTCCACCCCGACCCCGAAAAGCCGTGCCACCAGGAAATGCCCCAGTTCGTGGAAGAAGATCAGCACCCCCAGAACCACCACGAATGCCAGCATGCTCACGCTCATGACAACTTTCCAATATGTTCGGCGGTCCAGCGACGTGCCCAGCCGTCGGCCGCCAGTATCTCGTCTAAATCATCGCCTGCGCCCGGGCGGTGGGCCTCCAGCGCCCCGGCCACGCAACCGGCGATCGCGGTAAAACCGATGCGCCGTTCCAGAAATGCCTCGACCGCCACCTCGTTGGCCGCGTTGAGGACCGCCGGCAGCGTGGCGCCGGCCCGTGCGGCCTGGAACGCCAATGAAAGACATGGAAAGCGTTCCAGATCCGGCGCCTCGAACGTCAGCGCCCCGACGCCGACCCAGTCCGGCAGGGGCTGGGCCAGCGGCAGGCGCTCGGGATAGGAGAGCGCATAGGCGATGGCCGTGCGCATGTCCGGAATCCCGAGCTGGGCCAGCACCGATCCGTCCCGGAAGGCCACCATCGAATGGATGATGCTCTGGGGATGAACGAGTACTTCGATCCGCTCGGCCGGCACCCGAAACAGATGGCTGGCTTCGATGACTTCCAGCCCTTTGTTCATCAGGGTGGCCGAATCGATGGTGATCTTGGCGCCCATCTGCCAATTGGGGTGGCGCAGGGCCTGCTGCGGGTCGATGGAGGCGAATCGCTCTGCCGGCCAGGTACGGAACGGACCACCGGAGGCGGTCAACAAGATACGCTCCAGATCCGAGGACCGGTTCCCTTCCAGGCACTGAAAAATAGCGCTGTGTTCGCTGTCCACCGGCAAAATCCGGACCGCTCCGGCCCTGGCGCGCGCCATGACCCAGTCCCCGGCCATCACCAGCGTTTCCTTGTTGGCCAGGGCCACGTCCCGGCCGGCCTCGATGGCCGCCAGGGTCGGCAGCAACCCGGCCGCCCCCACCATGGCCGCCACCACCATGTCGGCCTGGATCTCGGCCGCGGCGGCGCGGTAGCCCTCGGGTCCGTAGGCGATGGAGACCTCCAGATCCCCAGGCAAGCGCCGCCTGAGCGCCTCGGCCCCATGGGCGTCCAGCACCACGGCCAGTTCGGGTCGAAAGGCGGCCACCTGCTCGGCCAGCCGCTCGACGTTGCGGGCCCCCGTCAGGGCCTTCACCGTGAAGCGTTCCGGAAAGCGGGCCACCACATCCAGGGTGCTGGTGCCGATGGAACCGGTGGAACCGAGTATCGAGAGGCGTCGTCTGGGCATGGCTCGGAAGAGGTCAAAAAAACGAAACCCGGAAAAGGTAGACCACGGGGATGGCGAAAAGCAGGGCATCGATGCGATCGAGCATCCCGCCGTGACCCGGCAGGATGCCCCCCGAATCCTTGATCCCACCGATGCGCTTGAGCATCGATTCGAAAAGATCGCCCAGGGGCGCCACGATCCCCACCAGCAGCATCAGGGCCATGGTCCTGCCCCAGGGCAGCTCGGCCAGAAACAGGGATTTAAACACGGCCCCCACCAGGATGCTGGCGGCCAGCCCCCCCAGCCCTCCCTCGATGGTCTTTTTGGGGCTCACCTTGGGGCAGAGCGCGTGGCGTCCGAAATAGGCGCCGGCGTAAAAAGCGCCGATATCTCCAACAAAAACCAGAAAGAGCAGCCAGAAAACCCATGCCGCGCCCGCAGCGCCGTGACGCAGGAGCACCACCAGGGCCAGTGGCAGGGCGATATAGACGATTCCGAGAATCTGCCGGGCCATGCGTCCGACATCCACCCGCCGTCCGGCTGCATATCCCAGGGTATTTGAAATGCCCGCCAGAATCAGGCAGACCGCTACGGCCCCGGCGACCAGGCCCGGAGAATTCAGGTGGGCGACCAGCACAATTCCCGGCCCCGAGGCCAGGACCAGAAAAACGGAGAAATCGCGGCCGGCCTGATGCGCCCCGGTCGAGACGATGCGCAGATACTCGTAGAGGGCCAGCCCGCAGACCAGGGCGACAAAAAGCGCCAGCGGCAGTTTGCCGACCACGATCAACGCGATGAGGGCCGGCAAGAGGGCCAGCCCGGTAATCCAGCGCTTGAGATGCATGGGGGCCCTAAACCCGGCCAAAACGCCGTTCACGGCGTTCAAAGGCATCGAGAATGGCACCGTATTCTGCGGCGGAAAAATCCGGCCACAGGGTGTCGGTGAAGAAAATCTCGCAGTAGGCGATCTGCCAGAGCAGAAAATTGCTGATGCGCATTTCTCCGCTGGTGCGAATCAGCAGATCCGGATCCGGAATGCCGGCCGTGAACAGGTGGGCGGCGACAAGGGCCTCGTCGATCTGATCGGCGCTCAATTCGCCCAGGGCCACCCGCCGGCCCAGGTCTCTGGCCATGGCGGCAATCTCACTGCGGCCGCCGTAGCTCAGGGCCAGGATCAGGGTCATCCCGTCGTTGGGCGCCGTCTGCCGGCAAACCCGCTCTGCCGCCTCTCGGGTCGTGGCGGGCAGCCGCAGCGGCTCGCCGATGACGCGCAGCCGGATGTTGTGTTCCATCATCTCTTGCGCTTCGCTGGCCAGAAAGCGTTCCAGCAGAGTCATCAGGGCCCCGACTTCGGCGGCCGGCCGCGCCCAGTTTTCGGTGGAAAAGGCATAGAGGGTCAAAAAGCGGATGCCCCGTTGACGGCTGGCCCTGACGATGCGCCGGACCGTATCGGCCCCCTGTTCGTGGCCCCGCACGCGGTTGAGGAGCCGTTTGCGGGCCCAACGGCCGTTGCCGTCCATGATGATGGCCACGTGCCGCGGCGGCCGGCCGAGGGTCGCGTCCATGGCCGCGCCCTGGGGATCAGAACTCAAGGATCTCCTTTTCCTTGCCCTTGATGGTCTCGTCGATGCGCTTGATGAACTCGTCGGTGATTTTCTGGATCTCGTCCTGGGCCTTGAAGGCCTCGTCTTCGCTGATCTCCCCGTCCTTCTTGAAAGATTTGAGCATCTCGTTGGCATCGCGCCGAATGTTGCGCACCGCCACCTTGTGGTCCTCGCTGATCTTGTAGACGACCTTGACCAGCTGTTTGCGGCGCTCCTCGGTCAAAGGCGGAATGGCGATCCGCACCACCTTGCCGTCCGAGGAGGGGGTCAGGCCGAGATCGCTCTTGAGCAGGGCCTTTTCGATCTCTTTGATCACGGACGTGTCCCAGGGCTGGATGACGATCAGGCGGCTCTCGGGGATCGAAAGCGAGGCCATCTGACTCAACGCCGTGGGGGTGCCGTAGTAGTCCACCCGGATTCCGTCGAGGAGGCTCAGCGAAGCGCGCCCGGTGCGCACCCGATTCAACTCGTGTTTGAGCGCCTCGATCGTCTTGGTCATCCGGTCTCGAGATTCTTCGTAAAGTTCCTCAATCATGGCGCGTCACGCTCCTGGTCTGGGGGCCATATCCGCGGGGCACCGGTCAGCGGGTCTCGACTGCGGCCGACCGCCGGCTGTCGATCAGGGTGCCGACCGTTTCGCCGCAGACCACCCTGCGGATATTGCCGGGGGTTTTCAGGTTGAAGATGGCCAGCGGCAGCCCGTTGTCCATGGCCAGGGAAATGGCCGTCATGTCCATCACCTTGAGCTGCTTTTCCAGAACTTGCATGTAATCCACATGGCGCAGGAAGCCGGCTGCGGGATCGAGCATCGGATCCCGGTCGTAAAGCCCGTCGACCTTGGTCGCCTTGAGCAGGATCTGGGCGTGGATCTCCTGGGCGCGCAGGACCGCCGCCGTATCGGTGGTAAAGTAGGGATTGCCCGTGCCGGCGGCGAAGATCACCACCCTCCCCTTTTCCAGGTGCCGCACCGCCCGGCGCAGAATATAGGGTTCGGCCACCTCGTGCATGGTGATGGCCGATTGGACACGGGTCTGCATCCCGCTGCGCTCCAGGGCGTCCTGGAGCGCCAGGCTGTTGATCACGGTGGCCAGCATGCCCATGTGATCCGCCGAGGCGCGATCCATGTTGTACGAGCTGGCGGCGATGCCCCGGAAGATGTTGCCGCCCCCCACCACCACGGCCACCTGCACCCCCAGGCGTTGCACCGATTGGATCTCGTCGGCGACATAGTCCAGCATCTGGGGGCTGATCCCGAAGTTCTGATCGCCCATCAGGGCTTCGCCGCTGAGCTTGAGCAGGATGCGCGGGTAGCGGGGTTCGGTCATGATCCGTTACTCTCCCATCTGGAAGCGAACAAAACGTTTGATGGTGATGTTCTCCCCGATCTTGGCGATCAACTGGTTGAGATAGTCGCCGACGCTGATTTCCGGGTTCTTCACGTAGGCCTGGTCCATCAGGCAGTTGTCCTTGAAGAACTTGCTCATCTTGCCGTCGACGATCTTGTCGAGCATCTTTTCAGGCTTGCCCATCTCCAGGGCCTGGGCTCGGTAGATCTCCCGTTCGCGCTGGATGATCTCCTCGCTCACGTCTTCGGCACGGATCCCGGCCGGATTGGTGGCGGCGACATGCATGGCGATATTTTTGGCGAATTCCTGAAAATCTTCGTTACGCGCCACGAAATCGGTTTCGCAGTTGATCTCCACCATCACGCCGAGTTTGCCTCCGGTGTGGATGTAGCTATGGATCAGCCCTTCGCTCAGGGCCCTGCCGGCACGCTTGGCGGCCGTGGCCAGCCCCTTCTTGCGCAGATAATCCACGGCCTTTTCCATGTCCCCGTCGCAGGCGCCCAGGGCTTCCTTGCAATCCATCATGCCGGCCCCCGTCTTGGCCCGCAGATCCTTGACCATGCTTGCACTGATCACTGTCATCACGTTTTCTCCCATCCATGCGCCCGCTCCGGTCCCGTCGCGGGCGTGAAAATATCCAGCCCCCCGACGGCCGTTATTCGGCTTCGGTGTCAGCTTCAGAAGGTTCAACGGCCGGGGTTGCGCGCTTGATGATCTCCACCACCGGCCCCTGGGTGCCGTCGGAAATCACCTTGCGTTCGCCCGGTTTCAGATCGGCGCTGGCCGAGCTCAACGGATCCTCTTCCGGGATTTCTTCCTTGTCGGTGGCCGCCCGGCGCCGCTCTTCGTAAATTTGCCGTCCCTCCAGGCAGGCTGTGGCCATCCGCGAGGTCACCAGGCGGATGGCCCGGATGGCGTCGTCGTTGCCCGGGATGGGATAATCGATCTCGTCAGGATCGCAGTTGGTGTCGATGATGGCCACGATGGGAATCCCGAGCCGCCTGCCCTCCCGCACGGCAATGGCTTCGTGCTTGGGATCGATGACGAACATGGCCTGGGGAAGGCGCCCCAGGTTCTGAATCCCACCGAGGTTGGCGTCCAGCTTCTCCCTTTCCTTGGCCAGCTTCAGGCGTTCTTTCTTCGGAAACAGCTCGATGGTGCCGTCGTTTTGAATGTTGTTGAGATAGTTGAGCCGATCGATGCTCTTCTTGATGGTCTGGAAGTTGGTGAGCATCCCGCCCAGCCAGCGGTTGTGGACATAGTACATCTCGCACCGGTTGGCCTCTTCGTAAATCGACTCGCGGGCCTGCTTCTTAGTGCCCACGAAAAGCAGGTTCCCCCCGCCGGCGACCGTATCGCGGATGAAGTCGTAGGCGGTCTTGAACATGCGCACGGTCTTTTGCAGGTCGATGATGTAAATGCCGTTGCGCGCGCCAAAAATATAAGGCTTCATCTTGGGGTTCCAGCGCTTGGTCTGATGCCCGAAATGGACCCCGGCTTCCAACAGTTCCTTCATCGTGACGTAAGCCATCTTTAACCTTTCCTTTGTGGGATGGTTGTCCTGCGACCGCTTCATCCCGCCATCCGACCCGCCGCCGTCAGGCTTCGGCGGGCACCGGGAAGCCGGTCCACGGTCGTGTGGGGTTACTCCGAATCCATAAATCGTGAATCGATACCAGATTCCTCAATACGGCGCAAGTCACTTTTGGGCCGGGGTCGGCCCGCATCGCAGGCAGGCCACCCGTTCCTTTCCGGCGTAGTCGCGGCGGAATTCCACCGTGTCGTAAGCCCCCGAATCTGAAATCAGCGCCTCGACGGCCGGTCGCTGGTCGGCCCCCATCTCCAGGACCAGCCAGCCGCCAGGCACCAGGCGCAGGGGGGCCATCCGGATCAGGTGGCGCAGGGAATCCAGGCCGTCGACACCGCCGTCCAGGGCCAGATGCGGTTCAAAACAGGCCACTTCGGGTTCAAGCGTCTCGATCACTGGCCGGGGAATGTAGGGCGGATTGGAAAGCACCAGATCCCAGCGCGCAACCGGCGCGAAGGGCGCAAACCAATCCCCCGCCAGAAACCGGATCCTTTGCGCCAACCCCAGCCGGACCGCGTTGGCGCTGGCGGTCTTCAAGGCCGCCGGGCTGCGGTCGGTGGCCGTGTAGCGATGATCGGGCCGCTCGCTGGCCAAGGCGAGGACCAACGCCCCGGAACCGGTTCCCAAATCGAGCACCCGCTTGGGTTCCCCTCCGGCCGGGAGCAGGCGCACGGCGGCCTCAACCAGGCATTCGCTGTCGGGCCGGGGAATCAATACCGAAGAATCGACCTTGATCGGCAGCGACCAGAATTCGCGTTCGGCCGTGATGTAGGCCACCGGTTCCCGATGCCCGCGCCGCTGCACCAGGACCCGGAAGCACTGCCGGACGGCTTGCCCCACCGGCTCGTCAAAGCGCAGGTACAGATCAATGCGCCGGCACCCCAAGGCATGGGCCAGCAGAATCTCGGCGGTCACCCGGGGGCTGTCGAGATTCAACCGCTTGAAATGTTCTGCGGTCCAGCGCAGCAGGGCCGCAACCGTCCATTCAGTCGACGGCAAGTTCGGGTCTTTCACCTTGCTGGAGCGCTTCGGCCTGATGGGAGGCGATCAGCGGTTCGATGACGTCATCCAGGGCCCCCTGCATCACGCTGTCCAGTTTGTAGAGGGTCAACCCGATGCGATGGTCGGTCACCCGTCCCTGGGGGAAATTATAGGTGCGGATGCGGCCGCTGCGGTCCCCGCTGCCCACCTGAAGCTTGCGTGTCTCGCTGCGCTTGGCGTTTTGCTCCTGGACCATGTGATCCAGCAGCCGGGCCCGCAGCACCTTCAAGGCCTTGGCCTTGTTCTTGTGCTGGGATTTTTCGTCCTGACAGGTCACCACCAGACCGGTGGGCAGATGGGTGATCCGCACGGCCGAATCGGTGGTGTTGACGCTCTGTCCGCCCGGGCCGGTACTGCGGTACACGTCGATCTTGAGGTCCTTGGGATCGATGGCCAGTTCGATCTCCTCGGCCTCAGGCAGGACGGCCACGGTCACCGCCGAGGTATGGATCCGCCCCTGGGTCTCGGTGGTGGGGACCCGTTGGACCCGGTGAATTCCACTTTCGAACTTGAGCCGGCGGTAAGCCCCTCGACCGGCGATGGCGGCAATGATCTCCTTGAAGCCGCCTCCGGCGGTGGCGTGATGGGTCATCACCTCCACCTTCCAGCGCTTGGTTTCCGCGTAACGGCTGTAAGTGCGAAACAGGTCGGCGGCGAACAGGGCCGCCTCTTCGCCGCCCGTCCCGGCACGAATTTCCAGGATGACGTTTTTCTCGTCCGCCGGATCCTTGGGAATCAGCAACTGCTTCAGGGCCCCTTCCAGGGCCGCCTGGTGTTCGGCCAAGCGGTTGAGCTCTTCCCGGGCCATGGCCTTGATGGACGAGTCCGGATCCCGCAGCAACTCCTGACTTTCGGTCATTTCGGCCAGGACCTTGCGGTATTGACGGTAGACGGCCACCACCTCGGCCAGTTCGGCGTGCTCGCGGCTGTACTTCTGATACTCGTCGCGGTTGGCGATGATCTGCGGATCGGCCAGGAGCCGCTCCAGTAGGTCATAACGCTCTGCAATGCCTTGAAGTTTGTCGAGCAAGGATCAACTCTTGGCCTGAGGGGCGCCCACCTGCTGCTGGTAGTTCTCGTACTTCTTGAGGAAGCGTTCGATCCGGCCGGCCGTATCGATCAGCTTCTGCTTGCCGGTAAAGAATGGATGGCATTTGGAGCAGATTTCCACCCGGATATCCGTCTTGGTCGAACCGACCTCCAGCACGTGGCCGCAGGCACAGGTGATGGTCGTCTCTTGGTATTTGGGATGAATATCGGTTTTCATAGGACTATTGGATTCCTTTCCGCGCATGTGGTCTTCGCCGCAGCACCCAAAAAATTAGGCGTTCATCGATTCGAGAAACTCTTTATTATTTCTGGTTCCCTGGAGTTTATCAAGCAAAAACTCCATGCTGTCCACCGGATTGAGCGTCGCCAGCAGCTTGCGCAGGATCCACACCCGGTTGAGCACCTCGGTGCTCAGCAGGAGTTCTTCCTTGCGGGTACCGGACTTTTTGATGTCGATGGCCGGAAAGACGCGCTTGTCCGCCAGGCGCCGTTCGAGCTGAATCTCGGCGTTGCCCGTCCCCTTGAATTCTTCGAAGATCACCTCGTCCATGCGGCTGCCGGTGTCGATCAGAGCCGTGGCGATGATCGTCAGGCTGCCGCCCTCTTCGAGGTTGCGGGCCGCGCCGAAAAAGCGTTTCGGACGCTGCAGGGCATTGGAGTCCACCCCGCCCGAGAGGATCTTGCCGCTGGGGGGCATCACCGAGTTGTAGGCCCTGGCCAGCCGGGTGATCGAATCGAGCAGGATCACCACGTCCTTTTTGTGTTCCACAAGACGCTTGGCCTTCTCGATCACCATTTCCGCGACCTGGACGTGGCGTTCGGCCGGCTCGTCGAAAGTCGAACTGATCACCTCGGCCTTGACGTTGCGCTCCATGTCGGTGACCTCTTCGGGCCGCTCGTCGATCAGCAGCACGAAGGGAACCACATCCTTGTGACTCTCGATGATGGCATTGGCGATGGCCTGCAAGAGCATGGTCTTGCCCGAGCGCGGGGGCGAGACGATCAGGGCACGCTGCCCGAAGCCGATGGGAATCATCAGATCCATGATGCGGGTGGAGTAGTTGTCGGCCTGGGTCTCGAGGTTGGTCTTGCGGTCCGGGTAAAGCGGGGTCAGGTTGTCAAACAGGATCTTTTCCCGTGCCGTCTCCGGATCTTCGTAGTTGACCGCCTCGACCTTCAGCAGGGCAAAATAGCGCTCGCTCTCCTTGGGCTGGCGGATCTGGCCGGAAACGGTATCGCCGGTACGCAGGTTGAAGCGCCGGATCTGGGAAGGCGAAACGTAGATGTCGTCCGGTCCCGGCAGGTAGTTGTAACTCGGGGAGCGAAGAAAACCGAATCCGTCGGGAAGAATTTCCAGGGTTCCTTCTCCGTAGATCAGGCCGTTTTTTTCGATCTGCGCCTGGAGCAGGGCGAAAATGAGCTCCTGCTTGCGCATGCCCGCCGCCCCTTCAACATTGTACTGCTTGGCCAGCTGGGTCAGCTCGCTGATCTTCATGGTCTTGAGTTCACTGATGTTCATGCACGGCTCCCCGCTTTTTTCTGTGGTCGATAAAAAAAGTTCCTTCCCGCCAGCAACCTAGCCGCTTCGCCGCGGCAGCCGGACCAGCGGCATCATGAATGACGGTGTCCCGACACCGGCCCCGGGAACGGACCGCTTTCCAGGGGCCCATCTTTACATGGCAAGCACGGGCCGCGCCAGGGGCGCGGCGCTGGTGGGGGATGAAGTGCCATCCGAGGTGTCTGAAATGGGTCCGGATGAATCGTTAGGAGGAAGATTTAGGGTTTAGAAGTTGGAAAGTTGGCGATTCTGCTCCCTGGCGGGAAAGTCGAACTCGCAACCTTCTTGACCGTAAAATTGGATAGACTATATCATCTGGAGGGATTCTGTCAAGTACCTGGCCAGACTTTCGCCTCTTGGCCGTCCGGTCCACGACCGCCACAACGCCATGGACCGGACCCCTCGAACGACTCAAGGTTTGCCGGTCTCACGCGTTCAGGGCGTCGAGCGCCTTGAAAATCTGGTCCCGGATCTGGTCGACCTTGCCCACCCCCTCGATGCGAATGTACTGGGGAGCGCCGGCCTGACCACTGGCCTCCCACTGGCGGTAATAGTTCACCAGCGGCTCGGTCTGATCGTGGTAGACCTTGAGGCGGTGGCGCACCGTTTCTTCCTTGTCGTCATCGCGCTGGATCAACGGCTCTCCGGTGACATCATCCTGGCCCTCGACCTTGGGAGGATTAAAGGTCACGTGATAGGTTCGTCCGCTGGGCAGATGCACGCGACGGCCGCTCATGCGCTTGATGATTTCGGCATCCGGCACGTCGATCTCCACCACCGCATCGATGGGGACACCGGCGGCCTTCATGGCATCGGCCTGGGGGATGGTACGCGGAAACCCGTCGAAGAGAAAGCCTTTCTGGCAGTCGGCCTCCTGGATGCGTTCCTTGACCAGTCCGATGATGACCGCGTCGGGAACCAGGCCGCCCGAATCCATGAACTTCTTGGCTTCCTTGCCCAGTTGGGTGCCGGCCTTGACGGCGGCCCGCAGCATGTCACCGGTGGAAATCTGCGGAATGGCATAGCGTTCCTTGATGTAGTTGGCCTGAGTGCCCTTGCCTGCACCGGGGCCTCCCAAGAGAATCAGCCGCATGATGCTCCTCCTTTTTCAAGTCAATGGTTCATGCCGGAATGGGTGTTCTGGCCGCAAGCGCTCCGCCCAGGCATATGGCCGAAATCACACGGCCTGTCAAGGGGCACGGACGAATCCCGCGGGGTTTTGGCAAGTCTTCAGGAGCCCTCCTGGCGCCGGGGGCCGATTGGGGATAGCGGGCCCGAAAACGCGCCGGGCACCCTGCACGAGACCCCGAGGCGGCGAATCGGCGTGGTTTTCTCTTGCTTCCATTCTATCTTTGGGTTATTGGATCTCGGTTATGACGAAT
>CALJLV010000094.1 GCA_937982505.1 uncultured Desulfobacteraceae bacterium | reverse complement strand
TAGAACGTTCTTAACTGGGCTAAGTCGGTCCCAGGCGCTGCATCCGACCTGACTACCACTTTTGCGCATCCTACAGTAAACAGAATGATCAGAATAAAATTAAATATTAAAAATCTCTTTTTCATTGTCATTTTTATTTCTCCTTTTGAAATTTTCGTCCAACATGGACACATTGTTCTAAAAGGTCTTTAACTATTTTTTCTGAAGCACTCTATCATTTAATCTATCTCAACCTTGTAAATTATAAAGTCGTTGTTTTGAGGATAAAAGAACCAGCCGGGTTCTTAGTAAATTTAGCATAAGTTGCTTTGATAAGTGAAATTTTTCCAGAACACTCAAAGCATAAAGGTCAAGCATTTCAAACATAAATAAACTACAAAATTGCTTATCTATCGAATAGGGATACATAAAACTTTTGCCTATACCTTTACGCACCGCGCCCACCGACTGACTCAATCTTGCTGGTAATAATCAAAAATTTTGCTTCCCCCAAAAAACAAAACCCCACCGCCGTTTTCGGGCGCATGGGGTATCAAGGCCAATCTTCCATATCCTCCTCACATTTTTGTTTCACTCCAACCAAGAGCCCACAATCATGCCAAGGGGAAAGCCAATCGTTTTCGAGTTCTGCGCTTTATCCCATAAACCTTAACACCGACTTTCGTCAACATCTTTTTCAACGCTCACTACAATTTAACACCCATTGGATTCTCAAGCCACACATCCCGCATCAATTGGGCGACCCTCACAGCGGGTCCCGCAAATGTTGGGCCGTCATCTGCCCGGCCGGACCCTATGGCGGTGTTAGCATGTACCCTATCCCCTGCCAGATCGGGCTTTTCAGCCTGCAGCAGTCGCCCGGCTCGAAATAGCCTTGTAAAAGTTCGAGCAGTTCCTCCTCCACCAGAGGCCTTGGCAATTCGAGCCACTGGTACGTTCGATCTTCCGATTAATTTACAATAGCGCCATAAATTTCAGCGACACTTGAGGCGATCTGTTTGACTTCATCTGCAAGCCACTTGGGACCTTCGACCTTCGCCTCGGTCCCGAATGACATCACCCATGAAACGACTTCCGGCTCGGATGAGGTGCTGAAGATGAGCTTCAGGCTGCCGTCGCGGGACCGGACAAGGCGCTGGTCCGGGCTCCAGACCCGCTCGGCCACATATCGGGCCGCCCAGCCGGTGAATCGAACGGTCACCTTGAAGGTTTCGTCCTTGACTATGCCAAAGTTTCGGTTGAATGCCTTTTCAAAATCGTAGTCCGCCGGAAGCGTGTACGATCGTTCGGTCAGATCTACCCGCTGCAACCGGTGAACCGCCAAAAGGGGATCATATTCGGGTTCGGTGTAAGCCTCGCCGGGATTCCGGGCCATGCGGGCGTGCAGATAGATGGTGTCCTTGTGGGAAAAGAGTTTAAACGGCTTGACGAAAAAGGCCTTGGGCTCGTCGGCCATGATTTTTTGGTAGACCACACGGCAGATCTTTCTTTCCTCCATGGCCTGGATCAGGGTGCGGATGTTCCCGTGCTGTGGGGTGTAGTCGATGCTGCCGGGCCGATAGGCCGCATAGTGGCCCGTACCGGATAATCCCGATTCGGTGCCGGCGGTGCCGGCCTTCTCGATCGCCTGGGCGCTTTCCTCGAACAGGTGCTTTCCCAGCAGATGCTCGGTAAAGGCCCGGCACATCAGCAGCAGACTGATATCCGTGTCGGACAGCGGAAGCGTCGGCGAGGTGCCGGCTCTCCTTTTGATCCGGTAGTACTTGCGGCGCTGCACCACGGATTCTTCGATATCGACGCCGTAAGCCAGGCGGATGTCGTCCACCAGGCGCAGGACCGTTTGTTTGGAGCATTCCAGCATGCGGGCCAACTCGGTGAGCGAGTGGCTTTCACGGGAAAAGAGCAGCTTGGCAAACAGGCTGACGATCTTCTGGCCGTAACTCCTATAATTTGCAATCTTTTTCCCCACGGCGCCCCCCTCTCGGCAAATCTCCCCGATCTTTCCGCACAATGGAACGATAGCATGGCAGTCTACCGGCGGACAAGCCAATGAATCCAGAGGAGGCTCATCATGCCGAGACATATGATTCCCTTTATCACTCCCACTCGCAAGGCCCGCCCCGACAGCTTCGTGCTGATTCAAAGCGCCCGGTTTCTGATTCGTCACCTGGAACGCTACGGCGTGCCGGACTGTGAAACTTTATCCCTGACCTGCTGGCTGCTGGAGGACGAGGTACAGGGCATCCTCCAGAAACTGGACCGACTCCTGAAAGCGTCGGACCGGAAAGCCTTGTCCCGGGAGATTGAAACCTCCGACACCCCGGCCGAGGATTTCCCGAGGGTGATGGCCAAGTACTGTCAACGGCTTGGCGGCGGTAGGTGCCGTTTCGTCCTCAAGGCCTGCTGCGAGGAGTTGGACGCCCTTGTCAACCGTCTCTGCGCGCTTGGCAAATCGGAGTCGGAGATCAACATCGAAAAGCTGCGTCGGATGTTTCATCTGTCGGAACTCGAAGTGCGCTTCTGTAATTTATTATTCATCAACACGGCCTCGGAAGAGGCCGAAACGTTCTTCGTGACGCACCTGCAATGCAATCAGTTAAGTGGTTACCGTTATCTATTGAACCTTTTGAGAGCCGGCCCAGAAGAGGTCAACGCCGTTCTCAATGGCACGCTGAAAGCCGTCGATCTGATCGATATGGATCGATCCGACCTTCGGATCAAGGACGATTTCTGGCCGCTTTTTCTCAATCCATCGCCGCAGTGCCTCGGCGAAAGATACTTCCGGCCGGCACTTCGCAGCGATGTCCCTCTGGACCATCATTTCGTACCTGTGGGCCACCGCGCTCACGCCGAGCGGTTGCTGGCGGAAAAACCGGCATCTAGCACCCATCTGCTGCTCTATGGTCCGCCCGGCAGCGGCAAGACCAGTTTTGCCCTGGGGATTACGGCCGGTACCGGCGCCCCGGTGTACGAAATCGTTCGCGGCGAGGAAAACAGGGCCGCCGCGCGACGGGCGGCCATTGTGGCATGCCTGAACCTGACCAATATCGGCGACGGGGCGATCATCGTGGTAGACGAAGCGGACAACCTGCTCAACACCGACAGTGCCTGGCAAATGCGCGGCGAGATCCACGACAAAGGATACCTCAATCAACTCCTGGAAACACCAGGGGCTCGCATCGTCTGGATCGTCAACCAGATCGATGACATCGACCCTTCGGTCATGCGTCGGTTCGCCTTTAGCATCAAGTTCCGGCCTTTCAACCGGCGCCAACGCTGCCTGCTCTGGGATCGCATTTTACGCAAGCACAGAATGAAGCGGCATTTTAACGAGGCGGAGATAGCCGAGCTGGCCGCCCGCTATCCGGTCAGCGCCGGCGCCGTGGACCTGGCCCTGACCAAGGCCGTCGAAAGCGGATACCGGAAAAAGGCCGCCCTACGGGAATTCATCGAGGCCGCCCTGACGGTTCACCGGACCCTGGTCCAAAAAGGAGCGGCGATAACCGATAAAGATCGCTTGCCGGAGGGGTATGTCATCGAGGGGTTGAATACGGATATTGGCCTCGACCAGTTGCTTTCTTCGGCGAGCCGATTCGATCAGGTCCTGACCAGCGGGCAGGAAGAGGGGCCTTTGCACCTAAACCTGTTGTTTCACGGCCCGCCAGGGACCGGAAAGAGCGCCTTTGCCCGGTACCTGGCTGAGAAATTACAGAGAGGCTGCCAGTGCCGGCGTATGTCGGATCTGCTCGATCCTTTCGTGGGCGTTACTGAAAGGAACATCCGGGAGGCTTTCGAGCGGGCCGAGACCGAAGAGGCGGTGCTGGTCATGGACGAGGTCGACTCCCTGCTGTTTTCCCGCGACCGAGCCCAGCGTTCTTGGGAGGTCAGCCATACCAACGAATTTTTGACGGGTATGGAAAGGTTCCGAGGACTTCTAATTTGCACCACCAACCGGTTCGAAGACTTGGATGCAGCCTCCATCCGTCGCTTCAACCACAAGGTCAGGTTCGATTACCTGACCCCTGAAGGCAACGTGCTGTTTTACCGCCGGTGTCTGGCACCGATTATCGATGAGAAGATTCACGACAAACTCCTAAAAGAACTTCGGTCCTTGAAAACGCTGGCTCCCGGGGATTTTGGTCTCGTCAAACAACAATTCCGGTTCTTTCAGAAATCGGAGTTGAGTCATGAAGCCGTTCTGAAGGCTTTGCGACGAGAGGCGTGTCTGAAGCGAAAAAACCATGGTAAAGAGAAAATAGGTTTTTGATTCAAACTCCCGTTTGGGATTTGTAGGAACGCGAATTTGGCGCAAACGCATACGCAG
>CALJLV010000093.1 GCA_937982505.1 uncultured Desulfobacteraceae bacterium | reverse complement strand
GGAACGCCGTGGCCATCGACGGGGGCGCCGTGGACGAGATCCTCGCCTTTGCCCAGGCGCGCGGGCTTCGCATCCGCTGGGTGACCAACACCCACGGCCATGGGGATCATACCCGGGGAAACGAAGCGCTGTTGGACCGCACCGGGGCCGAATTCCTCGACTGGCGGCGTTTTTCCCACGGCGCCGGCGTGGCGCCCGGTGCCCACCCCCTCGTGGCCTACCGGACCCCGGGCCACATGGCCGACGGCGTGACCTTTCAGGCCGGCCCGGCCCTGATCACCGGCGACACCCTGTTCAACGGCACGGTGGGCAACTGCTTTTCGGGCGACCTGAACGCCTTTTTCGCGTCGATCCGTTTTCTGCTGGCCTTTGCGCCCGAAACCCGGATCTACGCAGGCCATGACTACGTGCGCCAATCCATGGCCTTTGCCCGCGCCCTGGAAGGCGAGAACCCGTGGATCGATGGCTACCTTGCCCGCTACAACCCTGCCCACGTGGTCTCCAGCCTGGCCGACGAACTCCAGGTCAATCCCTATCTGCGCTTCAACGATCCGGCCATGATCCGCATTCTGCGCGCCCGGGGACTGCCCGTGGAAACCGAATCCGACCGATGGCATTCGCTCATGAGTCTCGGCTGAAACTTCCTGCCGAGTTGACGGGGCCGCACCTTTTGGGAGTTCAGGCGTCAGCCTTTCAATGATCGCCTGTATCGGCATCAGGATGACATTCGAAAGCGTTGAACTGTTATGCGACATTCCCAAAATGACTTGCAGGGCATTGGGAAACAGGATATTCATTGGCCATTGAATAAATTTATTCAATGGAATGAGCCGCCATGGATGTCCGCTTCACACCGCACAATCTACACCTGGAAAGCCCGGACCTGTTTGCCGGCCAGGACCCGCACCTGAAAGTCCTCAACCGCCAGCCCCTGGTGTATCGCTTTCCGCTGATCGACCGACTGCCCGCCCGGTTGCCCGGGATTTACACCATCAGCGGCGGCCGTCAGATCGGTAAAACCACCTTGCTCAAACAATGGATGGCGCACCTGCTCCAGACAGGTGTTCCGCCTCGGGCGATTGCCTTTTTCACCGGGGAGTTGATCGACCACCAGCATGCCCTGGTGCGCCTGATCAGCGAGCACCTCCAAGATGTCGGGGGTTTACAAAATGGATTGCGATACCTTGTACTGGACGAAGTCACCTACACCCAGTTCTGGGACAAGGGTGTGAAGTTCCTGGCGGACAGTGGTGCCCTGGAAAACGTGGTCCTGGTGCTTTCCGGATCGGACATGGCCATCATTCGCGAAGCGCGGATGCGTTTTCCCGGCCGAAGAGGAATGGCCGACCAGGTCGATTTCCTTCTTTATCCGCTCAGTTTCAGCGAATTTGTCAGGCTTGGACAAGCCTTGTCACCTGGAGAGCATCAAGCCGCATTGGCATCGGAGTTGGACGCCGAGGCCATGGACCGCCTGTTTGCCGCTTTTGGCGCCTATTTGGTCCACGGCGGTTTTCTGACCGCCATCAACGCCATGGCCAAAGATGGACATATCCCGCCGGCTGTCTTTGCGGTCTACAGCGATTGGATACGCGGTGATGTTCTCAAGCGGCACAAGCAAGAGCATTATCTGCGGCAGGTGCTGCAGGCGGTCTTGCGACGCATGGGATCTCAGGTCACGTGGAATGCCCTTTGTCAGGATCTATCCATCGATCACCCCCAGACCGTGGCCGATTACATCGGCCTTCTGGAATCCATGGATGTCGTCTACGTTCAACCGGCGCTGCAGGAAGACAAACTCCTGGCGGCCCCCAAAAAAGCCCGCAAGGTGATCTTCACCGATCCGTTTATCCTCCATGCGGTCAATGCCTGGCTGCATCCGTCGCAAGATCCCTTCCGCGAGCGGCTGCGACCCATGCTGGAAAACCCGGACGACTGTGGCAACATCGTTGAGGCCTGTGCCGCCAGTCATTACCGTCGCCATTTTCCAACCTTCTACATCAAGGCGAAAGGCGAGGTGGACATCGCCTATGTGAATGGCAGGGGTTTTCACCCGATCGAAATCAAGTGGACCGGCCAACTGAGGCCGGCCGATCTCAAGCAGGTCGCCAAGTACCCTAACAGCTTGATTCTTACCAAGAGCCGTTCATCGGGCAGAATCCAGGAAATCCCAACCGAGCCGCTGCCGTTGCACCTGCTGCGGCTGGAATAAAACAGCCCCGCACCCGCCAACGAGAGATGGCGGCCTTGAGCCAAGCGACGGCCGAACCGGGTCAGAGGACAGGCATCATCGTCAGCCGCAACGAAGAGGAACGCATCCTGGTGGAGGCCGGTACCATCGAAGTCATGCCCGGCTGGCGGTTTTTGCTCGAGTTGCCGGGCCGCGCGCTCGCCTTTAAGTTTTTTTCCGTTTGGCGATTCTTGTCCCGCCTTTATGATCAGCTGCAGATCCCTCGTCGTGCCTCGGGATGACACGCGAGGCGGTTCCCCGGGATGACACCCTTTCCCGCTGTCATCCCGAACGTCAGTGAGGGATCTGCATTTGAGAGGATTACCGGGAAACAGTGACAATCTTAAATGATTCCTCTTAATCCAGGATTTGACAACCATCACGTCATATCCTTGGGAGTGTCAGGGGAAGCAGCTAAAATGGAAGGCTCATATCACGGCGCCGTTGTTGAAGCAATTACACCGTGATCGGATCCAGAAATTCTCGGTTTATGATCGATTCACCGCTTTGGGATTCTTTTCCGGGGAGACATGCCCGGCTGAAAAAAGAGCCAGACGCCCTTTTCTCCATCCTCAGCTACAGTTCAGTGCGGAAAGGCCTTGCCGGGGTGGATTGGGCCGACTTCGGCTGCCGCTTCTGAGGCGGACCGCAAAATGTACAAGCGTCTTGACAGCATTTTCCGGTCAGTTGACAATGCGCCTGAACCAAGGAGGCGCGCATGCCGGAAAACGTGATCGTCATGGGGGCCGCGGGGCGCGACTTTCACAACTTCAACGTCTATTTCCGCGACAATCCGCGCTACCGGGTGGTGGCCTTCACCGCCGCCCAGATCCCCGACATCGATGCGCGGCGCTATCCCCCGGCCCTGGCCGGCTCCCTCTATCCGGACGGGATCCCCATCCATCCCGAAGGCGACCTGGCCCGCCTGATCCGCGACCACCGGGTGGACCTGGTGGCCTTTTCCTACAGCGACGTGCCTTACGATCATGTGATGCACCTGGCTTCCCTGGCCATGGCCGAGGGCGCCGACTTCATTCTCATCGGGGCTACCTACACCATGCTGCGTTCGGCCAGGCCGGTGGTGGCGGTGTGCGCCGTGCGCACCGGCTGCGGCAAGTCGCCCACCACCCGCAAGGTCTGTGAAATCCTCCAGGCCCGCGGGCGCTCGGTGGTGGTGGTGCGCCACCCCATGCCCTACGGCAATCTGGAAAGCCAGGCGGTGCAGCGCTTTTCATCCTACGACGACTTCGCACGGCAGCAGTGCACCATCGAGGAGCGCGAGGAGTACGAGCCGCTGGTGGACCGGGGCATCGTGGTCTATGCCGGGGTCGACTACGAACGGATCCTGCGGGCCGCGGAACAGGAGGCCGACGTGGTGGTCTGGGACGGGGGCAACAACGACACCCCCTTCTTTTTTCCCGACGTGCACATCGTGCTCTTCGATCCGCATCGGGCCGGCCACGAACTTTCCTTTTTCCCCGGCGAAACCAACCTGCGCATGGCCCACATCGCCGTCATCAGCAAGGTGGACACCGCCGGGCTGGCCCAGATCGAACAGGTGCGGCGCAACATCGTGCGCATCAACCCCGCCGCCGACATCCTCCTGGCCGAACTGGCCGTCATGGTGGACCAGGCCGAACGGATCCGCGGCCGGCGCGTCCTGGTGGTGGAAGACGGGCCCACCCTGACCCACGGCGGGATGCCCTTCGGGGCCGGCACCATCGCCGCCCAGAAATTCCAGGCGGCGGCCGTGGTGGACCCGCGCCCCTTTGCCCGGGGCAGTCTGCGGCGGGTCTACGAGACCTATCCGCACATCGGTGCCGTGCTGCCGGCCATGGGCTACAGTCCGGAACAGGTGGCCGACCTGGAGCAGACCATCGCCGCCGCCGAGGTCGACCTGGTGGTCTTTGCCACCCCCATCCAGCTCCCCCGCGTTTTGTCCATCGACAAGCCGACCCTGCGGGTGCGCTACGAGTACCGCGACCACGGCGAACCGACGCTGACCGAGGTGCTGGAGCGGCGCCTGGGGCCGCGCTGAACACCCGCTTGGCGGCGGCGCGCGCAACGTGGAAAGGACTCGGCGCAAGGGAGGCCGCCAATCCTTGCGCCCTTGGCCACGTTGCCGTCCCGGTGACGCCTTGCGCGTTCAAGGAAGGAATGGCGTCAGGAAATGATCTCGGTGCCGGCCCGTCTCTCCACGGCGGCCGTGATGGCCGCGATGTCGGTGATCACCGCCCGGCGGCCGGTGGCGCGCACGAACTGGACGGCGGCGGCCACCTTGGGTCCCATGGACCCGGGGGGAAAATGGCCTTCGCCCGTCAACTGCTCGGCGCGCTCCAGGGACAGACGGTGTTCGAGGCGTTCCCGCGGGGTCCCGAAGTCGATCATGGCCCCGGGGACGTCGGTGGCGATGAGAAAGATGTCCACCTCCACCTCCAGGGCCAGCCGGGCGCTGGCCAGGTCCTTGTCGATGACCGCGTCCACCCCGCAGAAGCTGCGCCCCTCGCGGATCACCGGAATCCCGCCGCCCCCACAGCAGATGACGATGAAACCGGCCCGGATGAGGGTCTGAATTTCGTGTTTTTCCACGATGGTGACGGGCCGCGGCGAGACCACCACCCGGCGCCACCCCCTGGCGGTCCGCTTGACGGGAAACGGTTTGGCGCGGGCCTCGGCCTGGGTGTAGACCGGGCCGATGGGCTTTTGCGGATCGGCGAAGGCCGGATCGTTTTCGTCGACCACCACGTAGCTGATCAGGCTCACGATGGGCTGGGTATGGACGCCCAGGGCCATCAGTTCGGTGTCCAGGGTCGATTCGATCATGTAGCCGAGCTGCCCCTGGGTCTGGGCCACCAGGATCTCCAGGGGCAGGCGGGGGACCTCGTGGCAACTCTCCTGCTGCAGGAGCAGATGACCCACCTGGGGGCCGTTGCCGTGGGTGATGATGATCCGGTGGGTCCGGGCCAGGCGCGCGATCTGCCCCAGGGGCAGGCGCAGATTCTCGAACTGTTCGCTCACCGTGCCCGGCTGACCCTTGCGGATCAGGGCGTTGCCGCCCAGGGCGACCAAGAGGATGGGGCGGTTTCGGGTCATGGGTCAATGGTCAGGGGTCAGGGGTCATGGGTCAGGGGTCATTAGTCATGGGTCAGGGGTCATGGGTCAGGGGTCATTAGTCGATGGTCATTCATGCCCCGGAGATGTACCGAAAACCACGGCCGCGTCAAGGCCTTTGACACCCCCGCGAGGGGTAAAGGAGTTTTTCGATGCTCACCATGGATGCCGTTCGCGATGCGGCTCGGGTGCTTTACGGCCGGGTGAGCCGCACCCCTCTGGTCCTGTCGCCGACGCTGTCGGAACTTTTCGGCGCCGAGATTTATCTCAAACTGGAAAATCTCCAGCGTACCGGCTCCTTTAAGATCCGCGGGGCCATGTACCGCATCCAGCACGGCCTGGCCGCCATCGGTCCAGCCGGCGTGGTGGCCGCCTCGGCGGGCAACCATGCCCAGGGCGTCGCCCTGGCCGCGCGCCAGGCCGGGCTGAAAGCCGTCATCGTGATGCCCGAGTGGGTGTCCATCAGCAAGCAGGAGGCCACCCGGGCCTATGGCGGCGAGGTGGTCGCCGGCGGGGGATCCATCGGGGAGTGCCTGGCCCGGGCCGAGGAGCTGGCCCGATCCGGGCGCACCCTCATCCATCCCTTCGACGACCCGCTGGTGATCGCTGGCCAGGGCACGGTGGGGCTGGAGATCTTCGAAGATCTTCCCGATGCCGGCCAGGTCCTGGTGCCGGTGGGCGGAGGCGGGCTCATCGCCGGGATCGGCATCGCGGCCCGGGCCCTGCAGCCGGCCTGCCGGGTGATCGGGGTCCAGGCGGCGGGGTGTCCGTCCATGGCCGCCTCTCTTGCGGCGGGGCGCATCACGGAGGTTCCCGCGGTCGCTTCCATCGCCGACGGCATCACGGTGCGCCGGCCGGGACGCCATACCTTCGAGATCGCCCGCACGGTGGTGGACCGGGTGGTGACGGTGGCGGAACCCGAGGTGGCCGCCGCGGTGCTGATGCTTCTGGAGCGTAAAAAGGTCCTGGCCGAAGGGGCCGGAGCCGTTCCCCTGGCGGCGCTTTTGTCCGGTGCCGTCGCCGTTGCACCGGGCAGCCGCACGGTCCTGGTGGTCAGCGGGGGCAACCTCGATACACCGTTGCTGGAGCGCATCATCGCCAAAGGCCTGACCCAGGGCGGGCGGGTGCTGCGGCTCAAGATCGTGCTGGCCGACGTGCCCGGGGCCCTGGCGGGCCTGCTGCAAAAGGTGGCCGACGCCCGGGCCAATGTGCTGCACATCCGTCACGACCGGGGGTTGAGCGATCTGCCGGTGAACCTGACGCGGGTCACCCTGGAACTCGAAACCCGCGGCGCGGCGCATGGCCGCCGGGTGCGCCAGGATCTGGCCGCAGCCGGCTACCGGGTGGTGGACGGTTGAGTTTGCGGCGCGCCGGCATGGCCGCCGAGGCGCCGGCCGCCGAAGCGCATGGGCAGGATCAGGGCCGCGACGCACAGCGCCAGGGCCAGGCCGAAGGCCCCCGCGGTCCAGAGGACCAGGCCCGGGCTCAGTTTCCGGCCGTGCAGGCCGGCCATGAAGAGGTGATACACCGGGCCGGCCTGGAGCAGGATCACCGCAGCGATGAAGGCCGCCGACAGAATCATGAAGAGCACTCCGCCGAAGCTGGTCACGGCCTGGGCCGGATTCTCGGAGGCGAAATCCGGGTAGGCGGCCCCCAACCCGATGCCCAGAGCCACGATTCCCGGGGTCATCAGGAGCAGCGAGACCGTCGACAGCCCCATCATGAAGGGGCTCACGGCCAGCAGCAGGTTCGTGATCACCACCAGGATTTCGGTCAGCACCAGCAGCGGCACCAGATAGATGGCGAATTTGATCCACAGAAAGGCGCCGATGGAGACCGGTGCGGCGCGCACGATCCAGAAGGCGCCCCCTTCGCCGCTCACCGAGGGAAAGGCGAAGCGGGCCGTGACCGCCGTCAGTACGAAGGCGGCCAGGCCCATGTTGAGAAAGGAAAGGAGATTTTGCAGGTAGAGCGTCTGGATGGGGGCTTTTTCCAGCGGCAGCACGTGAAAGTTGTACAGGTAGATGGCCACCAGGGCGCCCAGCAGCAGGAGTTGGGTCCACTGGGTCTGGTCGCGCCAGAAGGTTTTGATCTCCTTGACCACGAAGGCCCGCACCGGTCCGCGCAGGGGGCCAAAGAGCCACTGCAGGCGGTCGCCGCGGCTTTTGAAGAGGCGTACCATGGCCGCCTGGGTCTTGGAAAATCCTTGAAAGTAGAACCGCCGGGCCGCGGCCAGGGCCAGGCACAGGGCCGACCCGGCTCCGGAAAAGGCCAGGGCGTCGTGGAACAGGGCCGCCGCGGCGCGTCCCTGGAGGGCCGCCTGGAGGCTGTCGAAGGCCCAGGTGCTGGGCAGCAGGGGAGAGGCGGGGGTGCGCATCTGCTGCAGATAGCCAAGCACCGTGGAGAAGGCTTCGGGGTCGACCAGCCGCTCGGGCCGCACCAGGCGGAAGGTCAGATAGAGGCCGATGAGCACGGCCAGGCCCAGAAAGACGAAGATGCTGCGCACGCGGTTGGCCGGCAGCAGGACCACCGCCACGACCACCATCAGGGCGCTCAGGGCCGAGGCGGTAACGCAGATCGGCACCAGCACCAGCGGGATGTTCAGATAGTAGAACCCTCCGGCGCGGAACACGATCCCGTAGGCGATCAAAACGGGAATCATGTAGACGATCACCATCCAGGCGCTGTCGAAGGTGCTTTCGATCCAGCGGGCGGCAAAGAGGGTCCGGCTGGGCACGGGCAGGCTGTGGACCAGGTTCAGGTCGCGGCTCAGGTAGAGCTTGCTCAGGTTGGTGAGCACGGCGCTGAACATCAGGAGGGAAAAAAAAGTGATCAGGACGATGGAGAGCAGCTTGTAGGCGAGCACCTCGCCGAAATCCGCCACCGTTTGAAAATAGGTCAGGACCCGGTGGGTGACGGCGAAAAGGCCCGCCCAGAATGCGGATCCCGCCACGGCAAAGAGCCCCAGCTTCAGGCGGCTGCCCGACTCGCGGCGGCGGTGTCTAAAGCCCAGCAGGCGCGGGCGGATCAGGGTCAAGAGCCGCTTCACGGGCATTTTCCTCTTCGGTCAGGGCCAGAAAGGCCGCTTCCAGATCCGCGTCGCCCACCCGCGCGGCCCGCCTGAGCTGACCGATGTCGCCGGTGGCCGCCAGGGTGCCGCGGTGAATGATCCCGATGCGGTCGCACACCTCCTCGGCCAGCTTGAGGGTATGGGTCGACATGAAGATCGTGATCCCCTGGCGGGCGAGCTGGCGGAACAGCTCGCGCACCATCTTGATGCCCCGCGGGTCTAGGCCCACCATCGGTTCGTCGACGATCAGGATCGGCGGCCGGTGCAGCAGGGCGGCGGCAAAGATCAGGCGCTGCTTCATGCCGTGGGAGTAGGCCTCGATCAGTTCGTCGGCCCGGTGCCCCAGGTGGAACAGGGTCAGGACCTCATCGGCGTGCGGGCCGAACGCGTTCTTAGGGATTTCGTAAAGGTCGGCGGTAAACCGCAAAAACTCTCGGCCGGTCAGTTTTTCGTACAAAAAGGGGCGGTCGGGGACCAGTCCGATGCGCCGTTTGGCCGCCTCGGGGTCGGTGCCCATGTCGATGCCGTCGATGCGGACCGTGCCGGCCGTGGGCGCCAGCAGGCCGCCCATCATGCGGATGGTGGTCGTCTTGCCGG
>CALJLV010000092.1 GCA_937982505.1 uncultured Desulfobacteraceae bacterium | reverse complement strand
AGCCGGACGCGGCCGCCGCCCAGAGGACAGGGGTGCGGTTGGCCGAACGCTTACGTTAATCAGGACACAATGACCCTTGGTGATGGTGTAGAAGCCTTTTCTTTAGTGAGAGTCAAGCCATGATGCGTTCGTCAAAAGCCCCGAATTATCATCCCGGGCGAAGCGAGGCATCTCTTTCTGAAAACCTTGGTCTCGATCAGAACCACCGCCCACCGACTTGACATCCGCGCCATGATGCCCGAAAGTTTTTGAAGTTTGCTCAAATCCGGCGCGGCTGGCGATGGAACGGCGCCTAGACGGAGAAACGCACGATGCGTGCAAGATTCGGATTTCCCTACCGATGGGTGTTGCTTTCCTGCCTGCTGACGGCCCTGGTTGCCGGCGGACCGGCTTTGGCGGCCGATCCCCTGCTCGGCGCCGAGTGGCCGGCGGTCGTGGCCGCGGCCCGGGGACAGACGGTGGACTGGTACATGTGGGGCGGCTCACCGGCGGTCAACGCCCTGGTCAACGGGTTCATCGCCGACCAGGTGCGCCAGCGCTACGGGATCACCCTGCGCCAGGTGCCGGTGCAGGACATCGCCGAGGTGGTGGGCAAGCTGGTGATCGAGCGCCAGGCCGGCAAGACGGACGGCGGCGGGGTGGACCTGATGTGGATCAACGGGGAGAACTTCCGCACCGCGCGCCACAACGACCTGCTCTTCGGCCCCTTTGCCCAACGGCTGCCCCACCAGGAGTTGGTTGACTGGCGCCGGCCCTCGGTGCACCATGATTTCGGCACCCCGGTGGACGGCTGGGAGTCGCCCTGGGGCAGCGCCCAGGTGGTGATGATCCACGACAGCGCCCGCACGCCGTCGCCGCCGCGCACCGTGGCCGCCCTGCTCGACTGGATCCGCCGCAACCCGGGCCGCTTCGCCTACCCGGCCCCGCCGGATTTCACCGGCTCGGTCTTCGTGCGCCACATCTTCTACCACGTGGCCGGCGTCCCCGATCCCTGGCAGGACGCCTACCGGCAGGCCGACTTCGAGGCCGCCGCCAGCCGGACCTACGCCCTTCTGCGAGACCTGGCGCCGTTTCTCTGGCGCGAGGGCAAGACCTACCCCGAATCGCCGGTGCGCCTCAATACCCTCTTTGCCGACGGGGAGATCGATTTCGCCTTCTCGTACCACCCGGCCGACGCCTCGCGCAACGTCATCGACGGGCTCTTTCCGCCCACTGTGCGCACCTTCGTCTTCGAGGAGGGGACCATCGCCAACACCCATTTCGTGGCCATCCCCTTCAACGCCGCCCACCGCGCCGGGGCCATGGTGGTGGCCGATTTTCTCCTCTCCCCCGAGGCCCAGCTCCAGAAGGCCGACCCCCGGGTCTGGGGCGATCTGCCGGCCATCGACACCGTCCGGCTGGATCCTGCCTGGCAAAAACGCTTCCAGGACGCCATCGCCCGGGGACCCGCCACCTTGCCCCAGGCCGAGCTGGAGGCCCGCCGCCTGCCCGAGCTGCCCGCCGACCTGCTGGTGCGGCTGGAAAAGGGTTGGGACGCCCACGTGCTGAAAGGGCGCTGATGGTCTCCGGGCAGATCAACGGCCGCGATGTGCGCACCCGCGCCGTGGGGTGGAATCCGCGCCTGGCGGTCCTTTTGGCGCCGGCCCTGGCCGTGATGCTGCTGCTCTTCGGCGGCGGGCTGGCCCTGGGAGCGCTTCAGGCGTTAGGCCATCTACCCGGCGCGGGCATGGCCGAGCTGACGGCGGACCATTTCACCCGGGTGCTTCTGGACCCGGACTTTCCCACCAGCCTGGGGCTGACCTTCCATATTGCCCTGACCAGCACCGTCATCGCCGCCATCCTCAGCGTCGCCCTGGCTTTGGCCCTCACCCGCTGGGCCGTGAGCAGTCGCCTGGTGCATTTCGTCCTCCAGGTTCCCCTCACGGTGCCCCACCTGGTGGTGGCGGTATCGATGTTGTTTCTGCTGGCCCCGGCCGGGCTGATAGCCCGTCTGGCCGCCGGCGCCGGGCTCATCGCATCGCCGGGCGAGTTTCCCCTGCTGGTCAACGACCGCTGGGCCTTCGGGATTCTGCTGGTCTATGTCTGGAAGGAGATCCCCTTTATCACCCTCATGGTCCTCTCGGTGCTTCAGAACGCCGGCGGCGAGCTGCTCGAGGTGGGCCGGACCCTCAAGGCCGGCGCCTGGCAGCGCTTCCGCTTCATCCTCCTGCCGGTCATTGCCCCGAGCCTGGCCGCCGCCTGTCTGATCGTCTTCGCCTTCACTTTCGGGGCCTTCGAAGTCCCCTACCTGCTGGGCCGCACCTATCCCATGTCCCTGCCCGTCTGGGCGTACCGGAGTTACATGGACGTGGACCTGGCGGCCCGGCCCGAGGGGATCGCCATCGGGCTGATCATCGCCCTGGTGGTCATGGGCACCGTGGCCCTCTCCGTCTGGCTCAACCGGTTGGCCCGGGGCCGGGAGACGGGCCGATGAGCCGCCGTCACCCCAAGGCCCTGGCCGCGGGCATCGTCCTGAGCGTGGGGCTGCCGTTTTTGCCCCTGGTGCTCTGGTCGCTGAGCGAGCGGTGGTTCTTTCCCGGACTCTGGCCCCAGCAGTGGGGGCTGCGCGCCTGGCAGCACGTCCTTGATGCCGCGGGCGGCCAGGTGGCTTCAGGACTGCTTCAAAGCACCCTCCTGGCTGCCGTGACCGCGGCCGTCTCCCTGGTGATCGGGGTGCCGGCCGGCCGGGCCCTGGGACTGTACGCCTTTGGCGGCAAAACCCTTGCCGCCGTGCTGGTGACCTTGCCGCTCATCGTTCCGCCCTTGTCGGTGGCCATGGGGCTGCACCTGTGGTTCATCCGCCTGGGGCTGGCGGAGACCTTCGCCGGGGTGGTCCTGGTTCACCTGACCGTCTGCCTGCCGTATACCGTCTTTGTCATGTGGGGCGTGTTCGCCAACTACGACCCGGATTTCGAGGACCAGGCCCGCTGCCTGGGGGCCTCCGAGTGGGCCGTGGCCTGGGGGGTGACCCTGCCCCTGGTGTGGCCGGGTATCGTGGTGGCCGGCCTCTTCTCCTTTCTGCTCTCCTGGTCCCAGTACCTGAGCACCCTGATCATCGGCGGCGGCCGCGTCCTGACCCTGCCGATCCTGCTCTTTGCCCTCATGGGCAGCGGAGACCGTCCCGTGGCGGCCGCCGTGAGCCTGGTCTTCGTGGCTCCGGCCTTTCTCGTGCTGCTGGTCAGCGCTCGTTACCTGGGCCGCCGCGGCCTGATGGGGGTGCGCTGATGGGTGAATTGCGCCTCGAAAGCCTGGCCCTGGGCTATGGTGCTCAACCAGTGGTGCAGGATCTGACCTTTTCGGTGGCCGACGGGGAGATGATGGCCCTGCTCGGTCCCAGCGGGGCCGGCAAGACCACCATCCTGCGGGCCGTGGCCGGATTTGTCCGGCCCCGGGCCGGGCGCATTCTCATCGACGGCCGCCCGGTGGACCATCTGCCCCCGGAGCGGCGCGCCGTGGTGATGGTGTTTCAAAAGGCCCTGCTCTTTCCTTTTCTCGACGTGGCCGCAAACATCGGCTTCGGCCTCAAGATGCAGGGCCTGGATGCGGGGGCAATCCGCCGCCGGGTGGCCGCCGTCATGGAATTGACCGGCCTTGCCGGGCTCGGACGGCGCAAGGTGCACGAGATCTCCGGCGGCCAGCAGCAGCGTGCCGCCCTGGCCCGGGCCCTGGTACTCCAGCCGGCGGTGCTGCTCCTGGACGAGCCCTTGAGCAGCCTGGACGCCAACCTGCGCCAGCAGATGCGCGAATTCGTCCAGCAGATCCAGGCCGAAACCCGGGTGACGACCCTTTTTGTGACCCACGACCAGAGCGAGGCCCTCATGATGAGCCACCGGGTGAGCCTTCTGCTCGACGGCCGGCTGCGCCAGACCGGCACCCCTCGCCAGCTTTTCTACCGGCCCGCCGACCCGGCGGTGGCCCGCTTTTTCGGCGGCGAAAACTTCTTCCACGGACGGATCGAGAACGGGCGCCTGGTGACGGCCTTCGGAAGCTTTCGGGCCCCGGAGGCGCCGGGCAACGGGCACCGCCCTCTGGCCACCATCCGGCCCGAGGACGTCCGCCTGGATTTGGAAAACGGGGACGGCGCCGTCACGGGCGAGGTCACCCGGACCCGCTTCGAGGGCCTGGCCACCCGCGTCTGGCTCCGCTGCGCCGACACCACGGTGGTGGCCCTGACCCCCGAGAGCCGCTGGACGGTGGGCCAGCGCCTGGCGGTGGTCTTTCCGCCCGAGAGGGTGAGAATTTTCCCGGAACCCCCCGAAAAGCGCCGCGAGTCGCTGGTGTGAACGGTCTGACATCGGTGTCGGCGGTTTTTTAATTTTCCGGATCATCTTCCGCTGTCTCGTTCCGATCAACATGGATTCCTGATCGGAGTCAGGAATGACGGGAAAAGGCCGGATGTGCCCGGGGTTTTTCAGCGCCGCTCACCCGGGGTCCAGGTCAGAGGGCTGAAGATTGCTGGAAAATTTAGGGGAAATCGACACCCAGCCATCAGCGAGGACAAAAAACTTTTCATGAAGCCCGATCTGGCGGATCCCATGGCAGAGATGCGCCTGGCCGTACAGGCCTACCTGGAGGCGCTGGACTGGTCCGGCGTGCCGGTGATGGCCGGCCGCCGGTTCCGGGTCGAACCGCTGGCCCGGGGGGAGTACAACCTCAACTACCGCCTGGTGGCCGCGGACCTGGAGCTGGTCCTGCGGGTGAACATCGGCACCCAGATCGGCCGCGAGGACCAGATCGTCTACGAGTACAAGGCCTTGAAGCTGCTGCAAGACAGCGGCTACACCCCCCGGCCCCATTTCGTGGACGACTCGCGCCGGCACATCCCCCGGGGGGTCGGCATCATGGAGTACCTTCCCGGACGGCCCCTGGACTACCGAACGGATCTGGAGGCCGCCGCCCGGCTTTTGGCCGGAATTCACCAGGTCGCGGTAGCGGAGGGGCAAAACCACCTGATTCGCGAACGAGACCCCCTGAGCCTCATCTACGACGAGTGCGCCGGACTGCTGGCCCGCTATTTCACCTCCGACCTGGCCGACCCCGACATTCGCGGCTTTCTCGGCGAGGTGCTGGCCTGGGCCGACAGGGCGCGGCACCGGGAGCGCTACTTTCAGGCCGATCCGTGGCCGGCCATCGTCAACACCGAGGTCAACTCGGGCAACTTCATCGTCAACCCCGCACAGGGCACGATCCACCTGGTGGACTGGGAGATGCCCCGCTGGGGCGATCCGTCAACGGACCTGTGCCATTTCTGCTCGCCCCTGACCACCCTGTGGAAGACCGATTACCGCATGTTGCCGGCGGACAGGCAGGCGTTCCTGGCCGCCTATCGCGCGGCGATCGGCGACCGGCACCTGAAGGACACCCTGGCCGAGCGGGTGCGCCTGAAGGACCCCTTCGTCCACCTGCGCGGCATTTCCTGGTCAGCCATGGGATGGGTGGCCTACCAGACCGATTATGCCGGCATCCGCAACCCGGGCACCTGGGCCACCCTCCGGCGCTACATGGACCTGGGATTTATCCGCTCGCTGTTCGAGCCGCTGATGGTTGACTGAGAAGATTGTTTTTCATCTGAAGATTCCCGGAGAAGTCTCAGGCTGTGAACGTGATGTCAGACACTGAAACAACCGCCCTTTCCCGGCTCATCGTCTTCACCCGCTACCCGGTGCCGGGACGGGCCAAGACCCGCCTCATCCCGGTCCTGGGCGCCGACGGGGCCGCCGACCTCCAGCGCCGCATGACCGAACATGTCCTCAAACAGGTCGAGGCTCTGGCGGCCCGGCCGGCGGTGGCGGTGGAGGTGCGCTTCGACGGCGGCGATGTCTCAAAAATGTCGCGCTGGCTCGGGCCAAGGTGGTCGTATCGTCCCCAGGGGCAGGGCGACATCGGCGCGCGCATGGCCCGGGCCTTGTCCGCGGCATTCGCCGAGGGGGCGCCGGCGGCGGCTTTGATCGGCACGGACATCCCGGACCTGTCCACCGCCATCCTGGCCGAAGCGTTCCAGTGGCTGGCGGATCATGACATCGTCCTCGGCCCGGCGGCCGATGGCGGCTACTACCTTGTCGGCGCCCGCCAGAAAAGGTTCGTTGAACTGGCGCCGCGGCTGTTCCAGGGCATCTCCTGGGGCGCCGAACACGTTCTGCGCGACACCCTTTCGGCCCTGGCCGCCGCGCGCGCCAGGGTCCATCTTCTTTCCCTGCTGCGGGACATCGACCGCCCCGAGGACCTGGCGGTCCGGGAGGCCGCGGAACCATGACCGCCGCCCGGGTGCTGATTACGGTGATCATCCCCACCCTCGACGAAGCCGGTCAACTGCCGGCCGCCGTGCAATCGGCGCGGGCCGGAAAGGACATCGAGATCATCGTGGCCGACGGCGGCAGCAGCGACGGCACCGCGGAATCGGCGCGCCACCTGGGGGTTCACGCCATCGTCACCCCGCCGGGCAGAGCCCGCCAGATGAACGCCGCGGCGGCCATGGCGGCCGGAAAGATGCTGCTCTTCCTGCACGCCGACACCCGGCTCCCCCCCGGCTTCGATGCCCTCGTCCGCCAGTGCCTGGCCCGGCCCGGCGTGGCCGGCGGCGCGTTCAGCCTGCGCATCGACGCCCCCGGCCGGATGGTCCGCTGGATCGAGGCCGGGGCCAACCGGCGCTCACGGCGCCTACGCCTCCCTTATGGCGACCAGGCGATTTTTCTGCCCGCGAACGTCTTCCGGAGCCTGGGCGGTTTCCCGGATCTGCCCATCATGGAAGATTTCGTGCTGGTGCGGCGCCTGGGGCGGCGGGGAAAGGTGGTGACCCTCGACGCAGCGGTGCTCACTTCCGGCCGCCGCTGGCGGGATCGGGGGATCCTGAGACCCACTCTGATCAACCAGCTCGTGGTGGCGGGATTTTATCTCGGCATTGCGCCGGAGCGGCTGGCCCGCTGGTATCGGGGGGCCGCAGAGATCCCTTGCTGCGCTCGGGATGACAAGGGGGATCTCGGGATGACAGGGACATCCTGAGGGATGACGATGGGCACCCCTCGCAAGGCCAGCCGCCTCCCGTTGTCATTCCGCTTGCTGAACTGGCCGTTGTCCAGACGACAGCGGCAAGGCGCCGGACGCCGCCCGGGCCGGTAAAACAAAGCTTGCCAAGACTTGCCGCAGGATTTATGGCTGCGCAATGAAAATCGCGCTGATCGCCAACGCCCAATCGGGCCGATGGCGGTTGAAAAAACTGATGCCGTTTCTGCATTCGGGATTGCACGCGCGGGGCATCGGCTTCGATCTGCATCTGACGCGATCGAACGCCGAGGCGGCGGAGATCCTACGGCGACTGCCCCTGGACGACTGCGACGCCCTTGTCACCGCCGGCGGCGACGGCACCAACTACCAGTTGCTCAACACCCTGCTGCGCGCCGACGAGGACCGCCGCCTGCCGCCCCTGGGCATCCTCCCCTGCGGCCGGGGAAACTCTTTTGCCCGGGATCTGGGCCTGCTCTCGGTGCAAGACGGGCTCGACGCCCTGGCCGGAGGCCGCCTTCGGCCGGTGGATGTCTGCCGCTTTACCCAGCCGGGCGGTCCCGGCTACTTCGTCAACCTCATGGGGCTGGGGTTCGTCACCGACGTGGCGGTCACCGCGGCGCGCCTGCCCTGGCTGGGGGACGCCGGCTATGCGGCGGGGGTCTTTCACCGGGTGCTGGGCCTGAAACCCCATCGCCTGACCCTGGATGTCGACGGCGAACGGATCGCGGTGGACAACTGCTTCGTGGAGATCTGCAACAGCCGCTACACCGGCGGGGCCATGTGCATGGCACCCGAGGCCCGCCTGGACGACGGCCTTTTCGACGTGGTGCTGCTGGCCCCCCTGAGCCGCCTGAAACTCATCGCCAGCTTTCCCAGGATCTACCGGGGAACCCACGGGAGTCTGAAAGAAGTGCGCTTCATCCGCGGCCAGAAGGCCACGATCACCACCACGCCGGTCAAAAGACTTTTGCCCGACGGTGAAGTGTCGGGGGCCACGCCCACCCGGGTGGATATTCTGCCCCGGCGGGCGGCCTACTTTTGCCTTCCTTGAACCGTCCCTCAAGCCGTTTGCGCCAAGCCGCCGTCAATCGGCCTCCAGGCCGAGCAGCAGGTAATCGGCATCGGCCGTCCCCACGGTTTCGGCGGTGATCTCGCCGGGGATTTCAGGCAGGAAAACAAGAACGGCGGTGTCCGCGGACCGCTGGGCGATCTGGCGGGCAATGGCGCCCCGGCGGGCATGGCCCACGCCGGTGAGGATCACCACGACGGCAAGGGGATCGGTATCCAGGACCTCGAGGGCCCGGGCGGCCATGGCGGCATCCCAGAGCATCTGGGCCTCGCAAAAGAAGGTGAAGTTCATGTTGCCGTGGGCATGGGCCCCATGGGCGCCGCGGATGAATTGCATGTAGGCCTCGTCCACGCTGCAGGTGACGTTGCCGATCGTGCTGCGCTGGGCTTCGCTGAGGGACTGGAACCCGCCACGGGCCACCTGGCGGGTGATCTCCCGCGGAATGTTCAGGGCCACCATCGGGATCCGGCGGGTGCGGGCATCGTCGAAGACGATCCGGTAGGGCGCCCAGGCAAATCCCCAGTTGTCGGCAAAAACCTTTTCGAAGGCCTCCGGGTCCATCCGGCCGGCCACCCAGCGGTCCAGGTCCGCCTGGCTGTCGCGGCGAAACATCTCCAATCCCACCGCCACCCGGGCGCCGGCCTGGTGCAGGACCCGGATGACGCCTGCTTGGGCGCGGTGATGAGCCCCGGTGGCGTGTTTTTCACCTACGACGACGATCCGGGCCGCCAGCAGCCTGGGCAGGATTTCGTTCAATCCAACCCGTTGGCCGCTGGACAGGTCCAGTACGGCCTGATTGCCGGCCCACACCGTCGTTCCGACCAGGATAAGACACACGGCGATGAGCAAACAGGTTGACTTCATGATGGCGTTCGCCTTTCGAGGATCAGCGCGTTCAGGTTTCTGAATCCTCCCAGCGGATTACCGTCGGGGATGCCGCCACCGGCCAGAACCCTTTGTCCTGGTTGACCCCGTTGCGGAAGGCCAGGTAGCTGAATCGGCCGTAATGGGTAATCTTGGCCGTCGCCGCCTCGGCCCCCTCCGGCCCGAGTGGCAGCAGCAGCGCCGTCACCCGGCCGGCGTCGAGGCGGCCAAACACCCCAAAGAAGGTGTCTGCCCGGTCCGCATACGCAGCCCCTTCCACCGCAAAACCGTCCGGCGCCAGCACCACACCGGCCGGAAGCCGCGGCAGCCAGGACGGATCCCGCGGCAGACCCACCAGGATCAGGTCCTGATCCCGTGCCCGGCGGGGGTCGACGTCCGCCTCGGCCACCACCGTCGCCCTTGGCCCGATTCCCAGTGAGCGGACCAGGATGTCCGCCAGGCGCCGTGGATCGGAGACACCACTGTCGCACAGCACCACCGTTACCGCCGCAGAAGCCTTGAGCGCGTTGACGGCCGGAGGGATCTCGGCCGGGTCCAGCCGGCGCAGCCCATGGGCCTCGGGGTCCACGACGAGGGCGGCGGGTTTGGCGCGGGTGGTGATGGAAAAATCGGTCACGGCACCGCTTGCCTCGAGGGGCTGCACGATAGTCCCGGCCGCCGTCTCCACCGCCAGGTCCCATCTCGCCCGGAAAAAAGGGGGTTGCTGGCGCAGCTGGCCCGCCACCCGCCAGGCGCCGTTTTCAGGCCTTACCTGCACTTGCTCCAGCTCCAGACGCGGGGCCCCCGGCTGGCGCACCCACTGGTGGAAAAACCAGTCCAGGGACCGGCCGGCGCGGTGCTCCATCGCCCCCCGGATGTCCTCCCACGAAGCGGGGCGGAAACGATGGGACGCGAACAGATCCCGCAGCGCGCTCCAGAAATGGTCTTCGCCCACCGTGCGGCGCAGCATGTGAAACACCATGGCCCCCTTGTCGTAGCCCACCGCCTGGGTCGCCGGATCACGGCGGCCGACAAAGCGCTCAAGGGGAAAGTCCCTTTCCGGCGGCGCCAGGGTGGTGTAGCGGCGCAGCATCTGCTCCCGGGCCATGCGGGCCGCATCGGCCGCTTCGCGCTCCCGGTAAAGGTAATCGGCTACGTAGGTGGTCAGCCCTTCGCTCCAGTTGCCGCCGGCGAAATCGACCCATACCCCGTTTCCCCACCAGCAGTGGGCGATTTCGTGGCCCAGGCTGGTGGCGACGATAAAGGGCAGGCGCAGCACGCTCTCGCCGATGAGGGTGTAGGAGGCGAATCCGTAGCCGGTGGGAAAGAAATTTTCCACAACGGCGAACTTGGGGAACGGGTAGGGGCCGAAGCGTTCCTGATACAATTCAAGGTAACCGGACGCCGCTTCCAGGTAGGCCGCCGAAAGGTCCTGGTTGCCCTGGCGGAAATAGGTGGCCACGACGGTTTCGCCCAGCCGTCGTTCGGCGACCTGATAGGCGGCGGCGCTCAGGGCCAGGCCGCGCACGGGATGGTCGATTCGCCAGCGGGAAATCGACGCCCCGTCGCTTGTCTCGTGGCCCAGGCTGCCGCCGGCGGTCACGGCCAGGATGCCCGCCGGCGCCTTCACCTGGAGCGCGAAGGTGGGGCGGCTGTCCACCAGGTCCGGATACCACCCGGCCCCGTCGAGCAGAAAGACGCCCGCCGTGCTGAGGGTGCCCATCACCCCGAACCCGGGGTTGTCCGTGTTATAGGGGGTGACGGGAAACGGATCATCGAAGACGACCTGATAATCGAGGGCGACATCCACGGGGCGGCCGCGCGCTTCGGGCGCCAGGGTCACTTGAAGCGCCTCCGCGCGGCGCGAAAACCCCCGCGGCCGGCCGTCGACCTCCAACCGCAGGATTTCGGCCCGAGGGGAAAGCTGAAACACCAGCGCATCGCGGCGGCTCGCCGCGATGCGCAAGCGGTCATGCCCGATCAGGCGGCCCTCGGCGAGGATCAGTTCGACCCGCAAATCGTGGGCGACCCTCAACGGCTCGGCCCTGACGGGCGTCGGTGCGGCCAGGATCCACCCGGCGGCCACGGCGGCAAAAACCCACCACGGGGCCGACGCCCATGGGCGCCTATGGCATGCGGTTGGCGACATCCGGAAATTTGCCGTTTTCTCGAAGGGTTTCCACCCATGCACCGGGCCCGCCGGGATGAGGCCGCTCTCCTGGGGGCCGGGGACCACGGCGCGCCTGTCAGGATCCACAAAGGCCATCGGCTTCTGGGTTCAATCTGGCCAGGTGCATGATCATCGTCGGCACCCCGGCCGGATTGAGACCGCCGTGTTGAAAATCGGTGAAGCCCAGGCTCTGGTACAGACGCCGGGCCGCCCGCCCCTCGGGGACCGTAGCGTCGAAGGTTTGCACGAAGATGTTCTCCTGGCGGCTGAGTCTGCCGATGGCAAATTCAAGCAGGGCTTTGCCGATGCCCCGCCAGCGCCAGGCCTGTGACACCGCCAGCCAGACGATTTGGTTGAACTCCCTGGAAATGACCACCCCGCCGGCCAGCGCCGCCGGGTTTGCGCCCTCTCCGGCAACCGCGCAAAACGCTGTCCTGGAAGAAATGGCCTGCTGCAGCGCCGCGTGAAACGAATTTTCCCGGGCCATCGGCCCGAACAGCGGTTCGACTTCTTGCGCCAGCGCGAGCCAGGCGTCGACATCCGTTGGCTTGGCCTGTCGTATCATTATCGTCATGGATCCTTCCCGAAGCGGCCCATTGGCCCCCGCACCCGTCCGTATGATTATGATAAGGCTTCCAGATTACCATGAGAACATTCCCGTGACAGGCCTTTCTATGGGCGAAAAAAAATTTTTGTAAGGCTTTTCTGAAAAAAACGACCAAACTGGCAAACGGAACGCTTGCCGCTGCGCGGCAAAATGGAAACAACGCCGGCCTTGCCGGGGTGGAGGGATGAAATGAAAACCGTGATCGCCAGAATCGGGGTACTGTCCGCCATCGTTGTGGGAATCGGTCTGTTTTTCGTCCTGGACCTGTCGTCCTACCTGACGCTGGAACATCTCAAGCAGCGGCACAGCGCCTTTGAAACGTTTTACCAGGCCCATGCGGCCCTGAGCCTGCTGGTCTATTTTCTGGCCTACGTGCTCATGGCGGCCCTGTCGCTGCCCGGCGCCGCAGTGATGACCCTGGCCGGCGGCGCCCTCTTCGGGCTGTGGACCGGCTTGGTGGCCGTCAGCTTCGCCTCCACCATCGGCGCCACCCTGGCCTTCTGGACCGCCCGCTTTCTGCTGCGGGACACGATCCAAAAGCGATTCGGCGACAAGCTGGCCACCGTCAATGCCGGCATCGCCAAAGACGGCGCCTTCTACCTGTTCACCCTGCGCCTGGTGCCGCTTTTTCCATTTTTCGTCATCAACCTGGTCATGGGGCTCACGCCCCTTCGCGCCGGGGTGTTTTACCTGGTGAGCCAGCTGGGAATGCTGCCCGGCACCCTGGTGTACGTCAATGCCGGCACCCGGCTGGCGGCCGTTGACGCCTTGGGAGACATCCTGTCACCCGCCCTGGTCATTTCGTTCGCCCTGCTGGGTATCTTTCCCCTGATGGCCAAGGCCGCGGTGGCCTGGATGCAAAGGCGGCGGCTCTATGCCAGATGGCCGCGGCCCAAGACCTTCGACTACAACCTGGTGGTCATCGGTGCGGGTTCCGCCGGTCTGGTGGCCTCCTATATCGGAGCCGCCGTGCGCGCCAGGGTGGCCCTGATCGAAAAGAACGAAATGGGCGGCGACTGCCTCAACACCGGCTGCGTGCCCAGCAAGGCGCTGATCCGCTCGGCCAGGATGCTCTCCTATGGCCGGCGGGCCAGGGAATTCGGATTTCGCGCCGCTCGGGTGGACTACGCCTTCGCCGAGGTGATGGCGCGGGTCCAGCGGGTGATCCAGACGGTGGCGCCCCACGACAGTATCGAACGCTATACGCAACTTGGTGTGGAGGTGATCCGGGGCGAGGCGCGCATCGCCTCCCCGTTCACCGTCACGGTCAACGGCCGGACCCTGACCACCCGGAGCATCATCGTGGCCACCGGGGCGCGGCCCTTCGTGCCCCCCATTCCGGGGCTCAAGGAGGCCGGCTACCTCACCTCGGACACCCTCTGGTCCCTGCGGGAGCTGCCCGGCCGGCTGGTGGTGCTCGGCGGCGGTCCCATCGGCTGCGAGATGGCCCAGGTCTTCGCCCGACTGGGGTCGCGGGTCACCCAGGTGGAGATGGCCCCCCGGCTCATGGTCCGGGAGGATGCGGACATCTCGCGGATGATCCAGGAGCGCTTCGAACAGGAAGGCATCCACGTGCTCACCGGCCACAAGGCCCAGCAGGTGCGCATGGACGACGGACAGAAGGCGCTGATCTGCGAAAGCGCGTCCGGGGAAGCCGTAGTCCCCTTCGATGCCATCCTGGTGGCCGTGGGCCGGGTCGCCAACGCCCGGGGCCTCGGCCTCGAGGAACTGGGGGTGCCCCTGCGGCCCAACGGCACCATCGAGACCGACGACCGGCTGCGGACCAACTACCCCAACATCTACGCCACCGGGGACGTGGCCGGCCCGTACCAGTTCACCCACACGGCGGCCCACCAGTCGTGGTACGCCGCGGTCAACGCACTCTTTGGCCGCTTGAAGACCTTTGCCGTGGATTACCGGGTGATCCCCTGGGCCACCTTCACCGATCCGGAAGTGGCCCGGGTGGGGCTCAACCTGCAGGAGGCCCGTGAACAGCGGATCCCCTTCGAGGTTACCGAGTACGGCCTGGACGACCTGGACCGGGCCATCGCCGACAGCGAGGCCCACGGCCTGGTAAGGGTGCTCACCCGGCCCGGCAGCGACCGGATCCTGGGGGTGACCATCGTGGGCAGCCATGCCGGCGATCTCATCGCCGAGTACGTCCTGGCCATGAAGAAGGGCATCGGACTGAACAAGATCCTGGGGACCATTCACATCTATCCCACCCTGGCGGAAGCCAACAAATACGCCGCCGGCGCCTGGAAGCGCGCCCATGCGCCGGAAAGGCTGCTGGCCTGGATCGGAAAATACCATGCCTGGGGACGCGGATCGTCTTTGGCGCGGCGCGGGCCATAAATCTTGCAAACGGGAAATTCAGGGGCTGGAGACGGAAGAAATCCGAAGGCCGCTCCAACAGGCCTCCAACGGTCCGAACCGCCCGGCGCATCGGCATCTGGCGGGCCCGTCTTCCCGTCCGGATCGGCTGCCGGCAGAGATTCTCGGGAAACCCTCACGGGCGGCGGCCCACCACCAGATCATCCACCCAGGCGCTGACCCGTTCACCCGTGTTGTCCGTGTCGGCCATGATGGCCACGGTGGCCGTCGGCGGCGGATCGGTGCCGAAGGCCTGCCGATAGTCCTCCAGGATGTCGCGTCGTTCTTCGATCCATTGGCCGGCCCTGGCGGCACCGTGCTGCAGCGGGAACATCCGGGCCCGATCGGTGTAGGCGTTGGTGAGAATCGCCGCGCCGTGTTCCCGGTTGGCCCAGATGTAGTTCAGGCTGCTGTGCGGCGGGTACTGGCCGTAAATGGCCTTGGCGGCACCGTACTGGATCCGTTGGCCCAGGCTGGCCTGTTCGGGATCGTATTCGAAGATCACGTACACCCGGATGGGATAATCGTCGCCGGCCCGGGTCCGCGCGTCCCCCCGGGCCAGGGGTTTCTGGATCTTCCAGCGCCAGTGGATTTCGGGGAATTGATGCACCGCGAAACGCGAGGTGTGCACGATGGCCGACGCCGAGGCATCGGCGTCGGCCCGCAGGACCCGGTTTTCGCCATCGCTTTCGATCGAATAGCGGCTGTGGCGCGCGATGTTGGGAAAAGTCAGGGGCCTCCAGGCGTCCAGGGTGTCGAAATCCTCCCGGATGGCGAAAGCCGCAAGTCCGTCCCATGCCCAGACGGCGCCGATGCCTGCCAGGGTCATCAGCAGCCCGGCGACCAGGCGCCGTGTCCGCTGAGCGATCCGTTCCCGGTTGTCTTTCCGGCCACTGGCAGCCATGAGGTGCCGTCCCTTTTCCATGGGTAAGGTCGTGCGTGAAGAAGCCGCTGGTGATCGCCGCGATCACCGGTCGCCCGTCGCTAAAACCCCAACGAAACCGTCAGCAGGGCGGTCAGCGGCGCGCCGACGGAGTAGCTGGTGGCGCCGGCCCGGCTGTCGTCCATGGCGTTGACAAAGGCCACGTACTCCTCGTCGAAGAGGTTGGTGACGTCCAGCGCCACCTTCAGTTCATCGACCCAGGAGAGGGTTTTCTTCGTGTAGGCAATCTTCAGATCAGCGACCGCGTAGCTGTCTACTTTTTCCTTGTTTTCCGCATCTCCGTAGCGTTTATCGATGTAGCGCGCCATGGGCACCACCTCGAAATCGCCCCAGGTGAAGATGACCCCGCTTTTGATCGTCCATTCGGGGGTGTCGACCACCTGTTTTCCGTCGGTGTCGAGGGTGGCGCCGGCGAAAGTCAGGTTCTGGTCGTAGGTCAGGCGGGTGTAGGTGGGGTTGAAAAACAGCGTGACATTGTCGCCCAGAAAGAAACTGGTTTCCAGCTCCACGCCGTACCCGGTGGCCTCCCCGACATTCTGGTAATAGTTCAAGTTCACCCGCGGATCGTGGACGGTGGTAAGAAGGTTTTCGTGTTGCGCG
>CALJLV010000091.1 GCA_937982505.1 uncultured Desulfobacteraceae bacterium | reverse complement strand
GATTGACTGACGTGACTGGAGTTCAGACGTGTGCTCTTCCGATCTGAAGAATTGGGCCCCGCCATCCCCGTCGAGGTAAAGCAACTGGTCGCAGAGCCGTGCCATGAGGAAGCGGTCGTGGGTGATGAGCACCACCGCTCCGGGAAACGCCTCCAGGCTTTCCTCAAGCACTTCGAGGGTCGCGATGTCCAGGTCGTTGGCCGGTTCGTCGAGGAGCAGCACGTCGGCCGGCTGGCGCATCAAATCGGCGATCAGCACGCACGCCTTTTCACCGCCGGAAAGGCCTGCCGCCGGCATCTCGAGCTGTTCGGGACGGAAGCCGAAGCGCTTGGCCCAGGCCGTCACATGAAAGGCCCTCTGGCGATAGAAGACCGTGTCGCCTTCGGGCGAGAGCACCTCGCGCAGGGATCGGCTGTCGTCGGCCAGAACTCGCTTCTGGTCCAAGGTCACGATCCTGAGCCCCTCGGCCGTGTACACCCGGCCGCTGTCCGGCGCCAGGGTCCTGTTGAGGATCTGAATCAGGGTGCTCTTTCCCGTTCCGTTGGCTCCCAGGATCCCGATGCACTGTTTCGGGGTGAGCTTCAGATCGATGTTCTCGAATAGGCGTTTGCCGCCTCGACGCATTCCCAAGGCCTGGGCCTCGAGCAAGATCTTCGTCCGGCGCCCGGTGGTGTCGAAAGCGATCTCCACGCGGCGGCCGTCGGCGTTGCGACCCCGTACCGCCTCCAGGTCCGCCTGGAGCCGGTGGGCCTCGTCCGTGCGGTGTTTGGCCTTGGTGGCACGCGCCTTGGCCCCCTGGCGCAGCCAGGCGATCTCACGGCGCACCTTGTTGGAGAGGACGGCCTCGCGCCTGGTCTGCTCGAGCAGGTAACGTTCGCGCCGTTCGACGAAGCGGCTGTAGTTGCCCTCGACCTTGAGATATCCACCGTCATAGCGCCGGTCCAGTTCGATGACGCGGCGGGTGGTATGCTCAAGGAAAAAGCGGTCATGGCTCACCAGGACAAAGGCGAAGAGAGCGTTTTGGAGCAGCTTTTCCAGCCACAGAATCCCCTCCAGATCCAGATGATTCGTGGGCTCGTCCAGCAGCAACAGATCGGGCCGGCGCAGCAAGGCCTGGCCGATGGCCAGGCGTTTGCGCCAGCCGCCGGAAAGCGTTCCCACGGTTCGGGTCTCATCGGCCACCTCGATGAGACCGAGGATTTCATGGCGCCGCCGGCCGGCCTCCCAGGGTGGCAGGGCCGGGTCAAGGGCTTCGATCAGGGTTTGCCGAACGCTCCTGACCGAATCGAGGGCGTCTTCCTGCGGCAGGTAGACGATACACGTGCCGCGCCGGCAAGAAACCTCGCCGCTATCGGCGTCCTCCAGGCCGGCGAGGATCCGTAGCAGACTCGATTTGCCGGCCCCGTTGGCACCGATCAGGCCGAGACGTTCGTCGGCGCCGATCTGCAGGCAGATCTGGCTGAACAACGGATGGGGCCCGTAGGACTTGGTGACCCAATGGGTACTGATCAATACTTCCGCCCCCTCATTTGCCCCCGGATGAAAAGCTGAATCCTCAACCTTGAACTTCTATATCCATCCGGTCGCACCGACGGCCGGCGCCAGCGCCGGCCCTGGAACGCCTATCGCACCCATGAGCACAGGGCGGTGGCCAGAACCACGGTGATGATGCCCCAGAGCCGGAAAGCGTTGTCGGAAAGCGATTCGAGAAACCAGGCGGTGAGCCGTGCGGCGCGGTCTTGCGGGTTGATGAAGAGGAAAGCCGCCTTGGCCAGCCCCGCGATCCCCAGAAAACGGACGAACCAGGGGTAATGGCTGGCCCCCGCCGCCACGACCAGCAGCAGGCCGAAGATCAGAGGCGGGGCCGCCAGCAGTCGCGGGTCGGTTTGACGGGTCAGGTTCTTGAGAAGGGCGCGGGTATTCTCGGTGTACAGAATGACACCGACCCCCAGGGCCAGCCCGATCAGGCTGATGAGGTAAAGCATCGTGGCCATGGCAACTCTCTCCCGAAAAGGTGGATGGATGATATCCGCCGCCGGGAAGCGGGCCGCCCCCGGCGCCGTGATGCGTATCTGCCCGCACGCCTCTGGCCGGGCCTGGGCTCAATCCGTTCCCCAGACCACCCGGCGGTACATCTGCGGATCGGTGTCGGCCTCGGTGGAGATCACCAGTACCTCGCTGGCCCGGTCGAGCCCCATGAGCCGTTTCAGATCCGCCAGGGCCGGATCGCTCAGGACTTCGTAGATCAGCCCCAGTCCCACGGCCCCGGATTCACCCGAGACCACGGCCGGATCCCCGGCCAGGGGGTTGCCCAGCACCCGCATGCCGCGCCGGGCCACCCGGTCCGGGCAGGCGGTGAACAGATCGGCGCTGGGCGCCAGGATATCCCAGGCCAGGGTGCTCGGAACCCCGCAGGCCAGACCGGCCATGATGGTGTCCAGATCCCCGGTGGCCGCCCGGGCCCGGCCGTCCGCGGCGGCCATGGACTCGTAGAAGCAGGCCGCCCGGGTCGGTTCCACCACCACGGTGACCGGCCGGGCATCGGCGAAGCGTGCCAGCAAATCGGCCTGGACGGCGGCGGCGAAGGAGCCCACCCCGGCCTGGAGGACGACATGGGTAGGACGGCCACCGAGGACGGAGAGGCTTTCGGCCGCGATGAGGCGGTATCCGGCCATGATCCAGGCGGGGATCTCCGTGTACCCCTCCCAGGCCATGTCCTGAACCAGGAGCCAGCCGTTCCGGCGGGCGTCGCCGGCCGCCCGGGCCACCGCGTCGTCGTAGGTGCCGTCGACGACCGTGGCCCGGGCGCCGAACATCTCCACGTTGGCGATGCGCGCCGCCGATGTGCCCCGGGGCATGTAGATTTCAGCCCCGCAGCCGAGGCGATGGGCCGCCCAGGCCAGTGCCCGGCCGTGGTTGCCGTCGGTGGCGCTGACACAGGTGATCCGGGCCAGACGATCCCGCAGGGCCGGGGATCGAAAACGCTCGAAGGTCAGGCCGTCCGCGCAAAGGCCGAAACGTTGGGCCAGGGCCCGGCACAGCCCGTAGGCGGCCCCCAGGGCCTTGAAGGCCTTGAGCCCGTAACGCGCGCCCTCATCCTTGACCCAGATTGCCTGGAGACCCAGATGGGCTGCCAGCCGGTCGAGCCGGTGCAGGGGGGTGGGGGCATAGTCGGGAAGGCTGCGGTGAAAGGCCAGGGCCGCTTCGAGGTCCAGGTTCGGCAAAGGCCCGTCCCATGGCCGGCGCGGGTTGGCGAGATACAGAATCGAATCGTGGGATGGCGGCATGGGGGCCTCACATGACCCGGGCCAGATCGGCGATGCGGGCCTCGATCTGTGGGGAGTCGAAACAGAACCGCAGGTCCTGGAAGCCGGCCCGCAGGGCCGTGACCGCCTCGGCCGCCGGCCGGTCGCGCAGGATCACGTCGCCCATCAGCTGGGCCAGGGTCTCGAAGTCCCGGGCCTGCATCCCGAATCGGGTCATCTCGGCCACCCCCAGGCGCAGGGCCCCCGAGGCGGTGAATCCTTCTTCCTCGGGTGTCGCCTGGTAGTTGACGATGATGTGGTTCGCCTCGAGGCGCCGGGCGATCTCGGGGCCGCGGCCGTAGCCCACCCTAACCACCACCTGGTGGGTTTCGGTGTAGCCGCGCCGGGGATCGCCGGCCACCTCCAGGCCGCAGGCCGCCAGGGCCTGGGCCAGGGCGCGGGCATTGGAGAGAACCTGGACCTGGTAGGCGTCCTTGAAGGCGTTCATCTCGTAGGCGGCCATGAGAAGCCCCACCAGGGTGCCCAGGTGGTGGTTGCTCACCGAACCGGGAAAGGCCCGGCGGCCGATGGCCTGCCAGAGCTCTTCACGGCGATCCCCGGCGGGCCAGTCGGCCGCCACCACCCCGCGCTGGGGGCCGAAGAAGGTCTTGTGGGTCGATCCGGTGACCAGATCGGCCCCTTCGACGAAGGGTTCCTGGAAATGGGGCCCCACCAGCCCCAGGACATGGGCCATGTCGAACATCAGCACGCAGTCCAGCTCCAGGGCGTCGATGAGGCGCCGCATGGCCCGCACCGGCTCGCGGTAGAGGGTCATGCTGCGCCCGAGAATCACCATTTCGGGCCGATGGGCCTCGAACAGCTCGCCACAGGCGGCCAGATCGATCTCGAAGGGATCGTCCGACCGCACCGGGAAGTTGACCACCGCCGGCCGGTCGGTGGCCGGGTCCCGGGCCACGAAATCGCGCAGGGCGCCCATGGGCTGGGCGCTCAGATGGCCGCCGCGGATGATGTGGTGGTTGAAGATCTTGCCCATGCGCCGTTGCTCGCGCTTGCGATCGGCCCGGTTGAGGTAGTCCACCATGGCGCTGAAGACCGTGGTGTTGGCCATTTGACCGGAGATGGGGCGCACCTCCACGCGCCGGGCGCCCAGAAATGCGCCCATCTGCTCCTGGAGGCGGCGTTCGACCTCGGCGATGAATGCCGTCCCCTGGTAGTAGAAGACCTCGGCGTCGCAAAAGGCCCTGACCGCCTTGTGCTCGGCGTAGCGTCCGGCCGGATCGAGGATCGACAGCCAGCGCACGGCCCGCGAGGGGGTCATTTCCGAAGGGATCAGGTTGATGCACCGGCGCTGGCGCCACTCGCTGTTGGCGGCGGCCCGCCGCAGCAGATCGAGGGCTTCGGTCTTTAGCCGGTCCCCGGCCGCGGGGGTGACCGCCATGAGGGCCGGAGCCGGGCAGAGAATCGGTCGGGCGTAGGGCGGGGCCTCGCTGCGCAGGTGGTGGGGGACGATCAGCGCCGGGACGCGGCGTCCGCGGATCTCGATCTCCACGGCGTCGCCTTCGAACAGGCGGCTGTCCACCAGGGCCAGGCCGATGGCCCGCAGGCCGTGCTCGCCGGTGGGCATCGAGGCGATCCCTTCCCCGCTGAACTTCCAGTAGGGGACCATGGTGGCGCTGGTCACCGTGCCCACCCGTGGCCGGCCCTGCCAGACCGGGCATCCGGCCCGGGCCACCCCCTTGTCCTGAAGGGAAAAAGGGAGGATGCGGCGCGGCAGGATGTCAAGCAGGCTGAAGTCCCGGTTGAGGATGCGCACCAGGGCGGCCTGTTGGCGAACCAGGGCCTCACGGCCCACGAAATCGCCTTTTACCGGAGAAAAGCTCACGGCGAAACGGGCCAGAGGCGAAGCGAAGATGGGAATCTGGCCGCCTTCGGGATCCGCCCCCAGCTCGTGACCGTACAGGGGCAGCCCGGCCTCCAGGCGCAGCGTGTCGCGGGCCCCCAGACCCACCGGCTGGGCGCCCTGGGCGATCAGGGTCCGCCAGATGGCGGCGGCCTGGTCGGCGGCGCAAAACAGCTCGAAGCACAGCGGCTCGCCGGTGTAGCCGGTGCGGCCGATGTCCACCGCCGCCGAACCGATGGCCCCGCGGCTCAGGGCATTGCGCAGCGGATCGGGCAGGGTCCCGGCGCTGAGCACCTCCTGCAGGATCGTCTTGCCGCGCGGGCCTTGGAGGCTGAGCATGGCCGTATCGAGGGTATCGTCGCTCAGGGTCAGGCCGGCGAAGCCGGTGGCCTGGTCTTGCAGATGGCGCCAGACCTTTTGCCGGTTGGCGGCGTTGACGACCAGCCGGTAGGATTCGGGGACGAAGCGGTAGAGGTAGGCGTCGTCGATGGCGCCGCCGTTTTCGTCGGCGATCAGCGTGTACTGGCTCTGGCCCGGTTCGAGGGCCGCGGCGTTGTTGGTGAGGCAGCGCTGCAGGAAGGCCAGGGCATCGCGGCCGGAGACGGTCAGGCGGCCCATGTGGGAAACGTCGAAAAGGCCTGCCTGGCGGCGGGTGGCCAGGTGCTCCTGGACGATCCCGGCCGGGTACTGGACCGGCATCTCCCATCCGCCGAAGGGGACCATGCGGGCCCCCAGGGCGAGGTGCTGATCGTAAAGGACGGTGCGCAGCGAAGATTCCATGGCCCTGCTCCTGTCTTGACCGGGGTGGACGGTGCGGCCGGCGAAACACAGTCGGAGATGATCTTAGGCAAATCGGGGTTGGGGTGTCAACGCCAGCGGCCGCGATTCCACAACCCCGTCAACGTCTGCCGCGAGCGCCTGACGACACGGCGTCAAACCCGAAACCGCGCGACTGCAGCCTTTAATCGCCAGGGCACCCATGATGTTGGGGCCGATTGGCGGGATGGACTTTGGCGGGGTCCTGCCGCGATCCAATCATCCCCAAGGAAAAAACGGCGGGCGGCGGGAACCGGGACGCTGGATCGGGGCATTCGTGTCCCTTCACCAGACCCATAGGCGCGTTCCGATCCCTGGCGAGTGCAACGGTCCACACCTGAGCGCTGAACCGACTATATTTCCATATCTTTGGGCGGGGTCGGAAAGATCTGCAGCACCCGGCACTGGCGCAGGCGGCGCCGGATGCGAAAGCCCATGCGCAGGTGCATGCGCAGGGAGGCCTCCCAGTCGCTGTACATCCCCGAAATCATCTCGCGCCCCCCCTGGTCGCGCACCGCCGCCATCAGGGATCCGAGCAGAAACGACCCGATCCCGCGGCCGCCCAGGGCCGGATGCACGTAGATATAGACCAGGTAGCAGGTTCCGGAATCCAGCGTCAGGGTATACCAGAGGGCCAGGCGGAAATCGCGGAAGGTGACCCAGGCAAAGGCCCGGAGGCCGTCCGGGTCATCAAGTAAGAGGCAGCGGTCCCCCTTTTGCAAGGCGGCCTCCATGAAGTCGGTCTCCTTGACGAAGCCTTGCAGGGCGTTGATGGCGAACAGATCAGACTTTTCGGCCCAACGCATCCGGAGGCCCTCGGGCGCCGCTCCGGGGAAGATCGGTTCGCCCAGGTCCCGGCTCAGTTCGAGCCACTCGTCGCAGGTCTGCATCTTTTCGGCCAGATGGCGGATGGCATCACGAAAGGGGGCCATGGGAAGCGTTCGATCCTTTGGTTCGGGTAAAACGCCGTCCGGTTCAACTGCGAAAATAGGCGCCAGCATAGGCCAACCAGCCGCGCAGGCGTGAGCCCCAGGACAGATCGGCGCCGGGGGGCTGTCCATCCGGTCGATCCAACCCCGTCCAGTACCGGCGCTGGACGCTACGGACCCGCCAGACGGCGTAGGCCGCCCGGGACCGGGCGGCGGCGGTCATCAGGGGACCCGGGTCGGTGCTGCGCAGGCCGGCCAACTCCTCGAGCACGGCCCGCACCGAGGCGCGCAGCCCCTCCAGGCCATAGCCTCCCTCCAGCGTCAGCACCAGCCGGCCGCCGCAGGACTGGTCGGCGATGTCCATCAGAAGGCGCGTCAGGGCCGCAAACCCCTCGGGAGTGACCCGCATCCCGCCCAGAGGGTCGGCCCCGTGGATGTCGAAACCGGCGCTCACCAGCACCAGGTCCGGCGCAAATTCCGCGGCCACCGGCCTGAGCAGGGCCTCGAAGATGGCCAGGTACTCGCCGTCGCCGAAGCCGGGAAGCAGGGGCACGTTGATGGTAAAGCCCCGTCCGGCGCCCCGGCCCACCTGCCGGCGCCGGCCGCTATGCGGGTAGGCGAAGGCCTGGTGGGTGGAGAAAAAGAGCACCGACGGATCGTCCTCGAAGCAGTCCTGGGTGCCGTTGCCATGGTGCAGGTCCCAGTCCACGATGAGGACCCGCTCCAGCCCGAGCCGGCTCTGGGCGAAGCGCGCCCCGACGGCCACGTTGTTGTAGAGGCAAAACCCCTTGGCCGCCGCCCGCTCGGCATGGTGCCCCGGCGGGCGCACCAGGGCGAAGGCGTTGGCCACGGTTCCGGTATGGACCTGGGCGATGGCCCGGCAGAGCCCGCCGGCGGCCAGCAGGGCGGCCTGATGGGAGTCGGGCGAGGTGCAGGTGTCGGGGTCCAGCCGGACCGAGGGAGCCCCGGCAGTGGCCTCCAGGCGCCGGATGTACGAAGGGGCGTGGACCCGCTCCAGGGTTTCGCGGTCCGCCATTCGGGCCTCGATCTCCACCAGCCGCCCCCGCCATTGCGGTTCCCGCAGCAGATCCTGCAGGACCTCCAGCCGCGCGGGGCACTCGGGTTCATCGGGCCCCATGCAATGGCCGGCGCAGCGCGGATCGGTAACCACGCCGGTGCGCCGCGGGGCCGGCAGCGGAGGCTCGCGCCTGGAAGAATCGGACGCCGGGGGAACCATCGGACCTCGCCTCTCCATCCGGGTGAGAAGGAGTTGCCATGAAACGCCGGGACATGATAACCGCAAACCACTGCGGCGGGCAACAGAGGGCCGGACTCAGGCGGGAACGGACCTTGCGCGCGCAATCACGCCGTGCGGCGCGGCGCCCTGCAGCCGGAATCGAGGACCGGCCCCGAGAACCGGGAACACCGTCGATGCTGGCTTGCGCCCACTTCCGGAGGCCACAAGCGATGATCCACTACACACTCCTGGCGGCCCAAGCGGCGGCCCATATCCGTGAACGCCAGGCCGTACGGCCCGAAATCGGCCTCATCTGCGGCACCGGTCTGGGGGGCGGAGTCCCCGGGATGGCGGCCCCCGTTCACCTCGAGTACCCAGATCTGCCCCATTTTGCCCGACCCACCGTGGCCGGTCATGCCGGCCGCCTCTCCCTGGGACGGGTGGCCGGACGCATGCTGGCGGCTTTCCAGGGCCGCTTCCACCTTTACGAGGGGTACGACCCCCTGGAAGTGACCTTTCCGGTACGGGTCCTGCAAGAACTGGGCGTTTCCTGCCTGATCCTCACCAACGCCGCCGGCGGGCTCGATCCGGATTTTGCTCCGGGCGACCTCATGCTGATCCGCGATCATCTCAACCTCACCGGCGCCAATCCCTTATGCGGGCCCAACGAGGACCGCTGGGGGCCGCGGTTTCCGGATCTGTCCCGGGTCTACGATCCCGCGATGGGAGCCGCGGCCCTGGAAAGCGCCCGGGCCGGGGGCGCGCCACTGCGCCAGGGGGTCTACGCCGGATTGCGCGGCCCCTCCCTGGAGACACCCGCCGAGGTGCGGTTTCTAAAAACCATCGGCGCCCAGGCGGTGGGGTTTTCCACCGTGATGGAGGCCATTGCGGCGGCCCATGCCGGCATGCGGGTCCTGGGCCTTTCCACCATCACCAACGTCAACGACCCGGACCGGCCGGTGCCGGCCACCCTGGAGGAAATCGTGGCCGTGGCCAACGCCGCGGCCCCGCGCCTGGCGGCCCTGATCGAAGGGGTCATCGCGGCCCTGTGAGGCGCTGAGGCGCCAGCTTTTTATCCGAATGCAGTGCGCTGCAGCCCGAGGTTCTTGAGTCCCTTCCGGTCAGACGGGGTGAAATCCGGACGCCCCTGGCGCCGATCCCCTCTCATTTGCGCGCAGGCAGCCACGACCGGACCCGGTCGGCCTTGGCCCGGACCTTTTCCAGCAGCTCTTCCAGATCGATGGTCAACAGGCGCCGGTCGCGCATCACCACGCGCCCGTCGATCACCGTGTGGCGCACGTCGGCCCCCCGGGCCGCGTAGACCAGATGGGAGACCGGATGGTAAAGAGGGGTCAGATGGGGCTGGCGGGTATCGACCACGATGATGTCGGCGCGCTTGCCCGGCTCCAGGCTGCCGATGCGGTCGGCCACTCCCAGGACCCGGGCCCCGCCCATGGTGGCCAGGTGCAGAACCGTCTCGGCCCCCAAAACGGTGGGGTCCAGGCGGTGGACCTTGTGGAGCTTGGCCACGGTGTCCATTTCGCCGAACAGATCCAGGTCGTTGTTGCTGGCGCACCCGTCGGTGCCCAGCCCCACCGCCACCCCGGCGGCCAGCAGCTCGGGCACAGGGGCCACGCCCGAGGCGAGTTTCATGTTGCTCTCGGCGCAGTGGGCCACGCGCACGCCCCGCCGGGCCAGCAGGTCGATCTCCTCCGGGGTCAGCCAGATGGCGTGATCGGCGATGAGATTGGCGTCCAGCAGCCCCAGGCGGTCGAGATGGGCCACCGGCCGCAGGCCGTAGCGCTCCACGATCTGGCGCGTTTCGCTGCGCGTTTCGCAAAGGTGCAGGATCAGCGGCACCCCGTAGCGGCGGGCCATGCGGCCGGCCTCCCGGAGCAGATCCGGGGCGCAGGTGTACAGGGCGTGGGGCTGGACCGCCACCGAGATCAGTGGATCGTCCCGCCAGGCTTCGATGAGCCGGCGGGTGCAGGCGAAACCGGCTTCCAGGGGGCCGTAGCTGGGCGAGGGAAAATCGTAGAGGACTTCGCCCACCACGGCCCGCAGGCCGCAATCGTGGGCCGCCCGGGCCACCTCGTGGGCGAACAGGTACATGTCGGCAAAGCAGGTGGTCCCCGAGCGGATCATCTCGGCGCAGGCCAGCCGGGCGCCGGTGTGGACCGAATCGGGATCCAGGCGCGCTTCCACCGGAAATATGTAGTTTTCGAGCCACTCCATCAGGGGCAGGTCGTCGGCCAGCCCGCGAAAGAGCGTCATGGCGGCATGGGTGTGGGCGTTGACCAGGCCGGGCAGGATCAAGCCGCCCTGGGCATCCAGGCACTGGCCTTGGCGGGCGGGCGGATCTCCCGGCCCCACGGCCGTGATGGTTCCATGGCGCACGATCACATGCCCCCGGGGGTGGATCGTGGCCCCGGCGTCCATGGTCAGGACGGTGCCGTTGTGGAGGATCAGTTCTGGCGCGGGCATGAGGTGCTGGCCTTTCGCAAGAAGGGGAGGCGGGCCGCGGCCCGGTGAACGCAGGGGAATCGACGCCGTATCCATATCCAATCGGCGGCCCCGGGGTCAAGGTGCCTGCGACGGATCACCGGAAAACACCCTCGTGCCGCATGGACACGGGCTTCGAAGAACGGTAGAAGCAATCCATGCCCCCTTGCGACCTGCTGATCTACAACGGAATCATTCTGGCGGTCGATGCGGCCTTTGCCATCCACCGGCCCGGAATGGTGGCCGTGCGCGCCGGGCGCATCGTTTACGTGGGGCCCTGGACGGCGGCCGAGCCGCTGCCGGCGGCCGCGGAAACCGTCGACGCCCGGGGGGGCATCGTCATGCCCGGACTGGTCAATACCCACACCCACCTGCCCATGATTCTCTTTCGCGGCCTGGCCGACGACCTGCCCCTCATGGAATGGCTCCAGGAGCGCATCTTTCCGGCCGAAGCGCGCCACATCACCCCTGAATCGGTCCACTGGGGAACCCGCCTGGCCTGCGCCGAACTGCTGCTCGGGGGCACCACCTGCTGCTGCGACGGCTATTTTCTGGCCGATCAGGTGGCCGAAGCGGCGGCCGCCATGGGACTGAGGGCCGTGGTGGGCCAGGGGGTGATCGATTTTCCGGCCCCGGGAGTCCCCGATCCCGCGCGCAACGTGGACGCGGCCCGGGATTTCGTGTCCTCCTGGCAGGGGCGCTGCGAGCGGATTGCCCCGTCGATCTTCTGCCACTCGCCCTACACCTGCGGCGAAAAGACCCTGCGGCGCGCCCGGGAGGCGGCCCGCCGGGACGGGTGCCTGCTTCAGATCCATGTGGCCGAAACCGAGGGCGAACGGCGCGCCAGCCTCCAGGCCCACCATCGGTCGCCGGTGGCCCGGCTCGAGGATCTGGGAATCTGGGAGGGGCGGACCCTGGCAGTGCATGCGGTCTGGCTGGACGAGGCCGATATGCGGATTCTGGCCCGCCGCCGGGTCGCGGTCTCCCACAACCCCCAGAGCAACATGAAGCTGGCGGCCGGGATCGCGCCCGTTCCGGCCCTGCTGGCGGCCGGGGTCACGGTGGGGTTAGGCACCGACGGGTGCGCCAGCAACAACGATCTCGACCTGCTGCGGGAGATGGACACGGCCGCCAAGCTGCCCGGGGCGGCCAGCGGCCGCCCCGGCCTGCTCAACGCCCGCCAGGTGGTGGAAATGGCCACCATCGGCGGGGCCCGGGCCATCGGGCTGGCGGGCGAGATCGGCTCCCTGGAACCGGGAAAGCGGGCCGATATCATCGTCCTGGCCGCCGACCGGCCCCACCTCGTGCCGGTCTACCATCCGGCCGCCAGCGTGGTCTACGCCGCCACCGGGGCCGATGTGGACCATGTCTTTATCGACGGGGAGCCCGTGGTGCAGGGGCGCGCCCTGCAAACCGCCGACCTGTCGGAGCTGATGGCGGAAATCCGGCGAATCGCCGCCCGCATCAATCTTCATCTTGGACCAGGACCCGCAGGCGCCTCAGGCCCCGGCTGACGCGCATCTTGGCGCCGCTGGGGGAGACACCCAGGATGGCGGCCACCTCGCTGTAGGACAGATCGCTGAAGAAGCGCAGCCAGAGGGCCTCGCGCTGATCCTCGGGCAGGCGCAGCAGCAGCTGTTGAATCCGGCCGGCCTCCTGCCTGGACGCCAGGGCCTGGGCCGGATCGAGGGCCAGGGAGACCGCGGCGGGCTCATGGGCCGGAGCCAGGCAAGAAGCCCGCTTTCTCAGATGGTTGCGGATCAGATTGAGGGACAGGGTGTAGAGCCAGGTGAAGAATTTTTTCCGGGGATCGTACTTGTCCAGATGGATCCAGGCGCGCACGAAGGTGTCCTGGGTCAGATCAGCCGCGTCGGCGGCCGAACCGGTCATGCGCAGCGCCAGATTATAGATCGGCGTCTGGAACTGGCCCACCAGCTCGGCGAAAAGATCCGTCCGGCCGTTCAGGATGTGGCGCACCAGGGTGGGGATGGGGTCGGGGTCCATTGAAAAAGATTTACGTCGTTCAGCGCCGAAGCGTCAAGCGCGATGGATGCCGGGCAAGGTGACCGCGGCGGATCGGCGGAATCCTCGAAGATGAACGCCAAACGGTTTGCAGCATACTCGAAAATAGGGAAATCCCTTAGTGCTTGACAGACTTAGGCACTTTTTATAAGGGTATGAATAATTATGTAGATCGGAAGAGCGTCGTGTAGGGAAAGAGTGTAGATCTCGGTGGTC
>CALJLV010000090.1 GCA_937982505.1 uncultured Desulfobacteraceae bacterium | reverse complement strand
ACCACCGAGATCTACACTCTTTCCCTACACGACGCTCTTCCGATCTAAGGTCGTCCTGGTCGGTCTGGTCCGGTCTGAGTTCCGCCGAGGGAGCCTTTTCCAGGATGCGCCGGGGGATGATCTGGCGGCCCCGGTTGATGAAGCGCGACACTTCGTAGACCAGGGTCTTGGGCACGTCGCTGATCACCGCCAGCCCCCCGTTCATGTCTCCGTAAAGGGTGCAGTAGCCCACCGCCAGCTCGCTCTTGTTGCCCGTGGTCAGCACCAGGGAGCCGTCGCGGTTGGAGATGGCCATCAGCAGGGTTCCGCGAATGCGCGCCTGGATGTTCTGTTCCACCACCGTGGGGGCCGCCGGATCAAAGCCGGGATTCAAAGAGCGCACGACGGCCTGGAACATGTCATCGATGGGGATGGTCTGGAAACCCGCCTGGAGGTTGGAGGCCAGCTCCCGGGTATCGACGACGTTGTCGGCGGAGGTGTAGCGCGAGGGCATGAAGACGGTGTGCAGATTCTCAGGCCCCAGGGCTTCGGCGGCGATGCAGGCCACCAGAGCCGAATCGATCCCCCCGGAAAGGCCCACCACGGCCCGTGAAAACCCGCACTTGGTCACGTAATCGCGCGTGCCGAGGACCAGGGCCCGATAGACGGCCTCGGCGGCCGAGGCACAGGGGCGGCGAAGGTCGCCGCTTTCCGCCGCGGTGTCGAAGACCGCCAGGTCTTCGGCGAAATCGGCCGCCCGCGCCGCCAGCCGTCCCCGGGCGTCGAAGGCCGCGCTGGCGCCGTCGAAGACCAGGCTGTCGTTGCCGCCCACCTGGTTGGCGAAGACCACCGCCAGCCGGTGCTTGCGCGCCGCAGTGGCCAGAATCCGCTCGCGAAAGGCCGGTTTGGAAACCTCGAAGGGAGAAGCCGCCACATTGATCAGCAGGTCAGCCCCCGCCGCCGCCGCCAGGGCCACCGGATCACTGTGGTAAAGGGGCCGCGGGAAGATATCCTTGTCGTTCCAGAGGTCCTCGCAGACCGTCAGCGCCAGTCGATGCCCCCGGAAGGCGACCACCCGGGGGGCTTCGGCGCCGGGTTCAAAGTAGCGGCTTTCATCGAAGACATCGTAGGTGGGCAGCAGGCGCTTGCAGACCCGGTGACGCACCCGGCCGTCTTCGAAAAGCGCCGCGGCGTTGAACAGCGGCTTGCCTTCAAGCTCCGGGTTGCGGTCGACGTAGCCGCAGACCACCGCCACGCCCCGGATAGCGTCCACCAGACAGTTGAAGGCGTCCAGGTTGGCCTGGACGAACTCGTCCTTTTCCAGCAGGTCCCGGGGCGGGTAGCCGGAAAGAACCAGCTCGGAAAAGACCACCAGGTCGCAGCCGCGGTCCCGGGCCTCGGCGGCCCACTGGACGATCTTGGCCGTGTTGCCCCTGAAATCGCCGATGAGGGGGTTGATCTGCGCAATGCCGATTTTCATCAGGCCGAATCCTCGCCAAAGTCCTTTGTGTGCATCGCTCTACTATGCGCCTGGCGCACTGTCAATTGCACAGGCGCGCTGGCGAAAGGATCCGGCCCGCCACACAGGTCCGGCGGCACTTTCCGGATCGCATCCTCGGCGGATTGGAGGGTCCAGCTCCCGGTTTCCATTTGTCGCGTTTCCAGATCCCCCCTTGAGCCCGCCGGGGCGTTGCATCTATAGTGCAGCGCCATCACCCCAAAGCGGAGCGTCCAGATGAAACCAGCCCGACCCGTCCTTCCCCCGGCCGATGGTACCGGCGAATCGGATCTGTCCTACAAGGTATTCCACGAGCTGATGGCCCGCAAAGTAGCGGACATCCTTCTGGTTTCAAGTCCTTACGACGCTTTCATCATGGAAGAGGAGGGACGCCTGGCCGAACGGATCATCCTCGAATACCGGGGCCTGAATCTATCCCGCCCGCCGCGGCTGACCTGGGTCTCCACGGCCCAGGAAGCCCTGGCGGCCCTGGCCGAAAAACGCTTCGACATGGTCATCACCATGCCCCAGGTGGACGACATGGACGCCCACGCCCTGGGCCGCACCCTCAAGGCGCGCAACCCGGACCTGGCGGTGTTCATGCTGCACCACGCCAGCCACCAGGCCCTCCTGGAGCAGGAGACCGCCGACCGCAGCGGCATCGACAAGCATTTCGTCTGGCGCGGCAACTGCGACCTGCTCCTGGCCCTGATCAAGAGCGTCGAGGACCGCTGGAACATCGCCTACGACACCGAGCGGGCCCGGGTTCCGGTGATCATCATGGTGGAGGACTCGCCCCTGTACGCCTCTTCCCTGCTGCCCATGCTTTATAAGGAGGTGGTCACCCAGACCCAGCAGGTGATGGACGAATCGCTCAACGACGAGCACCGCCTCTTTCGCATGCGCGGCCGGCCCAAGATCGTCACCGCCGAGACCTACGAGGAGGCGGTGGCGCTTTTCGAACGCTTCAACCCCCACCTGCTGTGCGTGATCTCGGATGTGCGCTTTCCCCGCGGCGGCCGCATCGACCCCCGGGCCGGGTTCGCCCTGCTGGAGCGGATCCGGGGCGAGCGCCCGGATTTGCCCCTGCTCAACCTGAGCAGCGAAGAGCAGAACCGGACCTTGGCCGAAGCGGTGCCGGCGGTCTTTCTCAACAAGAATTCGCCCACCCTGCTGGCCGAAATCCGCGAATTCTTCCTCCAGCACTGCGGATTCGGTCCCTTCATCTTCCGCGACCGGGACGGCCTGGAAGTGGGCCGGGCCGAAAACCTGCGGGCCATGGAAAAAGCCTTGGGCTGGATCCCCGACGAGGTGGTGGGCCTGCATGCCCGGCGCAACGATTTCTCCAGCTGGCTCCTGGCCCGGGGCGAAATCATGCTCGCCGCCCGCCTCAGGCCCGTCATGGTGGACGACTTTCCCACCGTCGGCGACCTCAAGACGTATCTGGCCGCATCGATCCGCCATCGGCGCAAGGGGCTTCAGCGCGGCGTGATCACGGAGATGGGGGCCGGCGGCTACGATCCGGACGCCGATTTCGTCAAGGTGGGCAAAGGGTCCTTGGGGGGCAAGGCCCGGGGCCTGGCCTTCATCTCCACCCAGCTGCGCGGGATGGACCGGCTGCGGGCGGAATTTCCGGGCCTGGAGCTCCGCATTCCCAAGACCCTGGTGATTTCCACCGAGGGGTTCGACGCCTTTCTGACCCAGAACCAGCTCACCGGACTGGCCGACAGCGACCTGGACGACGCCCACCTGGCGGCCCTGTTCGCCGGGGCCCGCCTCCCCGACTGGGTCGAAGGGGCCCTGGGAGCCCTGCTGGAGCAGGCGGAATACCCTCTGGCGGTACGCTCCTCGAGCCTGCTGGAAGACGCCCTGTTCCAGCCCTTCGCGGGCATCTATCACACCTACATGCTGCCCAACTGCCATCCGGATCCGGCTCAGCGCCTGGCCCGCCTGGGCCAGGCGGTGCGCCAGGTCTACGCCTCGACTTTCATGAGCCGCTCGCGTGCCTACGCGCGCAGCACCATGCACCGCACCGAGGACGAAAAGATGGCCGTGATCGTCCAGCAACTGGTGGGACGGCGCTGGGGGCCCTATTTCTATCCCGGCCTTTCAGGGGTGGCACGCTCCATCAACCACTACCCGGTGGGGCCCATGCGCGCCCAGGACGGAATCGCGGTCATCGCCCTGGGGCTGGGCAAGACCGTGGTGGACGGCGGCAAGGCCTTGCGCTTTTCCCCGCCCTACCCCGAATACCTGCTCCAGTTCTCCACGGTGGAGGACATCCTGGAAAACGCCCAGCACCGCTTCTACGCCCTGCGCATGGACGCCTTTCCTGAAGCCCTCACCGGTGACGACGCCACCCTGGTGAGCCTGGAGGTGGATGCCGCCGGCGACCATCCGGCCGTGCGTTACCTGGCCAGCAGCTACAGCCCGGCCGACCACCGCATCCGGGACGCCATGGGCGGCCGCGACGATTACCCCATCATCACCTTCGCCCGGATCCTCAAGTACCGCGCGATCCCCCTGCCCGAACTGATCGGCAAGCTGCTGGAACTGGGCCGCCGGGGCATGGGTGGTCCGGTGGAGATCGAATTTGCCGTCAACCTGCCGGCCGATCGCAGCGATCGGCCCGAATTCGTGCTGCTCCAGATCCGCCCCATGAGTACGGGCCGCGGCCGCCAGGAGGTGTCCATCCAGGCGAAGGAGATCGAGAGGGCCATCTGCCATTCCACCCAGGCCCTGGGCAACGGCGAGACGACCACCATCGCCGATATCGTCTACGTGCGTCCGGCCACCTTCGATCCGTCCCGCACGGTGGACATCGCCGCCCAGGTGGGCGCCCTCAACGGCCGCCTGGCCGCCGAAAAGCGGCCCTATCTGCTGGTGGGCCCGGGCCGCTGGGGTTCGGCCGACCACTGGCTGGGCATCCCGGTGGAATGGCATCAGATCTCGGCCGTGGGGGCCATCGTGGAGACCACCCTCTCCAGCCTGCGCGCCGATCCCAGCCAGGGATCCCATTTTTTTCACAACATCACCTCCCTGGGAATCGGCTACATCACGGTGGCTGACGCCCGGTACGGGCGCATCGCCTGGGACTGGCTCGAAGCGCATCCGGCGGCCACGGAAACCGCCTTTCTGCGCCATCTGCGCCTGGAGCGGCCTCTGACGATCAAGATCGACGGCCAGTCGCAGGAGGCGGTGATCCTCGCGGGGTGAAAGCTTTCCGGATTTTTACACAATTGCCCGCACGAAATTTTCCGGCCGGTCCGACGGGTCTGGCGTGCCGCCGAGGAAGCCTTCGATCCGCGGGAGCAACCCAGTTAGTTCCTCCGGCGCCGTCCAGCGGATCTCGGGATCGGCCCGGAACCAGGTGAACTGACGCTTGGCAAAGCGCCGGGTGTCGCGCTTGAGGGTCACCACCGCCTCTTGCAGGCTCGCATGCCCCTCCAGATAGGCGCACACGTGCCGGTAGCCCAGGGACTGCATCGGCTTGAGCTGCGACGTGTACCCCCGATCGCGCAGCCCGCGCACCTCGGCCTCCAGCCCCTGGGCCATCATGAACTCCACCCGCTTGTCGATCCGGGCATAGAGGAACGGCCGTTCCACCTCCAGGCCGATCTTGAACGCCGTGTAGGGTGTGTCGGCGAAACGGTGTTCCCCGTGGTGCGTGCTGAGCGGCCGGCCGCTGGCCCCGTAGACCTCCAGGGCGCGCACGATGCGCACCGCGTCGTTGGGATGAACCCGGGCCGCGGTGACCGGATCCACCAGCGCCAGGCGCCGGTGCAGCGCCGGCGCCCCCTGGGCATCGCGCTCGGCCATGAGGCGGCCGCGCAGGTCCGGGTCCGAAGGGGCCTCGGCCGCCAGTCCACAGAGCAGGGCCTTGATGTAAAGACCGGTGCCACCGGCCACGATGGGCACCCCGCCGCGGGTCGCGATGTCCGCCACGGCCCGGCGGCCCAGGCGGGCGAAACAGGCCGCATCGAAGGGCTCGTCCGGATCCACCACGTCCACCAGATGGTGCCGCGCCAGGGTCTGCTCGGCGGCGGTGGGCTTGGCCGTGCCGATGTCCATGAACCGATAGACCTGCATGGAATCGGCGTTGATGATCTCGCCGCCCAGGTGCCGGGCCAGTTGAATGGCCACCCCGGTCTTTCCCGCGGCGGTGGGGCCGCAGACGACGATGATGCGGGGCGTGGTGGGCAACGGGGCACTCTCCTCTAGCCGCTGACGGATGGCGCGGCAGAAAATGGTCGTCGCGCCTTTGTAGCCGGCACCAACTGTGGTATGCAAGTGAAAAGGCGCCGCCCCACCGCCCAAAGGGCGCCTGACCGGACGGCACCCCAACCGCGAGCCGGAGGCACCATGAAGATCGCGATGGTCGGCGGCGGCAACAGCGCCATCCAGTTGATGCACATGATGGCGCGGCACAGGTTCACCACCTTCGATCCGGCCCCGCGCATCATCGCCGTGGCCGACCCGAATCCGGACGCCCCCGGGCGCAGGATGGCCGAAACCCTCGGACTGCTGAGCACCTCGGACTACCGTGACTTCTTTACGCGCCCCGAGATCGATCTGATCATCGAACTGACCGGCTCCATGCAGGTCTACAACGACATCCTGAAGCACAAGCCCTTTGCCATGCACGTCATCTCGGCCAGCACCGCCCGGCTCTTCTGGGAAGTGGCCGACAGCGCCAGCCGGGCCCGCCGGACCGACCGCAAGCTGCAGGAGACCCGCCATCTGTACGAGGTGCTGATCAACGAGCTGGTCCAGGAAGAGGTGGTGGTGATCCGAGCCGACTTCCGGATCCTGGACGTCAACGAGACCTTGACCCGGCGCCTGGGAGTGCGCCGGGAGGAATTGATCGGCCAGTTCTGTTATAAGGTCACCCACCACCAGGACCACCCCTGCGGCGGGGACCAGCACCCCTGCCCCCTGGTGGACACCCTGGCCACCGGAAAGCCGTCCCAGGCCACCCACATCCACACGGACAGCGCCGGGCGCCGCTCCTTCGTTTCCATCTCCTGCTATCCGCTGCGGGAAAACGGACGGGTTTACGGGGCGGTGGAAATCTCCCGCGACATCACCCGCGACATCGACCTGCAAAAAGCCATGATGCGCCAGGAGAAACTGGCCTCCATCGGCCGCCTCTCGGCCGGGGTGGCCCACGAGATCAACAACCCGTTGACCACTATTTTGACCCGCGCCCTGCTGATCCAGGAGGATCTGCCCGCCAACCATCCGGCCCATCCGGAGCTGGACCTCATCGCCCGAGAGGCGATGCGCTGCCGCAACATCGTCCTGAGTCTGCTCGATTTTGCCCGCCAGGTGGAGCCGCACAAGAAGCGCGAATCCATCAACACGGTGGCCCGAGCCGCCGCCACCCTGACACAGAAAGAGGCCGAACTGCGCCAGGTCTCCCTCGTGCTGGACCTGCACGAGGAAATTCCGCCCCTGCGCATCGATCCGCTGCAGATCCAGCAGGCCATCATCCACCTGATCCTCAACGCGGTGGAGGCCAGCCCGCCCGAGACCGCCGTGACCGTGCGCACCCGCCTATCGGCCGAGGCCGGGACGGTGGAGCTGACGGTCGCCGACGCCGGCCGCGGCATGTCCGAGGAGGAACTGGACCGCATCTTCGATCCGTTTTTCACCACCAAGGAGCTGGGCACCGGCCTGGGCCTGGCCATCACCCACGGGATCATCGAGCAGCACGGGGGCACGATCAGCGTCAACAGCCGAAGGGGTGAGGGCACCGCCATGACCCTGCGGCTCCCCACGCCTCCGCAAAACGAGCATTAACTCATTATCAACACATTCAATTTGGCTCCGATAGGGACCTCCAGAGAGCCGAAAGGCTGAATTTTATTGACAAGATTGAGACCACCCGATAGGTAGACGCTTTAATTCTGGACGGACTCGGCGCACCCTGCGGCCGGTCCGGATTTCACCGCTGTATCATGTTCATTGAATCCATTCCCCAAGGAGTGCCACCATGTCCAAGGATGTCATCGGTTCGGTTCTCGTCGTCGGCGGCGGCATCGCCGGGATGCAGTCGGCCCTGGATCTGGCCAATTCCGGCTACTTCGTCCATCTGCTGGACAAATCGCCCAGCATTGGCGGGGTCATGTCCCAGCTGGACAAGACCTTCCCGACCAATGACTGCGCCATGTGAATCATCTCCCCCGTACTGGTCGAGGTCGGCCGGCACAACAACATCGAACTGATCACCTGTTCCGAAGTCCAGGACATCCAGGGCACCCAGGGCCGTTTCCAGGTCACCCTGCGCAGGCAGCCGCGTTTCATCGACCCGGCCAAGTGCACCGGCTGCGGCGACTGCGCCGAGGTCTGCCCCATCCAGCGCCCCAGCGAGTACGACATGGGGCTGAAGATCCGCAAGGCCACCTACCGACGCTACGCCCAGGCCATTCCCGGCGCTTTCGCCATTTCCAAGCTGGGCACGGCCCCCTGCCGGGCCACCTGCCCGGCCCACGTCAGCGTCCAGGGTTTCATCGCCCTGATCAACGACGGCCGCTACCGTGAAGCGCTGGAACTGTTCAAGCAGGACCACCCCTTTCCCGGGGTCTGCGGCCGGGTCTGCACCCACCCGTGCGAGACCGCCTGCACGCGCAAGGCCGTGGATCAGCCCCTGGGGATCATGAACCTGCACCGCTTTCTGGCCGACACGGACCGGGCCAGCGGCAATCCCTACGTACCGGTCAAAAACGCCCAGCGCGAAGAGAAGGTCGCCATCGTGGGCGCCGGACCGGCCGGGCTGACCTGCGCCTATTTTCTGGCCATCGAGGGCTACCGGGTTACCGTCTTCGAGAAGCTGCCGGTCCTGGGCGGAATGCTCAGCGTGGGGATCCCTTCCTACCGGCTGCCCCGGGACATCATCGAATCCGAGATCCAGACCATCAAGGACCTGGGCGTCGAGTTCAAGACCGGCGTCGAGATCGGCAAGGATTTTACCATCGGCCAACTGCGCGAGCAGGGCTACAAGGCCTTCTTCATCGGCATCGGGGCCCAGGAATGCAAACGCCTGGGCATCGAGGGCGAAGACTACCAGGGGGTCTTTCCCGGGGTCGACTTTTTGCGAGAAGTCAACCTGGGCAACCGCATCCATCTGGGCGACCGGGTAGCGGTGATCGGCGGCGGCAACGTGGCCATGGACTGCGTGCGTACGGCTCTGCGCACCGGCTCGAAAAAACCCTTCATCATCTACCGGCGCGCCATCGAGCAGATGCCGGCCAACCCCGAAGAGATCGAAGAATGCCATGAAGAGGGCATCGAGCTGATGACCCTCACCAACCCGACCCGGGTCATCGCCGAAAACGGGCGCGTCAAGGCCGTCGAGTGCATCCGCATGGAGTTGGGCGCCCCGGACGCCAGCGGACGGCGACGGCCCGTGCCGGTGAAGGGCTCCGAGTTCGTCATCGAGGTGGACGCGGTGATTCCGGCCATCGGCCAGGAGACCGACTGGGCCTGTCTCACCGACGAGTGCGCCTGCACCCTGAGCGACTGGGGCACGATGAAGGTCGACCCAGTCACCCTGCAGACCTCGGATCCGGACATCTTCGCCGGCGGGGATGCGGTCACCGGCCCGGCCACGGTGGTCGAAGCCATCGGGGCGGGCAAGGAGGCGGCCGTCTCCATCCACCGCTTCATCCAGGGCGAGGCTATGGCCGCCGGCCGCCGAACCGACTGGACCCCGGTCCAGGACGTGCCCACCGAGGGGGTGGCCCATGCCCCGCGCCGGCCCATGCCCATGCTGGCTCCCGAAACGCGCATGACCAATTTCAACGAGGTCCAGCTCGGCTACGACGAGAAGACTTCGCGCTGCGAGGCCGATCGATGCCTGGAGTGCGCCGTGTGCTGCGAGTGCTACCAGTGCGTGGCGGCCTGCAAGGCAGGGGCCGTGACCCTCGAGACCCACGGCCAGCGGCCCGAAACCGTGACTCTGGAAACCGGTGCCGTGATCCTGGCCCCGGGCTTCGAGCCCTTCGACCCGTCCCGATTCGACAGCTATGCCTACGCCAGCCACCCCAACGTGATCACCGCCATGGAGATGGAGCGCCTGCTGTCGGCCTCCGGGCCCACCGGTGGGCATCTGGTGCGTCTCGGCGACCACAAGGAGCCCAAAAAAATCGCCTGGTTCCAGTGCGTCGGCTCCCGGGATCTGAACCGCTGCGACAACAGCTTCTGTTCCTCGGTGTGCTGCATGTACGCCGTCAAGGAGGCGGTCATCGCCAAGGAGCATGCCGGCGAGGATTTGGAGTGCGCCATCTTCTTCATGGACATGCGCACCCCGGGCAAAGAATTCGAACGCTTCTACGAAAAGGCCAAGCGCCAGGGGGTGCGCTTCGTACGCAGCCGGGTGCACACCATCGACCCGGTGGGCGAAAGCGGCGACCTGTCGGTGCGCTACATCACCGAGTCCGGGCAGATCGAGGTCGAAACCTTCGACATGATCGTCCTCTCGGTGGGCCTCCAGACCCCCAAGGAGACCGTGGCCCTGGCCCAGCGGCTGGGGATCGAACTGACGGCGGGCCATTTCGCCAAGAGCGAACCCTTCGCCCCCATGGCCACCAACCGGCCCGGGATCTTCGTCTGCGGCGCCTTCCAGGGGCCGCGGGACATTCCCCAGTCGGTGGTGGACGCCAGCGCGGCGGCCGCGGCGGCCGGTGAGATCCTGGCCCCGGCCCGCGACACCCTCACCGTGATTCCGGAAAAGGTCCCCGAGATCGACATCACCAACGAGCGGCCGCGCATCGGGGTCTTCGTGTGCAACTGCGGGATCAACATCTCGGGAACGGTGGACGTGCCGGCGGTGCGCGACTACGCCGCCACCCTGCCCTACGTGGAGTACGTCACCGACAATCTCTACACCTGCTCCCAGGACACCCAGGACACCATGGCGGCCGTGATCCGTGAAAAGCGCCTCAACCGGGTGGTGGTGGCCGCCTGCACCCCCAAGACCCATGAAGCCCTCTTCCAGGAGACCCTCATCGCCGCAGGACTCAACAAGTATCTTTTCGAGATGTGCAATATCCGCAACCAGGATTCCTGGGTCCACAAGAACAATCCGGACCTGGCCACGGCCAAGGCCCAGGACCTGGTGCGCATGGCGGTGGCCAAGGTGGGACTGATGCAGCCCCTGCGCGAGGCCGAACTCAACGTCAACCAGACGGCCCTGGTCATCGGGGGCGGAATCGCCGGCATGGCCGCGGCCCAGACCCTGGCGGCCCAGGGGTACGAGACCCATCTGCTGGAAAAGGCCGACCGGCTGGGGGGCCAGGCCCACAACCTCTTCCAGACCCCGGATGGAAACCCCGTGGCCGACAAACTGGCCCGCCTGATCGAAACCGTAGATCGGAAGAGCGTCGTGTAGGGAAAGAGTGTAGATCTCGGTGGT
>CALJLV010000089.1 GCA_937982505.1 uncultured Desulfobacteraceae bacterium | reverse complement strand
CTCGGCTTTGGCCCTTGCCTCTTCTTCGGCCTTTTGGCGGGCCTCTTCCTCGGCCTTGGCCCTTGCCTCTTCTTCGGCCTTTTGGCGGGCCTCTTCCTCGGCTTTGGCCCTTGCCTCTTCTTCGGCCTTTTGGCGGGCCTCTTCCTCGGCCCTGGCCCTTGCCTCTTCCTCGGCCTTGGCTCTTGCCTCTTCTTCGGCCCTGGCCTCAGCAGCGGCCTGGAGATCTTTCATGGAGAACTGCTGAACCAGCAGGGCCCGCATTCGCCGGGCATCTGTTTCGTCCCTGGCCTCGTAAAAAGGCGCGGCGCCGGCATCGCGTTTGACCGCTTTGGGTGCAGGAGGGGAATAGAGGGGCGCTGCGGGGGCTGAGGCGTACTGGCGGGCCAGCAATTCCTTCAGGCTGGGCTTGGCTGCGGCTTTGGCAGGTGCCGCTTTTTTGGCGGCGCTGATCCGTTTTTCTTCCGCTTTTTTCTTCTTGGCCGTGGCTTTCTTTCCGGTCGTGGACTTCGTCAAGCTTTCCTTGCCCATGAAAAACCCCTTTGTGATCCCTGGTCCTTTGGCATATAAATCTGCGGCTGGTGTCCCAAACGCTTATAACGGACCGGTCTGCCTTTGTAAACATTTTTAATATCCGCCCCTTGCGCCTCGGCTAGAGGGAGTGATTCCGCAAGATGATGATTGAACCGTGCATTGATCAGGATCCGATTCTGGGGTCTGATCCCGCCTGGCCCAAAGTGGAGGCCCTGAGACGATGGATCGAGGCCCACCGTCCGCTCATGGTGGCGTTTTCCGGGGGGGTCGATTCCGCTTTTCTGCTGGCTTACGCCCACAGGGTCCTGGGCCAGGCGGTCATCGCCGTCACTTCGATAGCGTCGATCCATCCCTCGTCTGAAATCCGCCTTGCGCGTCAATTGGCCGCGGGGCTGGGGGTGCGTCACCTTTGCATCGACACGGCGGAATTGTCCCTGACGGATTTTGTCCGCAACGGCCCCGAGCGCTGCTACGTCTGCAAGCACAACCTTTTTTCGACCCTGCGCGCCATGGCCGCCGAGCACCGGATCTCCTGGATTGCACACGGGGCCACCATGGATGACGCCAACGACTACCGCCCCGGACAGCGAGCGGCTTCGGAACTGGACATCCAGGCCCCGCTGGCCGCAGCGGCGCTTTGCAAGGAAGAGATCCGGCGTCTTTCGAGACGGATGGGACTGGAGACCTGGAACCGGCCCGCCCAGGCGTGTCTGGCTTCGCGCATCGTTTACGGTTTGCGTGTCAGCCAGGAACGGATCGATCAGGTTGCCGCTGCGGAAGCCGAGCTGGCGCGACTGGGCATCCGAGGCGGACGGGTGCGCCATCATGGGCATACGGCGCGCATTGAAGTGGCCCCGGACCATTACGAAACGATGCTGCGAAAGGACGTTCGCCACCGCCTGATCACCGTCGTCAAACAGCTCGGATTCGTCTTTGTGACGCTGGATCTGGAAGGGTATGTAGCGGGCAGCCTCAACCGAATCCTGGACGACGCCAGCCGAGGTTGACCCGGGCCGAGCCCGCGACCTGTTCCAGGGTTGAGGTTTGACAGTCCGAGCGGATTTCGATTATAGCGAGGGGGCAGGTTGACCGGCCATCCAGGAGATCAGCCCGGCGTGCCATGCAGTGGATCCTCAACCCGCGGGGGTCATCGCCATGACTGAATCGGATCGACGCCGCTATCCGCGCTATGCCCTGCGCCTGCAAGGCCAGATGACACGGTCCGGCGATCACCCCACGCTGGTGATTCTGGATATCGGCGAGGGGGGGGTGGGCTTCGAAGCCCGCCAGGCGATCGTCCCCGGAACGCGGGTGACCATCGCCGGCGAGGCCGCCGGCCAGATGCGTTTTACGCTGCAGGGTGTGGTGATCTGGTGTGTTGAGGCTGAATCCGCCGGCCTGCCCCTCTACCGGATGGGGATGGCCATTGAAGCCATCTCCACCCAGGGCGAAACGGCCGTCGCTTTGGCGGACAAGGTGGCCATGCTCCATCGGCTTTTGGCAAACCAACTCAGCGGATAGGGGCCGCCACCGGTTTCAGTCGACCCAGCGCCCTTCTGTGTCGTTTCCCGCTCCGGGCTCCAGATTGGCACGCCAGGGGGCAATGATGGCGGATTCGGGCGTCTTGACAAGGGGGGTGCCAGTCATTAGACTCTTCTTCGATTTGGGCATATACTCATAAAGGAGAGTCATGGTACGTCCGCGCAAGGATCGTCTGGTCGCTTTCCAGCCGGAGGTCAGCTACTTCAAGCCCCGCGGCATCCCCATGATCGAGCTCAGCGAAGTCCGGCTGACGGTGGACGAGCGCGAAGCCATCCGCTTGGCCGACATGCTTGGACACTCCCATGCGGAAGCCGGGGCGCTGATGGGGGTTTCACGGGCCACTTTTGGAAGGATCATTCAAAGGGCGCGGCGGATCGTTGCCGATGCGCTCATCAGCGGTAAAGCCATCCGCGTCGAGGGCGGCAACTATCGCATGGTGGCCGATACGCGGCGCTTCCACTGCCCGGATTGCCGCCACTGGTGGGAGGAGCCGGCCGGAACGGGTCGGCCCCCGGTCTGCCCGCAGTGCGGGGGGCAGGATTTTTATCGAGCCGCTTCGACATCCCGGGATTTGACCGGGGATGCCGGTGCCTAGACCCGAACAACTTCATCGGCGCAGGCCGCGACGTCACTTACAGAGGAGCCAAAGATCATGGTGGAGATTCAAGAGAGCATGAGCCCCCAGGACAAGCACCGCCAGCAGCAGGCCGAGCAGGATGCGGCCCTGAAGGCAGCCCTGGGGCAGATCAAACACAAGCTGATCGTCATGAGCGGCAAGGGCGGGGTCGGCAAGACCAGCACCTCGGTGAACCTGGCGGTGGCCTTGGCCAAGCGGGGACACCAGGTGGGATTGATGGATGTGGATCTGCACGGTCCGGATGTCCCGCGCATGCTCGGGCTCAAGGGGATGCATGATGTGAGCCCCAACCGCAAGCTCAACCCCCTGAAGTACAACGACCATCTCAAGGCGGTGAGCATCGAGGCGCTTACCCCGGACAAGGACGACGCCATCATTTGGCGCGGACCGATCAAGTACTCGGCCATTCGCCAGTTCATCGCCGACGTGGAGTGGGGGGATCTGGACTACCTGATCATCGATTCGCCCCCCGGGACCGGCGACGAACCGCTCACCGTGGCCCAGAACGTCCCGGACGCCAAGGCGATCATCGTCACCACGCCTCAGGAGGTGGCCCTGGCCGACGTGCGCAAGTCGATCAATTTCTGCCGCGTGGTCAAGATGGAAATTTTCGGGCTTATCGAGAACATGAGCGGTTTTGCCTGCCCTCACTGCGGCGAAAAGATCGAACTGTTCGGCTCGGGTGGCGGAGAACGCACCGCCAGGCAAATGGACATCCCCTTCCTGGGCACCGTGCCCTTCGATCCCAAGGTGGTGCTGTGCGGCGACGCCGGGGCCTGCATTCAGGACCACGATACCGATTCGGCCGTGGCCCGGGCCTTTGGCGCCATTGCCGACACCATCGTCGCCCGCGATTGACCCTCCCGGGGGGCCAACGGATACGGCCCCACGCGGATGCCCCGATCCCGGTTTTCCGGGAGGTCGGTAACCCGGCCTCCCGGTTTTTTTCTTCTGGCCCGCGATGGTCATCAGGCGGCCAGAAGTTTGGCCCTGGAAAAGTCCTCCGGGAGCCGTACCACCATCACCGGCACCGGACAGCGGCGTACCACCCCACTGGCTACGCTGCCCAGAAGCCGGCCTTCCAGCCGGCCGTGGCCATGGGTGCCCATCACCACCAGGTCGAAATACTCCTCCACGGCGGTGCGGACTACCGCCTCCACCGGATCACCGGTGCGGATGCGGATCGGGGCGTTGGACAACGGACAGGCGGGCATGCGGGCCTTGAGGGCCGCGGTGGTCTGGGCGATGCGCTGTTTCACGGCGTTTGTGGCGCGGCCCACCCCGTCCTGGGCCAAGGCGTCGCGCTGTTCGGGCGGCAGATGCCCGGCCAGGTCGATGCCGGCCCCGGCGGCGATCTCCTCGATCCTGTCCGGGATCACATGCAATACCGTGACTTGGGCATCGAAACGCTCGGCCAGGGTGCAGGCGTAGCCCACGGCGTGGCGGGCCGTTTCGGAAAGATCCGTGGCGTAGAGGATCCGGCGGATCTCGGGCATGGTGGGGTCCAGGACCGGCGACCGGGGCGCGGCGGCCGGCGCCGAAGACGGCTCGGCTGGGGTCTGGACCGGGGTTCCGAAAAAGCGGTCCACCAGGCGCACGTACCAGGCCGCCGACTGGATCTGGATCACGTAGGCCAGGGCGATGAGCAGGGCGATGGTGCTCCCCTGGGGCCCGAAGGCGGTCATGGCGATGGCCAGGGCGATGGACAGATCGCGCATCACTACTGCGAAAACCATCGCCACGGCATCCTCGCGGGAAAAAAAGAAGCGGCCGATGAGGGTCAGCAGGAGGTACGAGACCAGGTAGAAGACGACCAGGGGGGCCAGGATCGCCAGGATGTCGCCCGGGTTGGAGACGATCCCCCGAGCCTTGAGGGCCATGGCCACGAAGGCGATGAGGATCACGCCAAGGGCGGAAAAAGGGGGGAATCGGGGCTGGATCCGGGTTTGCCAGACCTTCTCTCCCCACCGGCGGCGGCCCAAGGCCTGGGTGGCCAGACCGGCAAAGAGGGGCACGAAGACAAAGAGCAGGATCTGCTGAAACATGTGACCCACATCCACCTGGACCGTGGCGCCCATGAAGACCTTGGTGTAGATGGGCGCCGCCAGAGAGCCCAGGACCAGGCCGAAGACCACCATCTTGATGGCTGCTTCCTTGTTGCCGCGGGCAAAGCCGGTCCAGGAAATGGTCATCCCCGAGGTGGGCAGAACCCCGATAAGAAACAGGCCCACGGCCCAAAGGCCGTACTTTTCATTCGCGCCCCCCAGCAAGAGCCGGCCGATGAAGAAAGCCAGCGCCGGTACCAGCACGAAGTTGACGGCCTGGGTGGCGGCCTGGAGCCGGGTGTCGCCTCCCTTGAACATGGCCTTGAAGTTCAGCGACACCATCATGGGGTAGACCATGACGAAGGTCACGGGGATGATCCAGGCCTTGAGCGGGCCGCCATCCAGGAGGTTGCCGTACACAAGGCCCAGCCCCATGGCGGCGGGGATGGCCCAGACGAGGTTTTTTTGGAGCGCTGAAAGGATCCGCAGCATGGTCCGATTCTCCTTCATGGAAGGGGTTGACCGCCCTGTGCGCCACCTAGGGTGGGGCAAGGCGGAACGCGTTCCCGAGAGGCTATAACAAGAGGCGTGCCAGGAGGTGGGAGCGGGGCTTCAAATGATTTTGGAATCGATGGAACAGAAGCGATTGCGATAAGTTGTCTTTTGATCGCGCCCCCTCTTGCGGGGCGGGGGGAAAGGCCCAGGCGTTACTTGTTGCGTTGCGGTAACGGTATCGTGGGTTGCGCTTTGGGGAATGCGGCCACCGGCCGCATCAGCGCGTGATCCGTCAGGTGGGGCAGGAAGCGGCCGCGCCCCGGGAAATCCAGGCCAGAAGGCGGCGCCACCAGGAGGGCCGGCGCCGGGGGTGCCGGTCTTCCCGGGGAAGGTGGCGCGCACGGGGCCTCATCAGGGCCGGCCGATCTTGACACTGGGAAAGGCCTGCATGTTGGTGTGGGGCAGGAACTGGGCCGAGGTGAACTCGTCCATGAAGCGGCTGTTGCTGGAAAAATCGATGTAGGTCATGGCGTTGGAGACCTTGCGGGCCTCGGCCCGCAGGGGAGACGAAAGCAGGGCCATATAGGCGCCGGCCACCGATGAATTGCCCAGATAGGTGAACTTGTCCCGGGCGATATCCGGCAGCAGCCCGATGCTGATGGCCCGGTCGAAGTTGAGATACTGGCCGAAACCGCCGGTGATCCAGACCCGGTCCACCATGGAAAAATCCATCCCGGCCTGGTCGAGCAGGGTGACGAATCCGGCATAGACCGCCGCCTTGCTCAACACGAGACTGTGAATGTCGGTTTCGGAAAAGAGCAGGTCCTCGCCCATGGCGGTCTCTTCGGCGGTGGCCACGACGTAGGCCGGCACCCCGTCCAGGGGCTTGAGCCGGGGGTGGCCGGCGGGCAGCTGAAATTTGCCGCGCGGGTCGATTGCCCCGGTCACCAGCAGTTCGCTGATCAAGTCGATCATCCCCGAGCCGCAGATCCCCCGCGGGGGAAGGCCGCCGATGGTGTCATAGACGGGGACCTTGGTGGCCGGATCAATGGCCACTTTCTCGATGGCCCCTTCCTCGGCGCGCATGCCCCAGCGCACGCCGCCGCCCTCGAAGGCCGGGCCGGCGCTGCACGAGGCGGTCATGAGCAGTTCGTTGTTGCCCAGCACGATCTCGCCGTTGGTGCCGATGTCGATGAACAGGGTCATGGGCGCTTCGCGGTGCAATCCGGTGTAGATCATGCCGCTGACGATGTCTCCGCCCACGTAGCTGGCCGGACCGGGCAGAATGAAGACCCCGGCGGCGGGGTTGGCCTTGAGGCCGATCTCGCCGGCCGTGAGGGTGGGAAAGTCCGCCACCGTGGGCAGGTAGGGTTCGCGGCGGATGTAGCGCGGCTCGATCCCCAAGAGCAGATGGATCATGGTGGTGTTGCCGGCGATGGCCACGTTCTTGATCCGTTCCCGCAGCACCCCGGCCGCGTCCACCGCCTCGCCGATCAGGGCGTTGATGGTGCCCAGGGCCATGCGGCTCAGCTTGGCCACCCCGTCTTTTTCGGCGCACACGATGCGGTTGATCACGTCGTCGCCGCAGGCCGCCTGGCGGTTGTGGCCGCTGGTGGCCGCCAGCACCCGACCGTCGTGCATGTCCACCAGGTAGACCACGATGGTGGTGGTTCCCACGTCGATGGCCAGCCCCAGCAGGGAACCACGGTCATTGCCCGGGGCCACCTCCACCAGTTGATCGGAAAACCGCCGGTGCAGAATCGAGGCGGTGACCTTCCAGTTTTCATCGCGCATGGCGGCCGACAGCTCGCGCATCACCTTGAGGCCCACGCTCATGCGGCTGGTGTCGACCCCGGCCTTGCGCAGTCCCCGATACAACCGGTCCAGGTCGCTCACCGAATCGTCGAGGCTTGGAGCGACCAGTTCCAGGGCCACCTCCTCGATCATGGGGGTTATTTGCGGCACCTTGCCCTGGAGCCGGTCGGTGACCGCCTCGCCCATCCCGGCCACCTTGAGCTTGCGTTCCAGGGCTTCTTCGGGAATCCTCACCGTCACCGGCTCGGTGACCGTGGTCAGGCAGGCCAGCACGTAGTTGCGCGCCTTTTCGCGCTCGCTGAGCAGGGTGGTGGTCTGGGTGTTGACCGTGCCGCGTTCCACGATCACCTTGCACTTGCCGCAGGCCCCCTTGCCGTTGCACGAGGCGTTGACGTAGATGTCGGCCTGACGGGCCGCTTCGAGCAAGGTGGTGCCGGCGGGCACGGCAATCGATTTTTCCTCGGGCAGAAACGCCACTTCCACGGTGGCGGCCGCTTCCTCCTTGAAGCGTTTCTTGTCCATGAACCAGATGGGACACGAGGCGCGATACTTGCAGTAAATTTCAGGATCCTGGCATTTGAGGCATTCGTCGCACAGGTAGACGTTGTGCTTCATGCACAGGTAGGCGGTTTCCTTTTCAGGGTGGCAGCGGCATTCGCCCATGGTCAGCGTCTCCTTCAAATCATCGGAAAAGGCCGAACGATCTGCTCGCCGGCCTCGATTTTGCGGATGGTCTCTTCGATGCGTCCGGCCGAGGTCATGCCCGTAATCTGGTCCACCAGCCGGCCGGCCTTGAAAAAGAGGAGGGCGGGAATGGCTTTGATGCCATAACGGCCCGAGATCGGAAGAGCACACGTCTGAACTCCAGTCACGTCAGTCAAACTCG
>CALJLV010000088.1 GCA_937982505.1 uncultured Desulfobacteraceae bacterium | reverse complement strand
AGCGCCTTGTAGCGCAGCGGACCGTTGATCTGGCGGATCACTTCTTCGGGGATGCGCCGGGGCGACCAGCCGGCGATGTTGAACCAGACGTTGGGGTTGCGCAGGACCACGGCCAGGCCCTCGTGGTACCAGGGGTAGCCGAAATGGGCCATGACGAGCTGCAGCTCGGGAAAGTCCACCGCCACCGAATCCAGATACAGGGGCTGGCAGTACTTGATCTTGGTGCCGGCGTGAAACTGGGTGCCGGTGTGAAAGAGAACCGGGATCTTGAGGTCCCGGGCGGTTTCGTAGAGGGGATACATGCGCCGGTCGTCCGGGCGGATGGCCGCCAGATGGGGCAGGAGCTTGAGGCCCCGCAGGCCCAGGTCGTTGACGGCCCGGGTCAGCTCCTCGCAGGCCAGGACCCCCTTGTGGGGATCGGCCCCGGCAAAGCCGATGAGCCGTTCGGGGTGGCCGGCCACGGTGCGGGCCACCAGATCGTTGGCCACCCGGTAGCCGTGGGTGGTCTCGGCGTCGATGCCCACGATCACGGCCCGGTCGACCCCGGCCGCGTCCATGTCGGCCAGGGTGGTTTCGATGCTCGCAGTGGCCATGTCGGGGAACATGGCCTGGTAGCCGCGGGCCATCTCCTCGGGAAAGCTGGCCAGGGCCTCGGCGGTAAAGAGCTGGGAATGGGTGTCGATGATCATGGCGCAACCTCCTGGGGGTTGACGGTTTCCAATGGTAAGACCGGGCCCGGCCCGGAGGCATGGGTCATGAGGACCTGGGTGGACGGATGGCCGTTGAGGGCCGCCGGCGCGACCACGATGAGGCCGGCGTCGTCCGGGGCCGGGCAGGGGTCGGTCAGCCCGGCGGCCACCGTCTCCAACACCCGGTCGAGGCGGGCCCGGCTCAGCCAGACGGGAACCGAGGGGGTCTCGGGGCGGTCTAGACCACCCAAAAGCCCGTTGAGGCCGTCGGTGGCCAGAACGATGCGCCAGGACCCTTGAGGGAGATCGAGGATTTGCACGGCGGGCGCCCAAGGACTGCGGCCGGCGAAGTTCATGTCGGCCCGCGAACCGTAGTACAGTGCTTCCGTTTGCCGGTCGATGACCGCGATACGGCTGTCGCCGCCATGAATCAGCAGCAGGCGCCACCCCTCGAGCCGGGGCTGGATCGCCACGCAGCTCAAGGTGGTCTTTTCGATATAGGGCTGCCGGCCCCAGACCCGGGCCATGCGCGCCTGCCAGGAGGCCGGGTCCGCCGGGGCGCCGCCGCCTTCCAGTTCCGCGGCCAGGCGTTCCAAGAGGCGGGCCGAGGCGGCCGGGAATCGTTCCCCGGCGTCGGCCACGGCAAACACCCGGCGCGCAACGTCGACCAGGAGACTGTCGCCGTTGGCATAGCCGTCGCGGGTCTTGTCGGCCCCGGTCCACAGGACCGCACCCAGGGCGCCGGCGACGTGCAGGCGGCGGATGCCGTCCATCAGTCGTCCACCACCTTGAAGTGCAGAATATCGCGGATGGTGCCCTTGCGCTGCTCGGCGAAGACCGGCGCCACGCGGGCCCCGATGCGGACCTTGGCCTCGTCCTGGATGTCGATGTAGTGCTGAAAGAGGGTGTCGGCCCCGTCGAAGCGGATGAACCCGTAGCCGTAGGGGACCGGCTTCTGCTCTCCGGTCTCCGGGTCGATAAAGGCGTAGCGCAGGATGGTGAAGGTGCCGATGGTACCCCCGGGGCCCACCTCCACGAATTCGTCCATGGCCACGAAGCAGGCACCGCAGACCCGGCGCGGGGGCACGTAGACCTTGCGGCAGCGCGGGCAGCGCACCGCCAGGATGCGTCGCTCGTCGCGCAGGGCCTGGAAGAATTTGCTCCCGTGCAGGCCCACCGCGTAGTTGAAGGGCTGGTAGACACTGCCCGATTCGATGATGATGCGCTCGTCCTGACTCATGGGGGTCTCTCCTGGATCACGGAATCCCGAAATGTCTCGTCAAAAGTCTGGCTTCTCCCGCCCGTGGAGGATCACGTCGCTCCAGAAGCATCCGCCGAACCCGGTGGAAAGGGCCAGTCGCACGTCGGGGACCTGGCGCTCCTCGGCCCGCCCCATGACCTGGAGGGCCGCTTCGGCGCAGCGGATCAGGCCGGTGGCGCCGATGGGGTTGCAGGCGATCACCCCCCCCGAGGGGTTGACGGGCAGCTCGCCGCCCATGTCCGTGGCCCCGCTCCAGACGAGCTCGGCGCCCCGGCCCTCGGGGGCCAGGCCCAGGTCCTCGATCCACATGATCCCGGCAAAGGAGTAGGGCTGGTACATTTCGATGACGTCCAGCTCCTTTCGCGGCTCTCGGATTCCGGCCTTGGCGTAGATTTCCCGGGCCGCTTCGGCCATGCTCACCAGGCGCCCGTAGCGCGCGTCGGCCAGGTAGGAAAAGGTGTGGCGGTTGGCGGTGGCCCAGATCCAGTCCGGCCGGGGACAGATCCGTTCGGCCGCCGCCTCGCCGGCCATGATCACGGCGCAGGCCCCGTCGGTGCGCGGGCAGACGTCCAGCAGGTGGATCGGATCGGCCAGCATCGGCGAGGCCAGGACCTCCTCGATGGTCACCGGCTTGCGCAGTTGGGCGTGGGGATTGTTGCAGGCATGGGCCCGGTCGCGCACCGCGACCCGGGCCCCGTCCCGGTCCGTGGCGCCGTACTGGGCCATGTAGGCCTGGGCCTCGGCCGCCAGACCGCTGATGGCGCCGGCGAAGACCAGCCGGTCCCAGATGGGGTCGAAGGCGGTGGTGATGGCCCCGGTGGTGTCCGATTCGCTGTTCTTTTCCCAGCCGATGACCAGCACCCGGTCGAAGAGGCCCGAGGCCACCAGGTGGTAGCCGCCGATGGCCAGGGTGCTGCCGGTGGTCCCGCCGGTGGTCAGCTTGATGATGGGCTTCATGTAGGCCCCGGCACCGTCGACGCTCCAGCAGTCCACGTAGTTGATGCCCTCGAAGTGGTCCATGTTGCCGATGACCACCGCGTCGATGTCGCCGATGGTCAGCCCGGCGTCCGCCAGAGCCCGCTGGACCGCTTCGTGGATCAGTTCCTGGCCGTTGACGTCGGGCCGGTGACTCTTGTGAAAGGTCTGGCCGGTGCCGACGATGGCGACGCGCTGTTTGCCCATGGTGGTTTATCCTTTCCTGTTCGCATCGCTTTCCAGAATCCAGACGCAGTGGGACTGGCCGCAAAGGCCGTTGACCCCCTGGGCCAGCCCCCGCCGGGCGCCGGCGACCTGGCAGGCGCCGGCCTCGCCGCGCAGCTGGCGCACGATTTCGGCGATGCGGATCAGACCGGCGGCGATCACCGGATGGCCGGCGAGCAGCCCGCCGGAAGGGTTCACCGGAAGCCGCCCGCCAAGATCGAAGACTCCCGCTTCCAGGAGCCGGCCGGCCTCTCCGTCCGGCGCCAGATCCATGGCTTCGAGCCACATGAGCTCCTGGTAGGTGAAGGCGTCGTAGACTTCGGCGACGTCGATCTCGGATGACGGGTCGCCGATGCCGGCCATGCGATAGGCGCGCTGGGCCGCATCGGCGAGGGACGGGGCCCGGGAAAGGTCCCGGTCGCCCAGAAAGTAGGCGTCGGCGCAGAAGGCGGCCCCCCGGATCCAGACCGGCGGCTTCTTTGCGGCGCGGGCCCGCCGGCCGTCGGCGATGATCACGGCGCAGCACCCGTCCGAGACCGGCGAACAGTCCAGCTTGTGCAGCGGATCGGCGATGAGTTCCGAGGCCAGCACGGCCTCCACCGTCAGGTCCAGGGGAAGCTGGGCCATCGGGTTGCCCCGGGCGTTGCCGTGGTTCTTGACCGAGACCCGGGCCAGTTGCGCCGGGCGGGTGCCGGTGCGGTGCATGTAGGCCGAGGCCTGCAGGGCGCAGGCCCCGATCATGTCCAGGCCCAGGGCCCGTTCGTAGATGGGATCGAAGGCCGCGTTGGTGATCAGGCTCGAAACGCTCTCCGACCCCTTGCTGTGGGCCGTGACCAGGGTGGTGCCGTAGCTGCCCGACAAAACCCGGGCCAGGCCGTAGAAGGCGCCGAAAGTTCCGTCGCCCTCCACGCAGGAGACGTTCTTGTGCCGCGCCCCGCTGGCGTCGCCCA
>CALJLV010000087.1 GCA_937982505.1 uncultured Desulfobacteraceae bacterium | reverse complement strand
GGCCACATCGAAGCCAACAACCCGGGCATCGCCGGGCTGGGGATAGATTTCAAGGATGGGGTGGTTTCACTTGCCGGCCAGGCGTCGACCCCGGAAGCCATGGAGAAAGCCGTGCTCATGGCCGGCAACGTTAAGGGGGTCTCCGACGTCAAGATCGATGGACTTAAGACCCCCGAGACCACCGGGAAGGTCGAATACTACATCATCCAGAAGGGGGACACGCTGTCGGCCATCGCCAAGCAATTCTACAAAAAGGCCAGCGACTGTTCGAAGGTTCAGGTCGTCTCGGCAATGTCCGCATGCCGGGCGATCACCAGGCGGTGCAACGCGATGGCCAGGTCCGGCGCTTCGGCTTCCACCCGTTTGAGCGCTTCGGGGGTCAAAAGTCCCAGGTCCGCTTCGGAGCGCGCCACGAAACGCGACCCGCAGCGCCAGGACCCATAAGCCCCCGGCTCGGCGAAGAAGGTGCCGGGCCCCAGCTCCCTGACGGCAATGATCCGTTCCTCGCCGGCCTCGACCTCTTCGGCCACCACCCCGGCGCGCACCAGATAGAGTCCTTCGGCCCGGCCGCCGGATTCCAGCACCACGGCGTCCTTGGCGCAGGAGCGGCGCGAGAGGAACCCGTCCAGGCTTTGCGTGAGCGCCTCCACCTCACCCTGCCGGTCGAGGCGGCGCATCAGGTCGTCCGAGACGCTTTCCAGCAGGGCGTCCCGGGCGCTTTTGCCCGTGGCCGACGCGCTCCGCAGTCGCTGCCCTTCGGTTTCCAGGAGGCGGTCTTCGGCCCATTGCAGGGCACCGTCCAGGTCCGGGAAAAAGTGCAGGTCGCCGGCGGCTTCCGGGTCCAGGTTTCCGACCAGCAGCGCGGCCAATCCGTCCGGCGGGGCGACGACGGCAAAAGCCCGCTCCGGGCGCTGGAAGCGGTAGATCAGGCGCACGAAGTTGTTCACCGAGGAAATGTCGAAGCCGTTGACGCGTCGGAAATCGAGCAGGATCGCTTCCGCCGGCGCCCGGGAAGGATCCTTGACCGCCGCGGAGATGTCCTCGATCAGGCGGGTGACCGAGCCGAAAAAGACGTAGCCTTCCAGTTCGTAGACCACGATGCGCTCGCCGTGCATGGCCAGCAGGCGCTGATGGGGCAGGGACCGCCCCTTGCGGCTGTGCAGCCGCGCGCCCGAGAGCGTCCGGCGCAGGATCGGCACGCGGCTGATGCGGATCACAAAGAGGATCATGGTGGCCAGCAGGCCGAAGATCACCCCGTGCAGGTAGCTGAAAAGGCAGATCACCAGAAAGACGGCCACCACCAGCAGATGGTCGCCGGGGGGCATTCTCCGGCGGGTGTCCACCAGCCAGTCGGAAAGAAAGAAAAGCCCCAAAAGGAGCAGAAACCCGCCCAGGATCGCCTTGGGAAAATAGGCCAGCACCTGGCTGCCGAAAAGCAGGGTGGTCGTCAGGATCAGCGTCGCGGTGAGCCCCACCAGGCGGGTGTCGGCGCCCGTGCGCAGGCCGAGGGCCGAGAGGCTGATGGAGGCGTACCCGGGGTGGGCCCCGGAGGCGCCGATGAGCAGATTGGCCGCCCCGTTGACGACCAGTTCGCGGTTCATGTCGATTTCCCGCCGGCTGGCCAGTTCGATGCCCCCGGTGTTGAGCAGCAAACCGAGCAGGGAGATGAAGGGGATCACGGCGATGGACGGGATCTGGGGCCAGATGGCCCCCCAGTGGACGGCGGCCAGATCGGCCAGGCCGAATACCGGCCAGAGGCTGCCGCTGGCAAAGGGTTCGAAGATGAACCCTATCTGGCGCGCCTCGGCGATGGAGACCCCGGCCAGGCGCAGGACCAGATGGTAGACGAGGACGGCCAGGATCAGCGAGCCGGGCAGAATCAGGTAATGGGACCAGCGCCGCAGGATGAGAAAAAGCCCCACCGCGTAGCCGGCCCCCGGCAGCCAGAGGGCCAGCATTCCGGCCGAGGCCAGGGCGTCCAGGGAACCCCACCCCAGCGCCGTTCCGGTCATGACTTCCAGGCTGCCCCTGGTCAGCAGCCAGCCGGTGCCCGCCAAAAACCCCGAGACCACCGGATAGGGCATGAAGCGAAAAAACTCCGCCCATCCGAAGCGTCCCACGAGGACAAAGCAGATGCCGGTGAGCAGGCAGGCGCCCATGAGGGCGGCGGTGATGGTGATGAAGGTCTCCGGCGTTTCGGGCCGGCCCACGGCGGCGGCGATGGCGGCCGCCACGCCCGCGAACAGCGCCACCGGGGCGTCCTGGGGCATGGCCACGATGGAGCGGATGCGGCTGAAAAGGGTCGTGCCGAGGACCAGCCCCACCGTGCCGGCCAGGGCCATGCCGATCCCCCTGCCCACATGGGCCTGGAGAGGACCGGAAAAGATCATGGTGGCAAAGGAGACTTCCAGGACGATGAGCACCAGGCTCACCACCAGACCGATGCTCAGTCCGGGCAGGCACCTGGGAGAGCGCAGATCGGAAAGACATTCCCCGAGAAGCTGAAACGGGCCGGCCATGGGTACCTCAGAAGGGTCGATGGGTTGAGTCCGGGCAGCCACCGCCCGGATGGTGGCATCCGAGGCGCGGCGCCCCGGGACGCCGAGGGAAAACGCGAGGCCGCCTCGCCGCTGCCGATCGGTTCCCGGGAGGCCTGGGGGCCCTTGCCGGGTCAGTCCGGTGAGGGCCCGAAAACGATTTCCAGCACGTTGGCTCCCTGTTCATGCCGATAGGTTTGGGAGCGGCTCATTTCCCGCACCAGCAAAATCCCCAGGCCTCCCACCTCGCGTCGGGCCAGATCGCGGTCCAGGTCTGGGGCGGGGCGGGCCAGGGGGTCGAAAGGCCTGCCCCGGTCCCGAATCCGCAGCACGAAGCCGCCATCCGCCCCCGGCGCGCAAGCCACCGCCACGGTGCCGGGAGAGTCCGGTTCGTAGGCGTAGTCGAAAATGTTCAACAAGAGCTCTTCGAGGACCAGATCGATCTTCACGGCCACCGCCGGGGCGAGCTCCTCGGCACGGGCCAGCACGAAGGCGCGCAAGGGCGCCAGCGAGGCGCGGGTCGCCGGCATTTCCAGCTCTTCCAACGATTCCCGGTCATCTGGCGGCAAGGGCGGACTCCAGGCTGTCGTAGACGGGAAAGATGGCCGCGAATCCGGAGATCTCGAAGACCTCCCGCACCATGGGGCTCATGCCGCCGAAAATCAGGCTCCCGCCGCGGGTCTTGAGCGTCTTGCCCGTGCCCAGAATCGCCCGCAGTCCCGCGCTGCTGATGTATTCCAGGCCGCTCAGATCCACCGCCAAGTCCTTTTCTCCCCGGTCGATCCACTCCGCGCAGGCCTTTTCGAAACCCGGCGCCGTGACGGCATCCATGCGCCCGGTGACCTTGATGGTGATGGTTTGACCCTGTTTCTGGCTGACACATTCCATGGATCGCTTCCTCGTGCTTGGGGTGTCGATGGGTTGTCCCGCGCCACCAATGCGGCGGTTGAAGGTCCACGCCGGCCTGCCCTCCGAAGGGGCGGGTCAGGAGGTGCCGGGACCCCTGTAGGTGAGGGCCAGCATGGTGATGTCGTCGGATTGGGGCGCGCCGGCCGAAAAACGCCGCACCGATTCAAGCACCTGGGTCACCAGCGCCTCGGTGCCGCCCGGACCCGCGGCGCGGGCCTGATCCAGGAGTCTGGCTTCCGCGTAGAGCGTTGCGCTGGCGTCCATCGCCTCGGTGACCCCGTCGGTGTAGAGCAGGAGCCGGTCGCCCGGGGAGAGGATCAGTTCGCGGGTCTGATAGACCGCCTCTTCCATCCCGCCCAGGACCAGCCCCGGCGGCAGGGCCATCCACTGGGGCTCATGGCCCAGGCGCAGCAGCAGGGGCGGGTTGTGGCCGGCGTTGGAATAGCGCAGGCGCCCGTTGCGCAGATCCAGCACGGCGCAAAAGAGGGTCACGAACATGGAAGAGTCGTTGCCCTGGCACAGTTCCCCGTTGACCCGCTTCAGCACCTCCGAAGGTTCGATCCGCTGCTCGGCGATTCCCTTCATCAGGGTTTTGGTCACCGCCATGAACAGGGCCGCGGGCACGCCCTTGTCGGAAACGTCCCCGATGGAAAAGAAAAGATGGGTATCGTCGAGGAAAAAGAAGTCGTAAAGGTCCCCGCCCACCTCCTTGGCCGGCTCCAGAACGGCGAAGATATCGAATTCGTGGCGTTCGGGAAAGGGGGGAAAGCGTTTGGGCAGAAAACTCATCTGGATGCTGCGGGCGATCTTCAGCTCGCTTTCGATGCGCTCGCGGGCCCGGGTGGTCTCGGTAAGGTGGTGGATATACTCCTTGAGGGCCAGGCGCATCTCGTCCACCGAGCGCGACAGCTGGCCCACCTCGTCCTTGACGGCCATCCTGGGCAGGGTGACGTCCAGGTTTCCCCGGGCGATTTCGGTGGTGGCGCCCACCAGGGACTTCAAGGGACGGGTAATGGAACGGGAGATGAACACCACCACCAGAGACAAGAGGCTGAATCCGGCCGCCCCGATCAGGAGCACCGTGCGGTTGAGGGCGGAAATGTCGGCGTACAGCTCTCGTTCCGGGATCACGACCCCCACGGCCCATCCGGTGGCCGGAACCGGGGCGAAATAGAGAAAAAACGGTTCGCCCCGCGCGTCGGAAAAGCTGAAAAACCCCTCCTGGCCCCGGATCATTTGCCGCCCGACGCGGCGCAGTGCCGGCAGGGCCAGCTCCTCGGCCAGGCTGAAGATGCTGTCGCGCATGATCCGCCGTGCTTCGGGGTGGGCCAGAAACTGGCCGGTGCGGCTGATCAGGAACGCATAACCCGAGCGGTACAGGGACACCGCGCCGATGGCCAGGCGCAGCTCCTCCAGGGAGACATCGGCGGTGACCACGCCCCGGAACACGGGCCGACCCGTGGAGACCTCGTAAAACGGGTGGGAATAGGTGGCCATGAGGATGTTGCCGCCCCCCTCGTCGAAGTACGGCTCGCTCCACACCGGCCGGTTCAGATGGCGCGGGATGCTGTACCAGTCCCAGATGAAGTAGTTGTAATGGGCGCCGCCCAGCTGGGTCGTCACCACGCCGCCGCCCCTGTCCCGATAGACATAAGGGGCGTAGTGGCGCACGCCGGGTTCCATGGCATAGGGCTCGAACGCCACCGTGGAGCCGAACACATCCCGGCTTCCGGCCACCAGGCTGGCGATCATGGCCAGCAGGTTGTGGCGGGTGACGTTGCGGTTGTCCAGTTGCAGGGCCAGGTGGCGGGGCATCTGTTCCACGCTCAGCAGCCGGGCCTCGATGCGGCCCACCAGCGATTCGGTGAGGTGGGTGGCGTTTTCCCGCACGTGCTTGAGCACCAGGTCGCGCGAATAGACATAGTTGTAGCCAAAGGCGATTCCGAAAAGCAGGGTGGTGCTGGTGAGGATGAACAGGGCCATGCGAAAGGCCAGGCCCCGTTCTCTACTCGGCGCTGAAGCGGGGGTCATAAAAAGCCCTGTAGGGAACGGTGACGTTGATGATCTGGGCCTCGAAAAGATCGGCGGCCACGGCGCCATAGGTCTCCTCGCCCAGAAACCCGGCCGGGACGTTGGATTCGGGCGGGAAGATGACGTCCTGCATCCGCTGGAGCATCCATTTCTGGTGCACGCGGTTGGTGGGCAGGTTGGCGGCCTGGACGTGTTCCATGACGATGTCCAGCGCTTCCGCGCGATGGGTGAAGGCGTAACGCCATCCCTCGATGGAGGCCTGCACGAAGCAGCGCACGGCCTGGGGATGATCCGCGAGGGTCGACTCCAGGCAGTAGATCCCGTCTTCGGGAAAGTTCAATCCGTAGTCGGCCAGAAAGAAAGTGGTCAATTCCTCGGGGTCGAGGCCGGCGTTGAGAAGCGTGTGGTACTCGTTGTACCACATGGCCGAGGCGGCCTCGACCCCGTCCATGAGAAAGAGGTTGAGGGTGTAGCCCTGGGGTACGATCTGGACATAGATGCCCTGGCGGCGGAAAAAGGCCGTCGGCGGCACGGAAAAATCCGCCCACAGACTGACCCGTTTGCCCTCCAGGTCGGCGGGCGAAAGGATCCCCCGGGCTTTCTTGGCCACCAGCATCAGCGCCGAACGTTGGACGATCTGGCCCACGTTGACCAGCGGCAGCCCCCGGGCGCGCTGCTGTAATCCCGCGGTGAGAAAGAGGGTGGCGAAATCGGCCCTGCCTTCCTCCAGGGCCTTTCCGGCCGGGGCGTCGGGCCCCCCCCGGAGAATGGTCAAATCCAGGCCGCAGCGGGCGTAAAACCCTTTGCGCAAAGCCACATAATAGCCGGCGAACTGGGCCTGGGGGGACCACTGGGGAATGAAGCGCATGGGGATCGGGGCGCCGGCGGAGGCGGGGCAAACCGCCCAGAGCGCCGTCAGTCCATACCAGAATGCGGCGGCGGCAAAGAGAACACGCTTGCGGGGCATTTGATCCTTCGAAGGGGGTCGGGGTTGAACACGAGGATCGGGCGTTGCCGCATCTTCCGGTCGATAGGGGTTGCCCGTTACCACCATGATGGCAAGATTACCACAACCGACGGCGCGAAGGAAAGCAAGCCCTGGAGATCCGCCGGGACGTTCCCGTAGAGACCCGTTCAAGACCAGACCCCCACCGCGCGGATTGTGTTCGGGCGTTTTTTCGGCTATGCGGAGTTGAGGTGCCTGCGGATCGCCACACCGGCGGCAATCCGTTCAGCGGTCCGGTTCCCGGTTCAGACCCTCAACCCATGGAGGTTTCATGTTTCAACGCCAATCGGATTCAGGCTACCGCCGCATTCTGGAGGGCATCGATCTCAAGACCCGGGTCCACGGCGAGCGCACCCTGCTGGCCGAGTTCCGCCTCGCGGCCGGGGCCGTGCTGCCGGTCCACCGCCACCCCCACGAACAGACGGGCTACCTGGTCAGCGGCCGGCTGCGTTTGACCATCGGCGCGGAAACCTTCGAGGCCGGTCCCGGAGACGCCTGGACCGTGGCGCCGGATCTGGCCCACGGCGGCCAGGCCCTGGCCGACACCGTGGCCGTGGAAGTCTTTTCTCCGGTGCGCCAGGACTACCTGCCCGGGCAGGCCGATGTGGAACGCCATTGACGCCGGCAGCGTTCAATCGCGGCAAAAGCGCTGGCCCCGGACCGGCGAGGGCGCCGGCGCAAGGTGGAAACCAGGAGGTGTGCCATGCAAGTCAAGACCGCGGAACTGCCCGGTGTGGGGAAGAAATATTCGGTGATCACCGCCAGCGGCTCCCAGGTGGTGATCATCCTGCACCACAGTGGTACCCGGGAAACCTACTATTTCCGGCATCCGGACGACGACGAACCGTTGTTCACCACCAAGTTGAGCGACGAGGAAGCCCGCCAGGTGGGCACGATTCTGCTGGGGATCGACTACCAGCCCGTGGCCGACGAGCGCATGGAAATGCTGCTGAAAAATGTGCGCATCGACTGGCTGCGGGTGGAGGCCGGCAGCTGCCTGGCGGGTCAGACCATCGCCGGAGCCCGGATTCGCAGCCGGACCGGATCGACCATCATCGGCATCGAGCGCGAGGGCCAGGTCATCGGCAGTCCCGACCCCGAAGAGATCGTCCGGGTGGGGGACCTGCTCATGGCCATCGGCTCCCGGGAGCAGACCCGATCCCTGGAAAACATGTGCGTCAAGGGCTGATCTCCCATGGCGCGCCTACCCTAGCGGACACAGAATCCGAGGCGACTTGGAAAGTCTTCCCTTCCTTCTTCTGGCCGGCGCCATCCTGAGTGTTTTTTTCGGGGCGGGGTACGCCTCCTTCATGGCACGGGTCCCGGCCGTGCTCACCTATATCGCCCTGGGCGCCCTGGTGGCGGGCGTTCTCGGCAGCAACCCCCATATCCACACCATCGCCGAGATCGGGATCGTGTTCCTCTTTTTCATCGTCGGGATGGAGTTTCCCCTGGCCCGCATGGTGGATATCGGGCGGCGCATCTGGATCGCCGGGGTTCTGGACGTGGTGCTCAATCTCGGGGTGGCGGCGGGCGCAGCGGTCGCGCTGGGTCTCGACCCCATGGCCGGGTTCGTGATCGGCGCGGTGGCCTACGCCACCAGCAGTTCCATTTCGGTCAAACTGCTCGAGGACCAGAAGCGGCTGGCCAACCCCGAGGCCGAGTTCATCCTGGCCCTGCTGATCTTCGAGGACCTGGTGGCGCCGGTGCTGGTCTCCTTTCTGGCCGCCGCCAAGGCCAGCGGCACGGTGGGGCCGTTGTTTTTCGGCGTTTTGTTCATCAAGGTGATCCTGCTCATGGCCGGCGCCATTCTCATCGGCCATTTCGGGTTCAGCCGCCTGGGGACCTTCGTGGCCCGCCACATCGAAAACGACTTTCTGCCCCTGATGGCCGCCGGGATCGCCCTGGGCTATGCCGGTTTGGCCCTGGCCCTGGGGTTGTCCGAGATTCTGGGGGCTTTTCTGGCCGTCATGATGTTTTCGGAAACCGGCCGCGCCCGGGACCTGGAGCATCTTTTTTTGCCCATTCGGGACGTGACCCTCCCCTTTTTCTTCTTCTGGTTCGGCACTACGATCCACCTGGGGGAAGGGGTCCCCTTTTTCCCCGTTCTGGTCTGCTGCACGGTCTGGGCCGTGGCCGGCAAGGTCCTAACGGGATACTGGGGCGGGCGGCTCTTCGGGCTGAGCCCCAAAGTGTCCCTGCGCGCCGGATTCTGCCTGGTGGCGCGGGGGGAGTTTTCGGCCATCATCGCCAGCCTGGCCGCGCCCCAGCTGCGGGTCTTCAGCGGTGTCTACGTGGTCGTGACCGCCTTTCTGGGCGTCTTCTTCTTCCAGAAGGCCCCGTCACTGGCCTCCCGGTTCCTTGCCCGGCGCGCCGCCGGGCGGGAGTCGGGGGCCTAATGATTTTTCAGCGGCAGGGAGGAAATCGTCATGTTCAATCCGGAAAGGTGTTCGGAGGATCCCATGACCCAGTGGTATCTGAGCTACGACGGCCATCAGATCGGTCCCCTGGAGCAGGACCAGGTGGTCGCCCAGGTGCGTCGCAACCCCAACGGTTATGCCTGGCGGGAAGGGTTCGCCGAGTGGCTGCCCATTTCCCAGGTGCGCGAACTCACCGCGCTGCCTTCCCCCGCCGCCGCCCCCCCCGCGTCCCCCCCGGGACGGCGGGCCGACGAGATCGACTTCAAGATTCTCGGCGCCGAGATGCAGTTCGTGGAAGTGGAGCTCGATCCGGGCGAAAGCGCCCTGGCCGAGGCCGGGGCCATGATGTACAAAGACAGCTGCGTTACCATGCAGACCGTTTTCGGCGACGCTTCGGGCACCGGGGGCACGAGTTTCATGGACAAGCTGCTGGGGGCCGGCAAGCGCCTGCTCACCGGCGAGAGCCTCTTCATGACGGTCTTCACCCACACCGGCACGGGCAAGGCCCGGGTGGCCTTCGGGGCCCCGTATCCGGGAAACATCCTTCCGGTGCGGCTCAGGGAGGTGGGCGGGACCCTTATCTGCCAGAAGGACAGCTTCCTGTGCGCCGCCAAGGGGGTGTCCATCGGGATTTTCTTCCAGCGCAAGATTCTCACCGGGCTTTTCGGCGGCGAGGGCTTTATCATGCAACGGCTCGACGGGGACGGGATGGTCTTCATCCACGCCGGCGGCACGGTGGTCAGCCGGTCCCTGGCGGCCGGCGAAGTGCTGCACGTGGACACCGGATGCATCGTGGCCCTGGAACCGAGCGTGAATTTTGACATCCAGCAGGCCGGGGGGATCAAGACCGCCCTGTTCGGCGGCGAAGGGCTCTTTTTCGCCACCCTGAGGGGGCCGGGCCGGATCTGGCTCCAGTCCCTGCCTTTTTCCCGCCTGGCCGGGCGCATGCTCCAGGCCGCTCCCCAGCGCGGCGGCAGCAAGGGGGAAGGATCGGTGCTGGGGGCCCTGGGCGGGCTGCTGGATGGTGACAACCGGTGACCGTTGGGGGCATCGAACTCGATTTTCACGGTCCGATCAGGGCTGCAGGCCAATGCCGCAAGGCGCAAAGGAGGTGACGGATGGACCGAATTCTCTTGGGCAGGGGCGAGCAGCCGGTGGACCTGCTGGCCCGCTACGGCAACCGTCATGGCCTCATCGCCGGGGCCACCGGCACCGGCAAGACCGTCACGCTGATGGTGCTGGCCGAAGGCTTCGCCCGCCTGGGGGTGCCGGTCTTCATGGCGGATGTCAAGGGGGACCTGGCCGGGCTGGCCATGGCCGGCACGGCCAGCGAGAAGATCCGCCAGCGGGCCGCCGAGATCGGCATCCCGGATTACGCCAGCGAGGCCAGTCCGGTGATCTTCTGGGATCTCTACGGTGAGGCGGGCCACCCGGTGCGCACCACCGTCAGCGAAGTGGGCCCCACCCTCCTGGGCCGGATCCTGGAGTTGAACGACACCCAGGTGGGGGTGCTGGAAATCGTTTTCCGGCTGGCCGACGACCAGGGGCTGCTGCTGCTGGATCTGGACGATCTGCGGGCCCTGCTGGCACTGGCGCTGGAACACCGCAAAGAGATCTCGGGCCAGTACGGCCTCATCAGCAGCCCGTCGGTGGCCGCCATCCAGCGGGCCCTGCTGACCCTGGAGCGGGAAGGGGGGCGGCACCTGCTGGGCGAACCGGCCCTGGATCTGAACGACCTGCTGCGCACCGATCTGAGCGGCCGGGGGGTGATTCACATCCTGGCCGCCGACCGGCTGATCCACAATCCCCGCCTCTATTCGACCCTGCTGCTCTGGCTGCTGTCCGAACTGTTCGAAAACCTGCCCGAAGTGGGGGATCTGGACCGGCCGCGGCTGGTCTTTTTTTTCGACGAAGCCCATCTGCTCTTTGACGGGGCGCCGGCCATGCTGCGCCAGCGGGTGGAACAGGTGGTGCGCATCATCCGCTCCAAGGGCGTGGGAATCTATTTCTGCTCCCAGTTCCCCGACGACATGCCCGACGAGATCCTGGGGCAGTTGGGCAACCGTATCCAGCACGCCCTGCGGGCCTACACCCCGCGGGATCAAAAGGCGGTCAGGGCCGCGGCCCAGTCCTTTGCCGCCAGACCGGGTCTGGACGTGGCCCAGGCCATCTCCCAGCTGGGGGTGGGCGAGGCGCTGGTCTCCACCCTCCAGGCCAAGGGGGTGCCCATGCCGGTGGAGCGGACCCTGATCTGCCCGCCGCGCTGCCGGATGGGCGCCATCACCCCTGGGGAGCGCGCCGCCGTGCGGGCCCGTAGCCCCATCGGCGGCAAGTACGACACCTTGATCAACCGCGATTCGGCCCACGAGATCCTGGCCCGGCGCGCCCAGGCGCGCCAGACCCCGGCACCGGCCCCGGCGGCCAAGCCGGCCGAAAGCGGCGGCATGCTGGGGGATCTGCTCTGGGGCACGGGCCGGCGCCAGGGCATGGTGGAAACCATGGCCAAGCAGGCTGCGCGCACCGTGGGCAGCCAGATCGGGCGGCAGATCCTCAGGGGGATTCTGGGTGGGATTCTGGGCGGGTCGCGGCGCTAGCCGTAAATGCGCTCCCGGGTAAAAAACGGCCAGGCTGGGGCGTCAGGTTCCGCAGAAGGTTTGGTAAACGTGTTCGGAGGGCGTTGGGGGCTGGCGATAGACCGTGTCCCCGGGCCGATCTTCATACGGATGGCCCAAGACCTCCATGAAGCCTTCGAGAACGGTCAAATCCCCGTCTGCCGCGGCCTTCAGGGCCTCTTCGACCCGGTGGTTGCGCGGGATGACGGCTGGATTGAAGCGCTTCATCAACCGGCGGGCGGCTTCCGGGCAGTCGGGTTGACGCGCGAGGCGCGCCCGCCAGCACTCCCGCCATTGGCCAAAAGCGGGGTCGTCGATCGCCGGTGCGCCGTTGCCCACAGGATCAAGATTCCTGAACGTGTTGGTGTAATCGGCGCCCGTGCGCCGCATGATGCGCAACAGGTCGTCCACCAGCGAATCGTCCTGGGCTTGGGCGTTCAACAGTCCGAGCTTGGCGCGCATTTTTTCCCGCCACTGCTGGTGAAACCGGCCGTAAAAGCCATCGACGGCCTCCCGGGCGGGCCCCAGGGCCTTGCGGGGATCGGCGTCGATCAGCGGAAGCAGGGTTTCGGCCAGGCGAGCCAGGTTCCACTGGGCCATGAGCGGCTGGCTGGCATAGGCGTAGCGGCCCTGGTGGTCGATGGAACTGAAGACGGTGGCCGGATCATAGGCGTCCATGAAGGCGCAGGGGCCGTAGTCGATGGTCTCTCCGCTCAGGGTCATGTTGTCGGTGTTCATCACCCCGTGGATGAAACCGACCTGGAGCCACCGGGCCACCAGGTCCGCCTGGCGTTCGATGACGGCCTGGAGCAGGGCCAGGTAAGGGTTCCGGGCGTCTTTGAGATCCGGATAGTGGCGCGCGATGGTATGGTCGGCCAGAACCTTGAGGGCGTCACGGTCGCCCCGGGCCGCGATGTATTCGAAGGTGCCCACCCGGATATGGCTGGACGCCACACGGGCCAGGATCGCCCCGGGCAGAACCGTCTCGCGCCACACCTGCTCCCCGGTGGCGACCACCGCCAGGCTGCGCGTGGTGGGGATCCCCAGGGCGTGCATGGCCTCGCTGATAAGGTATTCGCGCAGCATGGGCCCCAGGGCGGCCCGGCCGTCGCCGCGGCGTGAAAAAGGGGTCTGGCCGGAGCCCTTGAGCTGGATGTCGAAGCGGCGGCCGTCCGGCGTGATCTGTTCGCCCAGGAGAATGGCCCGGCCGTCGCCGAGCATGGTGAAGGCCCCGAACTGGTGGCCGGCATAGGCCTGGGCCACGGGTTCAGCGCCCTGGGGGATCCGGTTGCCGGCAAAGATGGCCGCGCCCGCCTCGCCGGCCAGCCCGTCGGGATCCAGTCCCAGGGCCAGGGCCAGGGGGCGGTTGAAGACCACCATCCGCGGCTTGCCGACCTTCGTGGGGTTCATTCGGACGTAAAAGACGGATGGCAGGCGGGCGTAACTGTTGTCGAAATTCCAGGGCATGGCGTTTCACCGCGGCGGCCGCACCGGTCGTCTCCGCGAACCGGTGCGGCCGGTGGGCGTCACAGGCGGCAGGCCGAAGCGGTTCCCGCGGCGGGAACGCAGCGGTTGACGAAATAGGACAGGGCCAGGATGGTGATCAGGGTGCCGATCATGGTGCGCTCCTTTCGAAAGGGGTAAAGCCGTCAGGGGTTGAGGCGGCTGACGAGATTCTTTTCAGGAATGATTCTTGTTTGATTCCAAGGTAACCGGTTTCCGCCGCCTGTCAAGCCGGTATGGCGCGATTTCGACCCCGGCAGGGTCGGGTAGAGATTTCGGACGGGGATGTTGCTCCTGCCTGGCGGGCCTTGTGGCGGCTGGATCGGCGAAGGCGGAGCGATGCCTCGCGTTCGGCTGGGCGATAAAGGTGGCCCCCTGGCACGCCCGGCACTTCCCCTCTGATCCGGCCGGGCGTTTAAGGGGCCGGCGGCGCCGTCAGGCGCCGCCCCCCAGAACGGCGTAGAGGCGCACCTGGTTGGCCATGCGGGCCAGGCGGATGGCGATCAGCCCCTGCTGGGCGGCATAGAGGGCGCGCTGGGCGTCGAGAACGCTCAGATAGGTGTCGGTCCCCTTCTGATAGCGGGCATCGGCGAGGCGGAAGGTCTCGGCGGCGGCTTCTACCAGGGCCTCCTGGGCCGCCAGCCGTTCGTCGAGACTGCCACGGCCCGCCAGGGCGTCGGCCACCTCGCGGAAAGCCACCTGAATCGCCCGCTCGTAACGGGTCAGGGCGATTTCGCGATCGGTTTCGGTGACCCGCAAGGCGGCCCAGGTGCGCCGGTCGAAGATGGGCAGGGTAAACCGCGGGGCGAAGGTCCAGGCTCCGGAACCCGAACCGAAGAGCCCGGAAAGGGCGTCGCTGGCCGTGCCGGCGGAGGTGGTCAGAGAGATGCGCGGGAAAAGGGCCGCCCGGGCGGCCCCGATGTCGGCGTAGGCGGCCCGCAGGAGACCCTCGGCCTGGAGAATGTCCGGCCGGGTGAGCAGCACCTCCGAGGGCAGCCCGGCGGAGAGTTGGGGAAGCGGAGAAACGGCGCCCAGGGTCCCGGGAAGCAGATCGGCCGAGACCGGGGCGCCCGCCAAGAGCTCCAGGGCGTTGGCATCTCGGGCCGTCTGCTCGCTGAAGCGGGCCACGTCCACCCGGGCCGCTTCGACCCGGGTCCGCACCTGGGCCAGGTCGATTTTGGGAATCAGGCCCACCTCGAAACGCCGGCGCATCAGGTCATAGGAGGCTTGCTGGGCCTCGAGGGTGGCGCGGGCCAGTTCCAGGTTTTCACGGTCGGTGGCCAGGGCCAGGTAGGCGTTGGCCACTTCGGCGATGAGCAGGATCTGGGCGCCGCGGCGGGCCTGTTCGGTGGCCAGGTACTGTTCCAGGGCGCTTTGGCTCAGACTGCGCAGGCGCCCGAAAAAATCGATCTCCCAGGCCCCGATTCCCAGGGCGAGGCTGTACTGTTCCACCTCGACGGCCCGTCCCGAACTGGAAAGATCGGCCGGAATCCGCTCGCTGTAAAGGCCTCCGGTGGCATCCACCCGGGGCAGGCGCTCGTCGCGCTGGATCCGGTACAGGGCCCGGGCCCGCTCCACGTTGAGGGCCGCCAGGCGCAGGTCGCGGTTGTTCTCCAGGGCCGCGGCGATCACCGCCCGCAGTCCGGGATCCGTGAAAAACTGCGGCCAGTTCAGCTCGGCCGCCTGGGGGGCGCCGTCCCCGGACGCCGGCCCCTGGGGCCACTGATCCGGCACCGGGGCGGCGGGCCGCTGGTACTCGGGGATCAGGGCGCATCCGCCCAGCCAGGAGGCCAGAACCAGAAACCAAAGATGTCTGCGGATCATGTCAGCCTTCCTCCGAAGGATGGGCGGGGCGGGCCGCCGGGAGGTTTTTCTTGCTGCCGAAAAGCTGCACCACCACCACGTAGAACAGGGGGATAAAGAAGATGGCCAGGAAGGTGGAGGTCACCATCCCCCCCAGCACCCCGGTGCCGATGGCGGTCTGGGCCCCGGCCCCGGCGCCGCTGGCCAGGGCCAGGGGCAGAACCCCGAAGCCGAAGGCCAGGGAGGTCATGACGATGGGCCGCAGCCGCAGCCGGGCGCCTTCCAGGGTGGCCTCCACCAGCCCGGTCCCTTCCTTGACCCGGCCCATGGCGAACTGGACGATGAGAATGGCGTTCTTGGTGGTCAGCCCCAGGACGGTGAGCAGACCGATCTGGAAGTAGACGTCATTGGGAAACCCGCGCAGCATGGAGGCCGCCACCCCGCCGATGACCCCCAGGGGCAGGGCCAGCATGACGGAGATGGGAACGGTCCAGCTCTCGTAGAGGGCCGCCAGGCAAAGAAAGATCACGATCATGGAAAAGGCGTAGAGCAGGCCGGTCTGGCTTTTGGCCATGCGCTCCTGGTAGGAGATCCCGGTCCAGTCGAAACCGATGCCCTCGGGCAGCTTGGCGGCAATTTCCTCCATGGCGGCCATGGCTTCGCCGGTGCTGCGGCCCTGGGGCGCCTCGCCCAGGATGTTCATGGAGGGAAAGGCGTTGAACCGCTCCAGTTTCGGCGAGCCGTAGTCCCAATACCCCGAGGCGAAGGCACTAAACGGGGTCATGGTTCCCTGGTGGTTGCGCACGTAGAGGTTTTCCAGGTCCGTGGGCAGCATGCGGTGAGGCGCATCGGCCTGGACATAGACCCGCTTGACCCGGCCTCCCTGGATGAAGTCGTTGACGTAGGCGCCGCCGAAGGCCGCCGTGATGGTGTTGTGGATGGAATTGATCGGCAGTCCCAGGGCCCCGGCCCGCTCCCAGTCCACGTCGATACGGTACTGGGCCACGTCCTCCATGCCGTTGGGCCGCACCCGGGTGAGCCGGTCGTCGGCGGCGGCCATGCCGAGAAGCTGGTTGCGGGCCTCCATGAGCTTCTGGTGGCCGATGCCGCCGCGGTCCTGCAACTGGAAGTCGAATCCCACCGAGGTTCCCAGCTCGGTGACCGCCGGCGGGGCGAAGGCGAAGACCCGGGCGTTGCGGATTTGACTGAAGCGGGCCATGGCGCGATTGGCCACGGCCCAGACCTTGAGGTCCGGCCGGTCCCGCAGTTCCCAGTCCCGCAGCCGGACGAAGCCCAGCCCCATGTTCTGGCCGCCGCCGCCGAACCCCATGCCGACCAGCGTCAGGATCGACTCCACGGTCGCCTTTTCCTCTTGTTCGAAGTGGGCCCGGACCTCGTCCAGCACCGCCTGGGTCTGCTCCAGGGTCGAGCCGGAGGGCAGTTGGGCCTGGATGAAGAGGGTGCCCTGATCCTCATCGGGCAGATAGGCGGTGGGCATCCGCTGGAACAGATACCCCAACGCTCCGACAATGAGCGCGTAGACCAGCAGATAGCGCAGCTTGCCGCCCAGCATGCGGCCCACGATGCCCACGTACTTGCCCCGCAGCCAGTTGAAGCTGCGGTTGAACAGGACGAAGAACCGGTTGGCCAGGTAGACGAAGGGCCGCAGCAGGGGCAGATCGAGGCGCCGGCGTTCGACTCGGGTTTTCACGGGACGCAGCAGCGAGGCGCACAGCACCGGGGTGAGCACCAGGGCCACCACCACCGAGAGCATCATGGCGGCGATGACCGTGACGGAAAACTGCCGATAGATGACCCCGGTGGACCCGCCGAAAAAGGCCATGGGACCGAAAACGGCCGAAAGCACCAGGCCGATGCCCACCAGGGCGCTGGTGATCTGGTCCATGGACTTGCGGGTGGCCTCCTTGGGCGACAAACCCTCCTCGTGGATGATGCGCTCGACGTTCTCCACCACCACGATGGCGTCGTCCACCAGCAGCCCGATGGCCAGGACCATGGCGAACATGGTGAGCATGTTGATGGAATACCCGAAGAAGCCCAAAACGGCGAAGGTCCCCAGGATCACCACCGGCACGGCCAGGGTGGGGATCAACGTGGCCCGGATGTTGCCCAGAAAGAGGTACATCACCAGAAAAACGAGGAGGATGGCTTCGAAAAGGGTCTTGACCACCTCGTCGATGGCCACCTTGATGAAGGGGGTGGTGTCGAAGGGATAGATGACCTTGACCCCCGGGGGAAAGTATTCGGCCAGCTCGGCCATCTTGGCCCGGATGGCGTCGGCGGTGTCCAGGGCGTTGGCCCCGGCGGCCTGGCGGATGGCCAGGGCGGCGCTCGGTTTGCCGTTGAAGAGCCCCTCGACGTCGTAGCGTTCGGTACCCAGTTCGGTGCGTCCCACGTCGCTGACGCGCACGATGGAGCCGTCCGTATTGATGCGCAACGGGATGGCGGCGAATTCCTCCGGCGTCTGGAGCAGGTTCTGGACGATGATCGAGGCGTTGAGGCGCTGTCCCGCCACCGCCGGCGCGCCGCCGAACTGGCCGGCCGAGATCTCCACGTTATACGCCCTGAGGGCCGCGATGACTTCCTCGATGGTCAGATGGTAGTCGGTGAGCCTGTCCGGGTTGAGCCATACCCGCATGGCGTATTGGCCGCCGAAGCTCTCCACCTCGCCGACCCCCGGGACCCGGGCCAGGACCTTTTCGATGTTGGACTGGGCGTAGTCGCGCAGGTCCGTGCCGTTCATGCTTCCGTCTTCCGAAATCAGGCCCACCAGAATCAGCCAGTTGCGGGTGGACTTGCTCACCTTGACCCCCTGGCGCTGGATCACGTCCGGCAGGCTGGCCATGGCGAGCTGGAGCTTGTTCTGGACCTGGGACCAGGCGAAATCCGGATCGGTGCCGGGCGCGAAGGTCAGCTCGATGCGGCCGGAGCCGGAGCCGCTGCTGGTGGCGGTCATGTAGAGGAGCCGGTCGAATCCGGTCATCTTCTGCTCGATGATCTGGATGACGCTGTTTTCCACGGTTTCGGCCGAGGCCCCCGGATAGAAGGCATCGATGGCGATGGAGGGCGGGGCGATGGGCGGATACTGGGAGATGGGCATGTTGTGGATGGCCAGAGCGCCGGCCAGCATCATGATGATGGCGATCACCCAGGCAAAGACCGGGCGATCGAGAAAGAATCGCGACAGCATGGCAATCCTCCGTTAGTTCTTCGGGGCCGCGTCCGGGCCGCCTCCCGTTTCCACCGCTGCGGCCGCCCCGCTGTCGAGAGGGACGGCCCTGACGGTCATCCCCGGCCGGACCCTGAGCATCCCCTCGACGATCAGCCGGTCTCCGGCTTCCAGGCCCGAGGTGATCAGCCACTGGCTGCCCACGGCCCGGTCGATGGCCAGAAGGCGCGATTCCACTCGGTCGCCGGGCCCGGCGACCAGGGCCACCGGTTCGCCCTTGGGGTTGCGGCTCACCCCCTGCTGGGGCGCCAGAATCGCCTCCTCGGCGATTCCTTCCTGGAGCACGGCGCGCACGAACATCCCCGGCAGCAGGACCTGGTCCGGGTTGGGCACCAGGATGCGCAGGGAAAAGGATCCGGTGGTCGCGTCCACCGTCACGTCGGCGAACTGGAGGGTGCCTTCCAGGGGGTAGGGGGTGCCGTCCTCGAGCAGGATGCGCACCTTGCGGCCCTCGCGGCTTTCGGTGCGGATGCGGCCGGACGCGAAGGCGCGCCGGAGGCGCAGCAGTTCGGCCGAGGACTGGACCACGTCCACATAGATGGGGTCGATCTGCTGCACGGTGGCCATGGATTGGGGCTGGTAGGCGGTGACCAGCGAGCCGGTGCGCACGTGGGTACGGCCGATGCGCCCATCAAAGGGGGCCGTCACGCGGGTGTAATCCAGGTTGATGCGGGCGGCCTCCACCTGTGTTTTCCAGTATTCGATCTCGGCCTGGACCTGCTGTACCGCGGCCGCGGCGTCGTCGTAGTCCTGCTGGCTGACGGCCCGGTCGGCCAGCAGCTCGCGGTAGCGCCGGGTGCGGGACTCAATCGACGGCAGACTGGCCCGGGCCCTGCCCAGAGAGGCCCGGGCCGAATCCAGGGCCACCTGGAAGGGAACCGCATCGATCTGGTAGAGGATCTGGCCGGCCTTGACGTCCGCGCCTTCCTCGAAGAGCCGTTTGAGAATCATCCCGTTGACCTGGGGGCGGATCTCGGCGATGCGAAAGGCCGCGGTGCGGCCGGGCAGTTCGGTGGACAGCGACACCCGTTGCGGGGTCACGGTGACCGTGGCCACTTCGGGGGCCGCGGCGGCCGGCGGCGCGGTCTGACCTTTTTTGGCCTTGCAGCCGCTCGTGAGCAGGAGGCCGGCGCAAAGCAGGGCGCAAATTGCGCTTCTGAGGGGGGTCGCGCTACATCCGGTATTCATGGTGGTTGCTCCTGTGGGTGGCATCGATGCACGCTTCGCAGTTCCAGTAGGAATGGTTCACCTGGCCGAATTCGGAGAAGGCGGCCGCCAGGCGCAGGCCCAGAGGGCTCCTGGCGGTGGGGCTCGCCGGACCGCGCCAGTCGATGAGCAGGGTGAGATCGAAGGCCAGGGTGCCGTTGCTCAAGAGCCGGATCCGGTTCAGGTCGCATTCCCAGTCCGACCAGTCCATCTGACGGAAAACCGCCAGGGCCGCGTTCCGGTCGGCTTCCGAAGCGGTCCGCAGGTGTATCAGTTCAATCCAGTCCATGGTGGCCTCGGTTTCCTTTTGCCGTCTTTCTTCCCAGGTGCGGATCCCTCACTGCCGTTGGGGATGGCAGCGGGAGGGGGTGTCGTCCCGCCTGGCTCTTCCCATGCCATCACCAGCGGCGGGTGGCGGGGCGTGTCCGAGAGTGTGAACAAATCGGGTCCAAATGCAAGCCAAAATTGTGCCAGCCTATCTAATCCCTATAAAATCAAGGATTTGTTTTATAACCAACCATAAGCTGCGATATTTGAAAGATAAAACTATTTAATTTGGCAGTTTGTGTGCTATGCTCTTTTGTCTTTCAGGCCTGGTCGTCGCCTTCCTTTTCGTCTGGATCCTTTCTGGGTGGGGCGTGATTCGCTTTTTGGGGACCGGCGCATGCGTGTGCAAAACTGTTGAATATGACGGCAAGCGCGTTTCCGGGCCGTTTTTTCTTCAAAAGAGGGCGCGTCCGTGGACGAAAACGAATTTTTCCGCCAGGCCACCTTGCGCATTTCCGGCAGTCTGAACGTCGAGACCGCCCTGCAACGTTTTTTTGTTTATCTGAAGGAGTTTATCCCCATCGGCGGCATGTTCTTCGCCCTCTACGACCCCCATCTGCACCTGGGGCGCATGCTGGCGTCCATATGGCCGGACCATCTGCCCAAACCGGCGGATTTTTTTACGCCGCCCCGGCAGTTCAAGGATTTTCTCAAACGCAACTGGAACGAGGACGCCCAGGTGCGCGTGGTCAACGACATCGATCGTGAATACCCCGAATCGCGGGCGCTGTTCACCACCCTCTGGCCGGCCGACACCTCGGTGATCTCCATGGATCTGGAACTCGAAGCCCGGCGTCTGGGACGCTTCACCCTCTTTGCCGAGGGCCGGCACCGCTACCGGCCCGAGCATGCCCGCCTCCTTTCGCTGCTGCACGAACCGCTGGCCGTGGCCATCTCCAACATGCTCCAGCACGAGGAGATTTCCCGGCTCAAGGACATGCTGGCGGACGACAACCGCTACCTGCACCGTCAGATGCTTCAGATGACCGGAGATACCATCGTGGGGGCCGAATTCGGTCTGCGCGAGGTCATGGAGATGGTCCGCCAGGTGGCGCCCCTCCACAGTCCGGTGCTGCTCATGGGCGAGACCGGGGTGGGCAAGGAGATCATCGCCAACGCCCTGCACGCCTCTTCGGCGCGCCGCGGCGGCCCCTACATCACGGTCAACTGCGGCGCCATTCCCGAGGCCCTCATCGACAGCGAGCTGTTCGGCCAC
>CALJLV010000086.1 GCA_937982505.1 uncultured Desulfobacteraceae bacterium | reverse complement strand
TCGGACGGTAGCCATTAGCGCGTCGGCGAGATCGTCCCGGACCTTGACCATGACAGGATTCGGCGCAAACCGATGGGCCGGAATGTGAACGGGCAAGCCACCGACGATCAAATCAAAGGTGTGGCTCGATGGATTGGCGATGTAGACGGTGGCCATTGATTCCTCCGGTGCGGGATTTGGGCAGGGCGGGCGCCTCCCGCACAAAGGCGCCCGCCCCTTTCACCGCGGCGGAGGTAGTCCGCGGGGGCCGGCTCAGGAGGCCGCAAAAACCAGCTTGTGGAAATAGTTGCGCCCGTCAAACGGGTGCAGATCCCGGTAACCCATACTCCAGAGGGTCTGCTCATACTGGAGGTTGGACAGCACCGGGTGCTTGAACGGCAGCGGCGGAATGCAGTCGCCGGAGATGTAGCCCGCCTCGCCCACCGTGTTGCCGATGCCGAAACAGATCGACTCGTAGTCGGTCGGCGCTTGCGGATCCTCGTAGGCGTCCCACAGGCCAAACAGGCGGCCGATGTAGTGGGGCTGGGGAATGCGCTTGTAGCCCGGGGCGGGCTCGAAATTCGGGGATCGCATCGACTTGACCAGGCTGGAACTTTTCGAGTCGAGCACGACACCCACCAGGCCGGCGCGCAACGTGCGATTGAGCATGATCGCATCGATGGCCAGCAGGGTCTGCTTGAGGGTCTCGTAGTGCTCCTGGAAGTAGAGCGCGTCGGGGATGGTCATCACCCACTCGGTTTCGCCCTGGAGGAAAAAGCGGATGTCGTTGAGGATCTTTCTGTCCTTGTCGGCGGCGATGAGGTTGCGCATGTCCGTCATCGCCATGCCTTCCATGTTCAGGTTGTACTCGCGCTTCATTCCCCACAGGCTCTGGAGCGTGTACCCACAGTTCAGGGCCGACTCGTGGGGATAGACCACGCGGGAATCCTCGATGTAGTCCACGATGGGAATCAGGGCCGGGTCGGCCTCGATATCGATATCCACGCCGATGTGGATTTCAATGCCGTCCGCGGGGGCCGCGCTGAACACAGGATTGACGATCCCGTTGTCGTAATCGACCGCGCCGGTCACGGAAATGGTGGAGCCTTCAAGCACGAAAGACCCGTAGATGTTTCCTTCGCCGTCGTCGCGGGCCACCGGGGTGCGGTCGTGATAGACCACGCAGCGCTTGCGCCTGAAGGGCATCTTGACCCCGATGTCGGTGGCCGAATTCAGGGAAAAAAAGTTGGGCGTGTCGCTGGCCGCGCCGCCCACGTTCACCCCGTCGCCCTCGGCGGCGAGAAAACGCTGATCCATCGCGGCATAATGCCCGTTGAAATCGGCGTCGATCACGTCGCCCTTGGTCAAATCGCCGAAGGTGGAACCGGCGACTTTGCGGATCCGGAAAATCTCGCTCTGGTTGAACTGGCCCGGGATGTGGGTCACCATCCGAGAGGTGATCATCTGGAGCATGACCGGCAGCACCAGGGCAATCATCCTGTCGCGCATCAGGATGCCCTCGGTGGTCGCCAGGGTCGCGGATGCCGACTCGAAGACGCCCGCCGGCAGACCCTCCTTGCTCGCTCCGGGAATGGTGGCCATCAGGCCCTGCTCGATGGCCATGTGGGCCGAGGACAGCAGATCGTCGGGCGGCAGGACGCCGTAGCGGTTGGCGTAGGAGCGCAGCGCGTTGGAGGCCACGCCCTGGATGGTGGCCGCGCCCTTCCCGGCCATCTCGAAAATGGTGTGGGGGGTTTCGGCTTCGAGGCGTTCGGCTCGCACCGCGCTTTCGCCGATGAATTTCCCCGTGCCGTGATCGACCACCGGGTAGAGAATTGCCTTCTTCAACTCGACTGCCCGGCGCTCGATCTCCTTCATGCGCTTGCGATACCGTTCCATTCGTGGCTCTCCTTTGGTGTAAAGAAATATAGAAACAGAGAAATCTTTACGCCAAGGGTCGCGACTTACGGTCACGGATCTCAAGAAAATTGGTGCATATATTGTAGGTGTGTTTTTTTAAAAAAAATCAGCCTGAGAAAACGTCCACCGAACCGGTGGCGCAGCTCGATCCGCAGCTTACCGGGTCGCCGATTCGCGCAAGCTGCTTGCCGTTGACGAACACGGTGGCGCTTCCCGATGCCAGTGTGCCGGCATGGGTCTCGGGGATAATGGGGCAGGTATGGGGGGCCCAGGCATCGCCCTGGCGATGCACCGGGATACCGTTACAATACACATTCGGGCTGGCCTCGACATTGGCCCTCGGGGGCCAACACCCGTGGCCGGTACAGATGTCTCCGAGGCGGACAACGGCGGGCATGGTTAATTCCAGTCGATTCTGGTGGCAACGAATTTGATGTTTCCGGCAGCACACATATTGATGTCCCCGCCGGAATGGATGGTGATTGAGCCGTCGGCGCAAATCTCGATAGCGGACCCGCTCGCCTTGTTCGTGGCCCGAACGGATCCGTCGGCGCCGATTTCCAGCAGCACGCCGTTTTCGTCCACCACGACAGCGCCATCATGGTATCCGACCGGGGCCGGACTCGATTCAAAGGCGCATCTTTCGTGCTGGTGGGCCCCGGGACCGGAAAACGCCTCGTGGGGCAGATTGGGGACGCCCCCAGGGCAGTAGTGCATCGCCCCGACGATCCGCGGCCGGCGGCTGTCTCCCTGGTAGGGAAAATCGATCCAGACCCAATCGCCGACCTTGACGGGGACAAAAATACCGTTTCCGGGCCTGGCGCCCACGGGCAGCAGGTATTCGGCCCAGGGCAGGGCGGAATCCGGCAGGTCCTTGAACAGCGGCATGGCCCTCACGCGCACCCGCATCATTCCGGCCGGGTCGGAAACCGATACCACCTGGCCCGGATAGTGACCGGGGTATCGCTTCCGCTTGCTTTCCGGAATCATATCCATCGTGGGACCAGTCCTTTGATCCGTGTAATGTACTTTTGGGCCTGGTAATGGTGCGCCGCAACGCCAACGATGAGCCGCGGAGGGAGGCTTTCATCGATCGGCGCGTCGATCCGGTTCAGGTACCAGTTGGCGCCAAGGGCCATGCCCGGACGCAACTGGCCCATGCCGGCGACAATGAAATCCACCTCGGGTTGCGGCACCTCTGACAGGCTGTTGAGAACCGGCAGCGAATCGGCGTGACACAGTTCCGGGGGGTGCGCGCCATCGGCGTAGAGCATCCCCTCGACCATGTTCCACCCGCACCATCGCCGATCGATGGCATCTGAGACCAGCATCTGTGTGTTGGGCCGGTCATAGCCGATAATCTTGTAGTCGGATTCGTGGCCCCGGCGGGTATCGTTGTACCCAAGGATGAAGTGATCCGGCTTTACCCATAAATCCCGGAGCGTTTCGGCATAGACCCGCTTGCGACAGTAAAAGATTCTGGCGCCAAGTTCCGATGATAGCTGGCGCAGCATTTTGGAAGGCCGGTCCCCGGGTAGCAGATGATAATCGCAGCGCATGGGAAACCGCCCCGCATCGACACGGATCGGAGGGGAGAAAAAGCTCCGCAGAATCGCCGCGGCGGGCTGTCGCACCCATGCACGGGCACGGACCGCCGGCGTCTTTAGCGCCCATACCGCCGATGCCATGCAGTTCAGCGTGATGGTATCTCCGGCATCAGGCATGGACAACACGGCCATTTGCTCGACCAGTTCGTCGCCCTCGTCGTGGAAATAGTCGGCGAATGTCACGTCCAGGACCGCCCCGGGACAAAGACCGATTTCGTCGCGGATAAAGGCGTCTTCGTCGCGAAACGTCACGATCATCTTCGGGCCGCCAAGGTCCATGGTTTCGATGTAGGTGCAGGACTCGACCATGGCCAGGTCGATTTCCTGGCCCTGGCAGGCGATACTCTGAACGAACCACCCCTCAACGGCAACCATGACATACCTCGATTGCCCATTGCAGTCGGATCGGGTCCACCACGTCCACCTCCTGGCCCACCAGCACGGGGGCATGCACTTCCAGGTTCGTGGCGGCGGCGAAAAAGCCGTCCCCGGATTCGTCCTCGAACGCGCAGGACTTCGGATCTCGGATCTCGGCCGGCGGAAGGCTGGCGACAACCCCGCTTTGCCCGTCAGCGGTGCGCACCAGGTACGGCACCGCAAACTTGTGGTTGCGGGCTCGGGTATCGGCCAAAAAGACAAACCAGGCCAGCAGCAGCTTATCCAGGCTCGGCTTGTCCCGGGCCACGAAAGCTAGCTTGTAGGTTAACGCCACGGACAGCATCCTCATGTTGGCGAAAAAGTCCGGGTCCTCGCCGGTCGTCGGATCGCTCCAGACCACTACCCACTTGTTGTAGGGCCCCTCGATATGCACGTCGCTCGATGCCAGGCCGGGCTTGCGGCCGTACCAGCAGACCGGCAGCAGGGGCACGTTGACCCGGTGGCCACCGACCGTATTGGTCGTGGCCGCCTTGGCATCGGCGATATAGTTGGCCATGAACGCCTGGACCGTATCGGCGTCGTGGCGCATCACTTTTTTGTCGGGCGGCCGGCTCAGAAACTCCTGAAATTCCCTCGGGCCGCCGGACAAGCCATCAAACGCCTTGAGGATCTGGGCGCCGAGGCAAACATCGACGGCGAAAAGCTCGGAAAATTCGTTGCTCATGGCTCTTCTTCCTCAGGCTCAGGTTCCGGTTCCGCCGCTTCCGCCGCAAACGTTGGGTCATAGTCCAAGAACGGCAGCATGAAATGGATCACGCCTGCACCGTGGTGCTTCGAGACCGGGCGCGATGCCTGCACCCAGAACATCCGGCGGACGGTGCTCGTTCCGGCCGCGGTCGTCGCATCGTATTCGTCGTAGACGAACACCGACCCCTTTGGGACCGGATCCACCGACAACAGCATGGCCCGGGGCTCTTCGGAAAAATCGCTGGCGTGATCGCCGGCGGTTTCCATCGGCACGTCAAAATCAAAGGGAACCTCCATCCCGTAGCAGTCGATCGGGTCTAGATACTCAATGATCTTGTCGGATGCCTCCATCGAGCCAACCGAATCGACGGGCATGTTGGGCAGGGCTTCCTTTGCGGCCCGGTCGGCCCGAAACAGGAGGCCCTTGATGGCGGTCGGTTCGTTTTGCAGCATGGTCCGGATGTCGGCGGAAACGATGGACAGGGTTGAGCGGAAATCTCGGGCGGTCATACGCTCATCCCTTCGGCCAGGGATTGGACGTCGGAGATCGGGACGTCATTCGCCTTGGCGAAATCGGCCATGGCCTGCTCAACCGGGATGTTGTCCCGGTACTTGGCCGCCATCAGCGCGCCGTAAAGCTGGCCCTTGAGAACATCTTTCTTCAACCGCTCGGCCTCCTGGTCTTTCTGGGCCAGGGCCGCTTTGATGTCCTTGGCCTCGGCCTCGGCCTGTTTTCTCCCCTGCTTTTCTTTCCGGGCGATGGCCTCGAACGTCTTTTTTTCCAGCTCCATCTTCTCGAACGCATCCATGGTCTTTTTTTCCTTAAACTTGCGACCAAGCCCGCGTTTGGCAGCGAGGAATTCTTTGTAGGCCTTTTCCACGAACTCGTCGACAAGTCCCTTTTTGGCCGCCGAGGACTTTGCCGCCCTTTTCAACTCTTCCTGATTCAGGTACCGGTTGGCCGCCTTCACGTCGTCGCCAAACCCGATCTGTTCGGCGGCCTTTTTCATCTCGCCGACGATGATCAGTCGCACAGCCGGACCGCCGATGGAATGCAAGGCCTTGAGAACATGCTTACAGCACGCTCCTGTAAGTCGCGGGTTGCGAATCTTGGGATATGAATGCTCAAGAGGCTTGATGGCGAACCCGCCCACGGTGGCCAGATAGCGATACCAATACTGGTGCCGGCCGCAATCGCAATCGAACGAGACCCGGCCCGAAAGGATTTTTTCGGCCGCCTGCTTGAACGGCAGGGTCGAAGTCAGCCATTCGCCCCATTCCTCCAAACGCACCCGCACTTGATGGAACTGGTGCTGGCTCCCATTGCTGGCAGTTACCCTGAAATGGAGTTCAACCCCGCCGGCCCCGTTGAAGATCCGGTACATGGTGGCGTTTCGAATCTGCTCGTTGGCACGAGAGATATCTTCTTTACGAGAGGCCTTCATCAAATGGGCAATATGGACTCCGCGCCTTGTTGACGCGAATTTACGCCTTGCCGACTGGGCGCGCTTGTCGAACGCCTTGAGGTCTTCGGCGGTGAACGGGGTCCCATCTGGCCTCACCCCGTACAGCAGATCAAGCGGAGCGCCGTTTGCCAGATGCTTGCGCATCACGCCGGGCGTCAGCGTTCCGACGGCCTCACGGCGTTTGCCCTTGATCGCATCGCGGATTTTTTTGAACATCCGCTCGAAGGCCTTGAATTCGGCCTGTGTCGGTTGTTTGGCCGCGGGCTTAGGCATTCAGCTCCACCTCCCGGTCGGCCCAATACTTGATTCGCTGGCGCACCCAGACCAATGGCGGCAGGCGCAGCACCTCTCCCACGGGCAGTTCGCCGCGGTAGTTGTCCAGGCCGGAAACAATCAGCACAACCCATTTCAGATCGTCGGTGCCGTATTCGCGATAGGCCACCAGTTCAGGCATCAGGCGCTCATCGGGTTGTACCGTATGCTCGACCCACCCCGGGCTCAGGTTGTCGGCGCCGTCCCTGATCTCCCGGTACAGCTCCCCACGTATCAGGGTGTCGGTGATGTTGTAGGGGCTCAGTCGTTTCATAAAGGAACCTTTACGCGAACCCGGACGAATTTCAAGTCCGATTGCGCCGGATTTTGGCCAGGGCCTCCAACCGCTTGCGCAGCGTGCCGATCGTGATGGCACCAAAACTGGACAACGGGTCCTGATTCGGCTCTGTGGGAAGCCACTGGCCCATCATGTCGTCAAGGTAGCGGTCCGATACCGGCTCGATCATGGCCCCGACGACACACAGCAGCATGGCCCTGTGCCCGGTGTTGACCGCCCCCCAGTTGACCGCATAGGTCGGTCGGCCCTTTTCGTCTTGGCCTCGCTCGATCTTTTGCCCCTCGGCCCCGGACCGAATCAGGTATTGCTGAAACTCCTTGGCCATCACGATGTGGCCCATTTCCATCATAAAAAAATACCAGTCCAGGGCCAAATAGAGATTGGACCGACCCGTTTCCACGTCCACGTCCTCAAGGTTGAACTGAGACCCGTGTTGTGCGATATGGTCGGTCCGCTCCTCGATCACACAGACATACCCATCATTGCGTTTCGCATGGATTTCGTCCACAAGCGGGCCCCTCCATGACGGATACGAGCCGTCGATCCGCAGAACATGGGTAACAATCAACACCTCCCCGTCGTACACGGCATAGGCTTTGTGTTTTTGGATGCCTGCCAGGGAGACGGCCAGGATTCTTAGCGGTTCGGTCATGTCTTACTCTCCCCCCCCTCCAAGATCCCCGATGCCCATTTAACCATTTCGTCCTCGCACCCGTCGGCCGGCCAGGACTCGATCGGGATGTAATCGACCAAGAAAAAGAACGCATGGGCGTCAAAATGGTCCGGGCTTGTTATGCCGGCGCTTCTCATTCGCTCCTTGGACCAAATCTTGTACCGGCCACGCTCATCCAGGTCATAGGGGATCTTGCTCCCCTGCTCGACGATGGTCTTGCCCGGGGCCGGTTTCATCCGTTCCTCGAAAATCGCTTCGCGCACTTTGACCGAGGCAAAGGCTCGCTGATTGAAGTAGCGCTTCTGGTCGGTCTTGGAATGCGGCGGCAGGCCCCAGTGAATCGGCTCGATCGTGACCCCCAGCTCTTCGAGTTCCAAAATCACGGTCCGGCCGGCGCCGTCGCCGTCGATCGCGACGGTCACCGATTCCAGGTCCTGGATCCGCTGATAGATCAGGCGGGCAAACTGCTTTTCGTTCCGGTCCTGGAACGCCTGGCACTCCACCACTTCCACCCGGCGGTTTTCGCCGTAACCCGATACCCGGGCGATCACCCACACCGATTCGTCCCGGTGCAACCCTTCGGCGACGTCGGCGCAAAGGACCCACCCCCACGGTTCGGGATGCTCGATCACCAGGTCCTGAGCCTGTTCGATCCAGCGCGCGGGAATGAGGAACCCGGAAAGGTTGTCGGGGAACTTTCCCAGCACCTTGATCTGGTATTCGGGGCTATGGTGCCCCTTGTACTCGATCAACTTTTCGTGGATGAAACTCTTGTCGACCAGCGGGCTCAACTCGGCGTTGAGGTGGAAGGTCTTGTAGATGTCGGCCAGCTTGCCGAACGCATCGGCGAAATGGCCGGTGGTCCGCGTCGGCTGCGAGATCATCACATACCGGTTGCCCTCGCCCTCGGTCAGAGCACCGCGCATGACCCCGTGGATCTCATCGGCCACACCGGAGGCCTCATCGACGATCACGATGTAATGCTTGGCATGCTGGCCCGCGATGTTTTCCGCCGCGCCGCGGCTGGCGGTCTTGGGCAGGACGTACCAGGAATCCTTGAAGTCCCGATGGAAATAGCGCTGGGTCTTCTTGATGAAGGCCCCGGCCATCCAGGGGTTCGCCCGCTCGACGTCGGCAATCGCCCCGTCGAGATATTTCCAGACCACCGACCGGACCTGTGTGATGTTCGTGGCGGTCAACAAGGCGTTGGAAAACGGGTAAACGCGCAGATGCCAGTCAAGAATCCAGCCGGCCAAAAAAGACTTGCCTGTGTTGTGAAGAACGGTAAAATCTCCGCTCAAAAACCTGTGATTCCCATCAAGCTCGAACCCAAAATAATCCCCCACCCCCTCAGGGGTTACTCGGCGGATGCCAAAATGCAAATTCGGTCGTTGCCGGTCGCAATCAAGATCGGGCCTTTTGCGATCAATGCGGACAGGAATTTTTTCGATATTCCTCGTAAGTGAAATCGTATAATAACTACCTATTGCACCATTGTTACAACATCTCTTTTGGACCTTACTAATCGAAGCATGGATGCCGACAGACCTGGCGACGAAAACAATGTCTTCCGCCAAAACACGATTCTTCTGTGTGATTGAAAAAACGCGCCCTCCGCGACTATCAAGTGTGCCGTCCGTATCAATAAGCCCGGCCAACAGTTCAAGTCGATCTTTGATCGAGGCCGTCTTGTAGCGCCATGGGATATGTTTGTTTTCCAACAAGCTGTATCTTTCAAGGAAACCAAGCATTCCTCCGCTTTTTTTTCTGCCATTCGTAAACCCGTATGAATATTTTGAACTTTTCCACTTACCGAAACCAATCCCTTCTGCTATTGCAAATTCTGAAAGAGCGTCGATTATCTCTCTATCGGCGGTTGTAACGGCCGCCGCAGAAGAGATTCCATCACCGAGCCAAACTCCGAGGATGTATGGCGGGATATACAGCCGATCTTCGTGCCGAAAATTAAAGGATACTTCGCTTGGGCGATAAATGGCGTGTGTCCTTTTTTTTCTGTCGCTCCATTTCAACCAATCTTCGACAGTTACAGTCACCTTGTCGCCAGACATTTGTTTTCCATGGCTCTGTGTTGCAACAAGGCAAAGGATATGAGACTCGTTAAAAACATGCGACGTTCCGCCGTCCATGTACTCAAACCTGTATAGCCGCTCTTTTCCTCGAATTAAGCGTAAAACATTTCTGACAGTTCCATCGTCTCCGGCGATGACGTCACCGACGACGATATCCTCTACTGACACAATATGGCCGCTCGCCAATAGTATTGGGGTTCCCTTGCCAAAACACCCGTGACCGGATGCCACGGCCACCCGGGCGCCGTCTTGCTGCACGGCCTCGGCCACCTCAAGTTGCTGCCAGGTCAGCCGGTGCCTGGAATGATCCAGGATATAGCCCACCAGGTTGCCCTGATACCGCGAGCAAAAGTCCAGGTATCTCGATTCGCGCAGCAATCCGCCCTTACTCATCGTCGGACTCTCGCTGTGCCTTGAAAGAATCAGCGGTCTTGCTCTTCAGCTCGGCCACAATCCGCTTTCTCTCATTCACGAATTCCACCCGCTCGGTCTCTATTTCAGCCAAAAGCTCGGCCCGACGCCGCATGATCGCCTCGTCGGTGACGATCCAGTCCCCTTCTTCGGGAGGCAGTTCGTCGGCCTTGTGCTTGGTGAGCAAAATCTCGATCGGTTTGGGCATGACCACCCCAAGTTTAGCCAGATCGAAGGCGGCACGAACTACGTCAATTTTGCCGTCGGCCAAGTCGTCGAATACCTGGTGGACCGCCTTGAGGCTTTCGAGCCCCTTGATTGCCGGCACGATCTTTTCCATCGCCTTGTGCAGGTCGATGGCGGTTTGGATGGCCATCTGGGTATGCCACGGGGTCTTGAAGACGACATCGTCTGTCAGCTTGTCCTCGCACTTGTCGGCAATGCCGGTCACAAAATCGGCGAGTCGATAATGTGCCGCCAGTATTTGGGCGTACAAATCCTGGACCTTTTGAACCGCCCGCTCCTTGGCTAGGGCATCTACGGTTAATGGGAATGCCGCCTTCTCGGTTTCGTTGCGCAACTCAGCCCACCCGGCTGTCGCCCGCTTGAAAATACGATCATCCGGACGGCGGCCGATGTGGCGCGCAACATCGGCCAGCGATTGAAACTCCCAGCGGAAAAAGGCGTCACGGATCGCCGGCCAGTGAGGGTCATTTTCGATCGACGTGGCCTTTGCCCTTGTCTTTGCCTTTGCGCCGGGGGGCTTCGGGTCCGATACCGGGGCATGGCCAGAACGAGGGTTATTTTTCGGTTTAACCTGCCCCAAGGTTTTCTTAAAGTATTGAAATGAAACGGGATAACCTGTATCTGCGGCCCGCTTCTCAACGTAGGTTTTTATGGTTATCTTTTTCCCAGCCTTCTTGAGCTCCAAGAAGGCTAACGCTTCGATTTTATAATTGAAATCGGTCTTATTCATTTCTGACCATGGGTTGGGTCACCTTCATGGTCACCCGAAACACAGCTTCCCTGGTGTAGAACCGGGCCGGACACTGGGTACACTCCCGTATCCGTATCACCACCCCGGGCCCGGCCTGGAGGGTTCGCAAGACAGAGGCTTTGGCGCCGCATATCGGGCATTGGTCCGCCCTGCCGGAAGTGTCTTCGGGGATCTCCCGGGTCTCGACCACATTACCGCAGCGGCATTTGCGGTAGCGGTAGACCCCGAACATGTCATTTTCGTCGCATGTGTCGGTGCCTGGTGTGCGCATTCGCTGGCCACATTCAGGGCATTCCATCTTTGCCACCCGGCATCACCCTGTTGGCCATGATGTATTCGGCCAGATCCAAAAGCAGGTACCCAATCCGGCGCCCCTGCCGAACGAACGGCACCCGTGACCGGCCCTGGACGCGCTCGTTGCGCAGCGTCAGGGCGCTTTTGCCGAGGATCGCGGCGGCCTGGCGCTCATCGATCACGCGCAGCGCGCCGCCGGCGGTAAGCGGCCCCTCGATGGTGTGGAAAATGGCCTGGCAACGCGGGCAATGCCAGGCCCTCAAAACACTTCCGGCACGATCCAGGGGGACTTGAATTTTGGTTTCTCCCCTCAGCTCCGCATTGGCTCCACAACTACATTCCACCCAATCCTCCTCTGACACGCACCGCGGTGACGTCCTGGCGCACCCCGAAGGAACGAGCCTGTTTTTTGGTTCCGACCAGCACGTCTATCCTTCGGGTCCATCGCGAATTCATAACGTCGGCGATTTGGAAAAGCCCCGCGCCCTCGATCCACACCTTGTCGCCGAATGCCCAGCCGTCGGAAAGCAGATCGCGGCTGACCGCGATAGTCCACCCGGGAACCGGTTTTTGCATGATGGCGGTGTTGCCCGGGTCCGAGTTGGTTTCGTCCCGGCTGGCGGTGTAGGCCGTAACCGTTACGACGCGGACATCCTGGCCAACGATCTCGGCGCGCAACGATTGGATCTGCTCGGCCATGACGCGGATATCGGCGTTGACGGTCGCCACATGGTTGGCAAAATAGCCCGTGGCGACGCAACCGAGGCACAGAAGGCACCACCGCAAGGCGCTCATGCCGCCTTGCTCCCGCGCAATTCCTCGATCGCGTACTCGTAGAGCAAGCACGCATCGGCGTGATTGTCGTCTTTGGGGTCGTAGCCTCTGCGTCGGGCCTCGTAGATCATCTGGGCCTTTTTGGCCGCGCCGGTCCCGGTGGCCCATTTTTTGAGCGTCGAGGAATGCACGGGCATCAACTCGATGCTGTTTGTCGCGGCCGAGGTCTTCACCTCGGTCAAAAACCCGTAGGCCACCTCGGTGGCGGCCCCTCCCCGGTGATGGGGCTGCTCGTAGACAATGACCTCTGGGACGACGAGGTCGTTGACCATTTCTCGCAGCCATGCCCGGAACCGCAAAAACCTCATTCCGGGGCTCTCCCCGCGCTTGACGTCGAAAGTATGGACCCCGCTCATTCCATCGCAGGCCCATCCTGTCTTTGTACCCATGTCCAGTGCTAGAATCTTCACGACACCCCCCCCATGCAAAACGTCTTTTCCACGGCCCCGCTCCAGGCACGGACCGCAAGGTCTGGGCCGAGGCCGGAACGATCAGGACTTTGCGCCGCGCCGGCCATTGCCGGGCCGGTTCCGCCGCAGTCGGCACAAGTCACGAACCACCTGACCGTGTCGAGAAGCAACGCATCGACAAAGACCCGTTTTGATCCGCAAAACGGGCATGGCCTGGAATCTTGTCCGGTATTCATGGTCCGGCATTTCATATCCTTCCTCCCAAGAGCCGCTTCCACCATGGCATTTTTACCAATCGCTGGTAGGTGGCCGCGGCCTCACGAATCCGTTCCATGCGCCCCTCTGAGCGTTTCGACCAGATTTGTTCGAAAAGGTTTTTCAGTGCGGTATCCCTGTCCATTTCTCCCTCCAAAAAGGGCCGGCGGGGTTCCGCCGCCGGCCCTTGCTCATTAATCCGCAAGGCTCCAGTGCTCGATGGACCAGTATTCGCAGGTTATCACATCGTCGGCACTGGCAAGACCCACCTGGAGTTTCAATGGGATCGTCCCGGCCGACGCCGTGTCGGTGGTATCGGCCGCATAGTCACTGACCGGATCCGTGCCGCCGCCGGCCACCAGGGTGCCGATAATCCGCTGAGTCTCCGCCCCGGTGGCGATGATGGTAAACTCGGCGGTCCAGTCGCCGGCCGCGGCCGATCCGGTGGTCAAAGAGCACACCGCGCCGTCTTCGAGATAAAGCGCGACGGTGATGGCATCATTGGCCCCGGTCACGGTCCCGCCGGCTCGGACACGGAACGTCTTGCCTTCGGTGAACCATCCATCGGCCAGGGTGAGAACCGCGCCGGTGACATCGACGGTGGTGGCCTCGGAATGGCTGAACTGGGTGTAGCCCTGCTGAACGATGATCGGCACGGCACCGGTGTAGTCGGGTAGGGTCAGGGTGTTGTCGGTGGTCGGGTCGGTCGGCGTGATGCTGGTCTCGAAAGCGTTGGCCGTTGCCCCCTCGAAGACCAGGGCGTTGCTGGCGCCGGTGACAGAATTTGCCGCGTCAGGCGCATTGGTGGCGAGGGTAGACAGCACCACGGCGCCAGAGGCATCCGGCAATGTAATCGTCCGGTCAGCCGTGGGATCGGTCGCTGTTACGGTGGTCTCGAAATCGTCTACCGTGGTCCCCTCGAACTCGTAGGCGTTAAACGGGGTCAGTGCGACAGTCCCAGAGGCGTTCGGTAGCGCGATGGTCCGGTCAGCCGTGGGGTCGGTGATGGATAGGGTTGTCTGGTAGTTGTCGAACGTGGCCCCCTCGAACACGAAGGGGTTGGCCCCGTACACAGTCCCCCCGCTGAACAGATACAGCGAGTCAATCCGGGCGGTCTGGGCCGTGACCTTGGTGTCGGCTTTGTAGTTGCCGTTGGTCCAGGGGTTGACGACGGGGTCGGCGTAGCAGATGCCGACCGAGACAAAAAACGCGGTGAGAATGACGGCCAGCCAGGTAACGAAGAACTTTTTCATTGCGTTTTTCCTTTGCGTTAAATTGCGTTTGATTGAGTTTTGATCAGTTCAGGGCCTCGATGCCTTCACACGATTTCCGGGCGGGCACCATATCGCCCGGGTTGCCGATCTGGGCCAGGAGGCCCTTGACCTGGTGCGGGATGAGTTGAGGATCGGTGATTTGTTCGGCCTGGTAGGCGGCGACAAACTCCTTGGCCCACCATTTCAACTCCGATTCGAGGACCTGTGAGGCCCACCGCGGATAAATCCAGCGGGTTATCATCAGCCGTTTGGTGATCGGATCGGTGAGGTCCGGCCAGGTGGTGGCGCCGTGAATGTTGAGGTGGGCAATGATCCGATTGGCCTCGGACAGGGCCTTGTGCTCGATACTGGGGGCCTGGCCGTCTATCGCTTCGACGAAATCCGCGACGGTTGGCATGGTGGTGAATTTTCGTGTTCGCAGCAGTTTGACAGCGGCGGCCTCGATCTGCTCGATCGCATAGCCCCGCAACGCCTCAAACCGCAGCTTGAGGCCGACTCTGGACAACTCGGCGCTGTAATTTTCTGACAACCCAACCATGATCTCAGTGAATTTGCCCGCATCCTGCTCGTTCATGCCCAACCTCCCGTAAAAAGTCCTTAGCGGCCTGGAGATTTCGATCCGTCCGCTTGCTTCCCGTGTCGAACTCACGGTTGATGTAGTTGCCGTTGATGATCTTGGCGAAATTTGACGGCTTGACGATCCACCGCAGGTCTGCGCGCCATTGCTTTTCGCTTTTCCCGGTCAGAAAATTCGACGTCGCTACCCGATCGGTAAATAACCATTCCCACCACTGGACCGATTGCCTTTCAGGGTCTTCCTTCCACCTGGTCCGCAGGCAATCGACCGAGGCTTTGTCCCACACCTGGATCGAGGGGCATCCAGCAGGTACGCAAATTCGGTTGTAGGCCTCGACGATTTCTCTTTGGGGGCATGGTGGAATTTTTGGCGGGGAATCCGACGACGGATCTTCGCTAGAAGATCCGTTATTGGTTTCTGTTTCTGTTTCTGTTTCTGTTTCTGTTTCGTCCGTGAGCACTCCATGAGCACTCACTGAGCCCTCAGTGAGTGCTGTTGGCGGTTCCGGATTTCTCTGTTTTGACGGGCGGTTAATGGTTTGATGCTTCAAAAAGGTCCGAATGAAGTAAAATTTTTCGCCATGGTACTCGAACGGCAGCAGGGCCTTGACCCCTTCCAGCTCCTCAAGCCACTTCCCAAACACGGCCGGAGTGATCGTATCATACGGAAATATCTTGTTTTTCAGCCAAACCGGGTGACCCTTGACAACCCCGAAATCATCCGAATGCGTCCAGCACCCGATGAATGTAAGCCGGGCATCCCTACTGATTTCACTCAACTTTTCATCATCCCAGAACTCCGGTTTGACTGATCTTGTGCGCGCCATGAGTCCCCCTTGAGGGTGAGATGAGCACTCACTGAGTACTCCGTGAGCCCTCAGTGAGTAGTGTTGTCCGCCTCAAACACCCCCTGCCCAACCCTCGTTGCGATACTTGAGGGTCCGGTTTTGCTGTAATTCGCGGATCGCCGTTTCCATCGCTGTATCCACCTCTTCGGGGCTTGCGTCCGGGTCCCTCAGCACCCGGTGGTAATCCACGATTGCCTCCAGATCATCGAGGCATTCCTCGGCGATGGTGTCGCGTCCCGGATCCGGCATGTCGTGGGGCCGAACGATTCGGACCTGTCGGGCCACGACGGCCTGAGCCACATCGACGGCGCCGATGGCCATCAACCTGCGGAGCAGAGCCTCGTAGCGGTCCACCGGATTACGCTGGTTGCTGGCGGTGGTCGCCGGGTCCGAGGCCCAGCGGTGTATCTGGCGTTCGCGACTTTCTTCGAGGAGGGCGCCGCACTTGGGGCAGGCCTTGGATTTGAGGCCCGAGTACAGCTTGTTGAGGGTTGACATACCGAGGTGGTAGATGGCTGCCGAATAGAACTGCCATGTTTCCAGTGGCGGCCCGGTCGGTTTTCGGTTCATTCTGACCTCGCTTTTTTCGTAAAAGCCTGTAAATATTTCTTTAAATCATTATAACTTCACGTTTTTCTTTTATTGACAAGGCCACATGTTTTGGGCAACAGAGACCGTATGGAAGCATGGATTCTCATCATCATAGAACCCGAAGAAGGATCTTTCGCAGCCCATCCCGAAGGCTGGAGAGAAATTTCCCGAAAGGTGTCCCGTATAACAGAAAAAATCGAAGGAATTCAGCGCATAGCATCAAATGTGTTACAGATTCGCATAGATACGCACATGCGAACCATGCGGCGGCTCTTTTCCCTCCTCGACTCCCGAGACGGAAAAAGAATTCGGTTGAAGTACGCAATTTTTCCTGCAAAACCAGAATGGTGCGAAGAACGATGGGAAAACCCGAACGGCAATGCCACCCAATAGGGTCGGGATGAAACACGACAATCTCGCAATGTCCGCATTTCCAGCAGGAGTAGACTTCCACGCCGTGGGAAAGGGCTGCTATCGCGATACGGACCGGTACATCCATCTCGATCTCTCGAAAAAACGCACAGAGTCCATCAAAGCTCCGTTGTCCCGGCTCCCCGCCATGGATGCAGGCCATGTGCAGATCCTGGTGCGACGGGCAAACGGGACGGTTCTCTTCCTGGATCATGCCGCCACCGATTCACGAAACACATCGAGGTAGAACATGAAACCTTGCCTCATCCTCATAACCTTTGATCCCCCGTCCTGCAGCTTTTTCGGAGCCGAGCGCCGTTCTTTTTCCGAGAAAATCATCAGTCTATTATCCCGAAGTAAATCAGATCGAGTATTGTCACCAGGTGCTTTGCTGCTTCGGATAGATGAAGGATTATCAGGTTTGCACGCCGTGCTTGACTTTTTCGCGAAAAACGGCGTGCGGTATAAGTACTCAATTTTGCACGAAGACCTTCAGTTGCGCGAAGAAACGGCGGGCGAGGCGGAGGAGTGCGGTTGATGTAGTCCCACGGGTTGTGGAGGAAATACCGCCTCTGGCTGTCGCGCCACGACCTGAATATGGATGCAGGGGTCATTATGCCGCCACCGATTCGGGTTGTGCATAGGGGAGGAACAAATTGAAACCATACTCAATTCTTATCATTATCGATCTCCCCGCCGTGTCTGGATTTGATGCCAGTACACGGCACGCATCAGCGGTTGCAAAAATTTTAGGTCTAGCACAGCAAAACAAAAGCATTCGGCAGCTTTCACACAATGTTCTGTTGCTGCGAATAGATGACCAATTGCGCGCCTTACAGACGCTTCTGACGAGTATGGACGAGGTGTTCGAGAACGGAACGGTCTATAAGTACTCAATTTTTCAAGAAGAAATTGAGTGGCGCGAATGCAAAACGGAGTCTCCCAATAACCGTCACCGTCATAAGCTATGATTTTTTTCATGCCGCCACCGATTCGGGTTGGTCCGACTCGATACATCGCCGAATCTGGTCTGGCGCGCCCTCAATCCATAAGACCGGATCTGTCCCGGTTGCGGCGGCCAGTCGTTTGGCCAGATTCCATGATGGTCTGCGTCGACCCTGGAGGATGTTACAGAGAGCCTGGGGTGAGCACTTGGCCCGTTCCGCGATTTTGATTTGTCGAGGCTTCTTCATGCCGCCACCGATTCGGGTTGGTTTTCAAAAACACCGTCCGGATAAAGCAGGTCCAGCACGGCCACCTCTCCGTTGGTGGCCCTTGAAATCCTGGCAGCCACGTCGGGTGAAGGACGGCGGCCAAACTTGCAGATCTGGGAGATGTGGGCCTGAGAAACCCCCGCAGTAGAGGCCAGGTCCACCTGCTTTCGCCCAGTTCTTGTTAGGTATTCTTTTAGGGTCATGGTGGAATTTTACCCACGGTAATATTCGAAGTCAACTAAAAATATTTCTTTTGTGAACCGATGGGTATCGAAATTAAAGATAGAGTGGCGTTTTTCTTAAGGCGGGATGGCCTTAGCCAGGAAAAACTGTCAAACTTGTCGGGCGTGTCTCAAGGAATGATTTCCTCTATAATTACAGGTAAAAAGAAGCCCGGCTATGACACTCAAGAGAAGATCATTAAGGCCCTCGGCGTCACACATGCAGAGTTTTTTGCGAACAACCTTGGAGGCGATCAAAGCATTGATCCAACCCCTATGCCCGTTCCAGGCGCCTCACATGGCCGTCCCATCCCGGTGATTTCATGGGTCACGGCAGGCAAGATGGCCGAGGCCATCGACTGCTGGCCCGAGGGGGTTTCGGGCGAAGATGAGCCGGTGTTTGCCCGTCGGGAAGTGAGTTGGAGGGCGTTTGCCCTGAGGGTAAAAGGGGACTCCATGGAACCCAGGTATATGGCCGAAGACATCATCGTGGTCGATCCGGAAATCGGGGTGTCCACCGGGGACCCTTGTGTGGCAAAGGTCGCCGGTGACGTGACGTTCAAAATCTACTACGAGAACGGTACCGAGATCCGCCTCAAGGCCCTGAACCCCAAATACCCGGACATGGTATTCCTGAAGGATGGTGCGGTGGACTTCTGTGTGGTGGGGAAAGTGGTGGAGCTAATTGCAAAGATCTGAGTGTCAAAAAGGAGGATGTCGCAGATGACGGTATATGTTTCGTTTTCGGCTGAAATCATTCCCCATACTACCGAAACCCTTATCGCGGTTATGGCGGAACAGGTAAACAGAGGGATTGATGAAGTATATCTAATGCTCTCAACCCCCGGCGGGTCTGTCATGCATGGTCTAACGATATATAATTCGCTTAGAGCGATGCCATTTAGGCTTATCACTCACAATGTCGGAAATGTGGACTCAATAGGAAATGCGATTTTTTTGGCAGGAGAACAGAGGTATGCCTGCCCCCACAGCACCTTTATGTTTCATGGGGTTGGCTTCGATGTAGATCAGCGGTGCCGGCTGGAGGAAAAAAACATCCGGGAAAGACTGGAAACAATTCTTCAGGACCAAAGCCGAATAGGATCAATCATCAGGGAACGAACAAGTGTTGACGAAGGGCAAGTCGGAGACCTTTTCAGAGAAGCCAGGACCAAAAACGCAAGCGATGCCAAGGCCGTTGGGATTGTTCACGATATCAGAGATGTCAATATTCCTCCGGGCAGTCCCGTAATTTCTCTTGTATTCCAAAGATAGCCCGTTTGGGTAGGAATCGCTGTGGTCCGCCCCCCTTGCGCCGACAGCGAAAGCCTGGTTGGACGAAGCGAATCGTTCCATGCCTATCCCTCCTTGCACATCAAGACACAATATGTTGTGGTTGGTGTTGCTTAAGACATCAATATAACTAAATATTATTATATTTATACCCTACACCCCGAGCGCAAAATTGTCAAGACCTTGACAGAAAAATAGACGTTCCAAGCAGCCTTCAGAAGCCCGACCACCCGGTCGGGCTTTTTTTTGTCTCGTCCTCCGATAAAACCTCCACTTTTGTCCCAAAATATTACCTAAAGTAAATTTTTTCTCTTGACCGCTCCTATCACCCAGGGTAATATTGCCCCAACATCCTCGCAACGGCCCCTAACGCTCCGACGGCCCCGGCTGTCGGTCCAGTGAAACGCCTGAGTTGACGCGGGGAAGCCCGAGGCGGACCGGCATAGCCAACGCGCATAGGGCAAACGGCAAGGGACCCGCACCGTTCACACCCGTCACGAAGGAGGCTCTATGGCAAACCCCGCACCAGCAACCCCAATGATCCCCCGGGCCGGCTCGAACGCGGCCCAAATCGAGCGGATCCGCGCCTATCAGGGACAGGGCGCGAACATGATCATGTTTTGCGATCCGTTCGGTCTCCCGGAACTTCACCGCCTGATCGTCGAAGAGGTCAGGCTCGACACGACCACCGACAAGTACAATAACGGCCCGGACATTTTCACGCCGAAGGGCGCCAAGGGTTTCGCCCTTCACCTTGCGCCGCTCGAACGCCTGGCGGTTGCTGCCGGCGCCGGATGGGTGCCGGAAAAGACCCGGGTCATCACGTCGACGCCCACATACCTCATGTGTGAGGCGACGGTGTTCGTTAAAAAGGAGTATGGGCAGGTCGTGGCCTGGATGGGACAGGCCGAATTCGACCTGGATTTTCTGCGCGACGACCTGGTGGACCAATACAGAGGCCGCGAAAACGCGGAGTATTGCGTCAATCGGGACTTCAGGGCCAGACGCAAGCAACGGCTCAAGCTCTGCATGTCAGATGCCAAGGCGGTTGCGTTGCGAAAACTGTTCGGCCTCGGCGGGTGCCATTCGATTGACACCCTCAAAAAGCCATTCGTAATTGTCCGGTGCGTCGTTGCCCCGGACTACTCCGACCCCGAAACGGTCAAGTTGCTCCGCGCCGCCTCGATCCAGTCGGTGGCAGGGGCGATCTTCGGCCCCCAGGCGGCCGGATTCTTGCCGGCCCCTGTCGAGAACTCCGACACGGTAGACATCGGCGAATCTTCGATGGCGGACGTCGACCCCTACGACAACCCGCCGCCCCCCGTTGATCCTCAAAACCCCGACCCCTACGATCTGCCGCCGGCGGACGCCCCCGTCCCGCCCGAATTCGTCCCACCGACGACGGCCGCCGCGTTTGCATCGCTGGGCCGCCGTCAAAAGCAACTGGCCATCGAAATCGTGGCGGCCCGCAAGGGTGTCAGCCTTCCCGGGGTGCTCGAAAAGCCCCTCGACGAGTATTCGGACAAAGCCCTCAACGGCTTTTACCCCAAGCTGTTGGCCAAACCCGACACGACCACCGACGACATTCCACTTTGATCTGGAGGGGGCCATGAAGCAATATCCAGAATTCCCCGAAGAGGTTCGCACGGCGGCCCAACTGCGCCAACTCCACCGTGTCACGGTCGGGTCCAACACGCAACGGTGCCCGGTCTGTCACGGGCCGTTGAGCGTCGATCTTAGCGGCAACCCGTTTTGCCGCGGGTGCCACCGCAAGACGCTGGTGGCGTCTCATAATTTCAAGCGGAGGTACGAACTATGAGAATTCTCCACTTCGCCGACGTCCACGCCCGCGCCGAGGACCTGGACGAAATTGAAAAATGCACCGGCCACATCCTCGAAGTGGCCCGGGCCGAACGCCCCGACCTGATCATCGATGCCGGCGACATCTTTCACAGCCAGTTTGTCCGGGCCGACTCTCCGGCCGTCAAGTACATTCACCGCTGGATGCAGGCGATGGCCGACGTCGCCCCGGTGGCCCGGGTCATGGGCACCCGGAGTCACGACGGGAAGGCCTCCGAGGTCCTGGACCTGATCGGCGCCGCCAACCATATCCGGACCGCCGTTGACGGCCCCCTCCAACTGGTCCTGACCCGCAACGGGAATCTTTGGGACCGCGAGCAGTACGAGGCCGTCACATCCGGCGGCGCTCCCGCCCCGATCATCGCCGTCGTGTCCCTGGTGCCGGCCCCGACCAAGGAGCACCTTGTCGGACTGGTGCCAGGATCGGACATCAAAGAGACCGACGCTCTGATCGCTCAGGGCCTGAGCGCCATGTTTTTGGGTCTGGCCGCGTCCGCCGCCGAGATCGGCAACGTGCCCCACATCCTGGTGGGGCACTGGAACACGACCGGCGCCTTTATCTCCCCGACCCAAATGCTGACCGGGGTGGACATCGAGGTTTCCCGCGACCAGATGATGGCCGGAAACCCCAACCTGGTATGTCTCGGCCACATCCACGAGGCCCAGCGGATCGGATCCGCACCGATCTTCTACGCCGGATCGCCGCAGATCAACACATGGGGGGAGTTGGACGCCAAGGGGTTCTACATCCACGAAAAGAAGGACGATGGCGACTACGCCGGCGCATGGGACCATCGATTCATCGAGACCCCGACCCGCCGCCGATTGATAGTTTCTCACGATTTTACTCGCTATCCCGCCAACCCGGTTTCCGCCATCACAGTGGCCGCCGCAGATGCCTGCGCGCCCTACACCATAGGGGCCACGGTCGAAGGCGCCATGGTCCGAGTCGCCATCAAATTCTACCAGGACGAAGAGGCGATTTTCGACGACATGGAAATCGGCCTGCCCGACGTCTTCCCCGGCGCCCAATCGATAGAGGTTGTCCGCACCCGGGTTGCCCGCGCCAACGTCCGGGCCGCCCGGATGCTCGAAATCGAGCGGTTGCGAGAAAAAATTGAACAGAGAGCCGCCATGAGCGGCGAACTCGTTCCGGCCGGGGTCCTGGACAAGGCCGATGCGCTCGAAGACATCGACCCGGAATCCCTGCTGGCCGCCGTCGAGGCCGAGGCCGACGGGATCGTCCCGAACGAAGATCGGAGGGCGGCGTGAACCGATTCGAGATTCAAGATCGCCTTTCCGGTCAATGGGCCGGAACCAACGATTCCATCGCGGCCGAATCCGCCATGGAATGCGCCCGCACCAACGGGAACCCGGCCGCCGTCAATCAGCACTGGCGCTGGCTAGCGCAAGAACTCGATGAACTCTTTCGCGCCGACGGCCGCCAGGCCGCACTTTGCCTGACCTGGTGCCGAGGCTACATCGAGGGCGCGACCAAAATTCTTAACCGCTGGCTTCTGGCGGCGATTCGATAAGGAGGCACCCATGGAATTACAAGGCATCCGTCTCAGAGGCTTCAAGGGGATCCGGCATGGCCTCGGAGTCGATCAAATCGAACTGGACCTGTCCGGTATCGATGGTCTGGTGGCCCTGACCGGCCGCAACGGCGCCGGCAAGACGACCCTTCTGGAACAAATGCAACCGTTCCCGCAGGTGGTCAGCCGCCCGAACCCGGCGCTCAAGAACCACGTCTATCTCCGAGACTCGGAAAAAGACCTTTCTTTCAGGCTCAACGGCCACGACTACCGTGCCCTGGTCAAGATCGATGCCCAGTCGGGCCGGTCCGAAGGGTATCTTTGGAAGGACGGGATACCGACGGTGGACGGCAAAATCTCGTCGTTCACGTCGGCCATCGAAGCCTTGCTCGGATCGCCCGACCTGTTTTTCAACTCGGTCTTCGCTGCCCAAGGCTCGGCCAAACTCTCCGACATCAAGCCGGCCGATTTCAAGCGGTTGATGGCCGAGTTCTTGCGCCTGGACCGGTATTTCGGGTGGGAAAAGACCGCCAAGGACGCCGAGGCCAGGTTCATGCGCGCCGTCGCAAACATCGAGCGCGATATCCAGGTCGCCGAGGCGTCGATTTCCGACAGCATCACCCTTTCGACCCGGCGTGAGGACGCCGAATCCGAAATCGAGGCCCTGGAACTCAAGCGGCGGCTGGCAAACGGGACCCTCGACGGAACGGTCCGCCTACTCGACGCGGCGAAAGCCGATGCGGCGAAGGCCGAGGCGGCGGCCGAGGCGGTCGAGGCGGCGAAGGTGCGCGTCGCCGAAATCACCGTTCAAATCGGCCGCCGGCGCGCCGGTATCAATCAGGCGGTGACGGATGCCCGGGCCAACGTCGACCGGGCCGGCGCCGAATGGGACCGCCTGACCGCTATTCTGGCGACGGCCTCCGAGGTCGAGCATGCGGCCGAGCAGGCAAAGGCCCTGCGCGCCGCCATCGTCGCGATGGAACAGGAGCGGGATTTCGCGCTGCGCGGGATCCGGTCGGCCGATGCGGTGATCGACGACATCCGGGCGTGCCGCGGCCGGCACATCGCCGAGTTGGAAAAGAGCCTGGAATCGTTCCGGGCCGAGTACGAGCCGCTTGCTGCCAGGGTCAACGAGTTGGGCCGCAAGGTCGACCAGATCGCGACGGCCCGGGGAAACCTGCTGGCCGGATCCCAGGCGCCGCGTCTCAGGGCCGAGATCGACGGTCTCGAACGCCAGGCCGCCGACCTGGAAAAGCGGGGCACGGTCACCATCAACGAGCCGGTCGGGGGGGTCTGCGGCCGGTCGTACCGGTGCAACTCAGAGGACTGCGCTTTCATCCGGTCCGCCCTGGACGCCGCCGAGGCCCTGCCGGCAAAAAAAGAGGCGTTGAAGGCCGAGGACACCCGAATCGTGACCGAAATAACGCGCCTCGAAGCCGAGGCGAAACAAAACGACGCCGAGCTTGCCGCGGCCAAGCAGGCCCTGGCCGCAAACGTCGAGCGCGGCCGGGAAGTCAAGGCCGGTTTGCAGAACGTCAAGCAGACGATGGAAAACGAGGTGGCCGAGGCCCAGGCCCGAAAAGATAAAATCCAGGCGGACGTCGACGACCTCACCGAGCGGATCCGCCTCAACAGAGAGTTGGCCGCCAGGCATGAGGCCGCGGCCGAGCGGATCGACGAGATCCGGGGCGCCCGTGAGCAGATCGGCCCGGCCAAAGAGGCGGTCGAACGGGCCAACGTGAGCCTTGAGGCCTTGAGGGAGTCCGGAAAAGAGGAGCTTGCCGAGATCCAAAAGGACCTGGACGCCGCCGAAAGCCGACTCAACGAGGCCCAGGCGAAAGCGATGGCCGCCAACGAGGCGACGATTCAGGTTGGCGCGCTTGAGGCCGAAATCGCAGAGCACCGGCGGACCATCGATGACCTGACCAAGCAGATCATGGGCCAGACCGCCGCCTTGGCCCGGATCGAGGCGGACGAAAGGCATGTTGCATCGGTCCGGGAGAAGATCGGGGCCATGCGGACCCGACTGGCCGGTCTTTCGACCCAGGCCGCCGAATGGGCCTACCTCAAAACCGCGACCGGCGCCAACGGTCTGCGGGCCCTAGAGATTGACGCCACGGCGCCGCTGATCGCCCGGTACGCGAACGACCTTTTGACGGCCACCTACGGGCCGGCCCACAGCATCGAGTTGCGGACGCAAGACGACGACGGCCGGGAAGTGCTTTTGCCGGTGGTGACACGGGAGGATGGATCGAGCGAAGCCATCGGCCAGTTTTCCGGCGGCGAAAAGACGTGGGACCTCAAGGCCCTACGCCTGGCCCTGACCCTGGTGGCCAAACAGAAATCCGGCCGTGATTTCCGAACCGCTTTCGCCGACGAAGAAGACGGCGCCCTGGATCCGGAGGCGGCGCGGTCATTCATCGCCATGTACCGCGAGTTCCTGCGACTCGGCGGGTTTGGCTCGATCTTCTTCATCAGCCACAAGCCCGAGTGCGTCGGGCTTGCCGATCACCAGATCATTTTCAACGGAGGGATTCACGTCGAATGAGAAAAAACACCGTAATCGACACCGAGGGGCAGGTCATGCGCTGTAAAGTTTGCGGTGAAATCTCATGGGTACTGGCGGTGATGAAAGCGTTTGCCAACGCACATCCCGAAAGCCCGCACTTGCCCGGTAGAACCATGCTCTCCAAAGGATCGATATGAGAAACGAACTTGATCGAGACCCTCCAAAAGTCGCAATTCCCGATCGTCGGCACAGCGTAGGCCGCCGGAGAAACGATTGGCAAAAGAGCGAGGACCGGTTTTGGTCCGGGTTGCTCTTGGGGGCCCTTTTTGCCACGGCTTTTTTTATCACCTGCGCGCTGATCCGGGACGCATTTTTGCGATGAAGCAACCGACCCCAGTATTCACCGGCAACGTGGTGGACGGATCGCTCAAGATCATAGGTGTTGAGCGGATGGCGATGGATCGGCACATCCGGTCTTTTGCGACCGGTACCCAAGTCGACATCGTGATTCGAAAGCATCGCAACAACCGCACCCATGACCAGAACAATTATTACTGGGGTGTCGTGGTCAAGATCCTCGGCGATTTTTTCGGGTACGACCCCGAGGACATGCACACCGAACTCAAGCGTCTTTTTAACCCCATCGTGTCGAAACTCGACGGTTCGACGATCGGCGGATCGACCGCCAAGATGTCAACCGTCGAGTTTTTCCACGACCAGGATTCGTATGTCGAACGCATTTGCAGATGGGCGGCAACCGAACATGGAGTCAATATCCCGCCGCCGAAAAGGAATGGCAATGGCGGGAAAGGAATGGTGAACACCGATGAATTTCGCCCGACTCGAAAACAGCGAACGGTTGCAACGCACCCTGTCGGCCCTCGAAACCGGAGAATGGAAAAGCACCCGGGACATGATCCGGGACGCGAACATCTGCGCGGTCAATAGCTGCATCGCCGAACTGCGCGCCAACGGGATAGAGATCGCGTCCAGGCGCATCAGGTGCGACGACAAACCGATATGGCAATACCGGCTGGAGGGAGAGGCATGAAACCAGGAGACAAGCTCAAAGACAATGACCCGCGGTGCGAGGGACGGGTTTTGGAAATCATCGATACCGGAAGCTATTACCGGCATGTGGTGGCCAGGGCACCCTCGGGACGGGAAGTGACGATCCTCAAGCGCCGGATCTATTCCGACGGCAAGCCCCGCAAAAGCGGGTTCGATCTGGTGAAGGCGAACTGAAACGCGAGGAATGAAATGGTAGCAGCATTAAATTTGACCGGCATGAGATTCGGAATGCTTAAAGTCAAAGAAAGGCTCGACGAGAGGCTGGGCAAAAAGGTCTTGTGGCTTTGCCAATGCGATTGCGGAAAAATTGCTAAATGCACAACCTCGAACCTCACCCGAGGCCTTTCAACCTCATGCGGTTGCGTTCGGACCAAACATAACGGCAAAGGAACAAGGCTCTACCGCATATGGACCGGCATGAAAGATCGGTGTCTTAACCACAACTCGAAATACCGAAGAAGGTATGGCGGCCGGGGCATTACGATTTGTGACGAATGGGCAAACGATTTTTCTGTGTTCCGACAATGGGCGATCGAAAACGGATACGCCGGTGGCCTTGAGATCGATAGAATCGACAACGACTGCGATTATTGCCCGAAAAATTGCAGGTGGGTAACAACGAGAGAGAACGTCCGAAACAGGAGCACGTCGAAACTCACCCCGGCGAAGGTGATGGGGATCAGGTTTTATTTGTCGAAAACAAGTCTTTCTGAAACTGAAATTGGTCGCCGCTACGGTGTTTCCCGATCAACAATTTCAGAGATCAGAAATGGAGATATCTGGAATGACATCCGGTAGTCCAAGAAAACACCAACGCGAAATGATGTCCGTTGTCGACTCGATCCGTTCCGGCGGCGAAACGCGCACCATCATTGTTAACGCCTGCCCTGGGGCCGGGAAAAGCTCTTTGCCGGCCATCGCCTCCAAGCTGATCCCGACCCACGCGGAGCGCCTGCTATGGATCGTGCCCCGCAAGTCGTTGCAGCACCAGGCCGAACAGGACTTTATCGACCCGTTTTTCCGGACCATGTTCGGCCATACCGCCACGGTCCGGGCCAGCACGAACGACGTCGATCCATGCCGCGGCACACAGGGCTTTGTCACCACCTATCAGGCCATCGCCATCGACGACAAACGAACGGTTCTGAACGAGGTGTCTCAACGCCGCTACATCGTCGTGCTGGACGAATTCCATCATGTCGAAAAAGACGGGTTGTGGCACCAGAGATTGCAACCGATCGTCGATCAGGCCGCGGTCCTGGTGCTGATGACCGGAACATTGATGCGTGCCGATGGCCAGCCGATTGCGTTCATCCGCTACGCCGGCGGCGAACCGATGCTCGATGGCTCCGGTGATACCGCCGTGATCAACTATTCTCGCAAGGATGCCCTTGAGGAAAAGGCCATCATCCCGATCAAATTCCATTTCCGGGACGCGCAGGTGTCATGGAAGGACGAATCGGGCGATATCGTCAACTACGACTCCCTGGCATCCGTTAGGAATTCCGACGCCCCGAAGGCGATCTTTACCGCCATCGATACCGGGTACGGTCAACAGCTACTTGACCAGGCAATCGAGCACTGGCAGGCACGGAGGGATTTCAACCCTTGGTCTCGGCTATTGGTGGTGACGGCCGGGAAAAAGCATGCCGACGCGGCCCTGAAATATGTGCGCCGCAAGGTGGCCTCGGCCGACATCGCAACGTCCCATGAATCCGAGGCGGCCCAGCGGGCAATCAAGCAATTTCGCGCCTGTAAAATTGATGTTTTGGTCAGCATCGCCATGGCCCACGAGGGCATGAGCGTCAAGCCCATCACCCATATCTGTTCGCTGACCCACATCCGGGCCTTGGGGTGGCTGATCCAGATGCTTTCCAGGTCTGTGCGGGTCCAAAACGAAATCGAATACGAGCACCAGATCGCCCACGTCTTCGCCCCGGATGACCCGCTGATGCGCTCCGTTGTCGCGTCGATCCAGTCGGAACAACTCCCGTTTTTGCGGGAACGGGGCCAGGTCAAACAGGGCGATTTGTTCGACGAAAAGTTCGGCAACGGCGGGAACCGACACGGGATTACGCCGCTCGGGTCCAAAATGACATCCGGTCGGCAATACACGTTGGGAGGCGGCAAGGTTGCTAAGATCATCCCGGCCCCGATCCCTAAGACCCCGTCGGAAATCGAGGCAGAACTCAGAGACGCGATCGAATCCCATGTTCGGGCCTTTTCCTCGTCATTTTTCTACAAGCCCCAGCGGATCAATGCCGAGATCCGGGAGGCCATGGGCAAGCCCCGGGGAGAAATGAACCGGTACGAACTGGCTCAGTGCCTTGAGCACGTCAAAAACACCTACCGGCTGGACGGGGCCGGCCCGCGACGTGGGAACCGGCGGCGGTTTCCGGCCGTGGCGGTGCCGTGGGGAGTGCGATGAATCCAGGGGTCAAGAAATATCTCGACTGGGAGCCGATCAAGCTCCCGATCAAACATTCCAGGATCGATCTGAGCTTGACGGAACTTGAGGTTTTTTGCGTCGATTGTGGCCGGCCGGTCGGGCGCCTGCGGGGAGTTGTCCGGGAGTGGCATTCGTGCATCGAGGTCGAGGCCGCCGGCGTTTGCCAACGGTGCAAACTCGTCACATACGCGCGAAAATTCCGATGGTATCCGTGGGGAGTTTTGGAGTTCTGGAAGGATAGCGGTCGGTGGATTGCGTATCGTTTCAAATACAGCCTTTTGTATAGGATTCGACGGTTTTTCAATCGTTTTTCACGGGGGGCGTGATGGCATCGGCAGCAACCAGAAACGTATTGGCAACGATCGCGGTCACCGAGTCGGTGGCCCATCTGATCGAGCGGATTTATCGAGACAGACCGAGGAACAAGACCGTTCTCGATCTGTGCAAAAAGGCCAAAGATGCGACCCAAAAAGCATTCACCGCCTGGCCCGACCAACTGAACGAAAAGGAGGTTAATCGAATCTACGCGGCGCTTCAACGGTTCGAAACCAAGGTGTTCGCCGGAGACGCGGACACCGTTTTTCTGACATCGACGGCCCTGGCCATCGTCGGGACCATCGAGCCCGTTTTGAGCGACCAAAAACGCGACGCAATCGTTTCGGCCGGCAAAAAGATGTTTGCATTGCATCGGTATTTCGACCGGCGTTTTGACAAGCCTGAGACCTATGACCGCGCTAACGATGCGGCGCGATTTTGGGAAGTGGAGGCGCAGATATGACAGGCCCAAAAATCAACTCTTTTTACCGTGCCAGACTGAATTGCAAACTCGGCCGCGATGTCATTGAAGGGAAAACCGAAACGCCGGTAAACATCACACGGATGGAATACGCGCTGCTTTTCATGTTTCGCGCACTGGAAGAAATCACAGACGGGCTGGAAAACAGAAAGGAATCGAAATGTCGGGAGTAAACAAAGTTATTATCGTTGGCCGCCTCGGGCAAGATCCCGAGGTCAAGCACTTCCAGGATGGAACGGCGGTCTGCAACTTTTCCGTCGCCACATCCCAGCAATGGAAGGACAAGAACACCGGGGAAAAAAAGGAGCTGACCGAGTGGCACCGGATCGTGGCCTTCCGCAAACTGGCGGAAATTTGCGGCGAATACCTGACCAAGGGGCGCCAGGTCTATGTCGAAGGGCGCCTCCAAACCCGCAAGTGGGAAAAGGACGGGCACACCAACTACACCACCGAAATCGTGGCCAACGAGGTCCAGTTTTTGGGAGACCGGGGCGATGGCGGCAACCGTCCGCCGGCCGCGGATCCCAACCAGTACGGGCCGATCAACGGCAATTACCAAGACGACGACATTCCGTTTTGAGGTCGGCCATGAAACTCTGGTGCATCATCAACGTCGCGAGTTTGCGAAGCGCTGAGATCCACGACTATGCTCCAGTCGGGCAAAAGGTTTTGGACGAGGGTTTCCCCCGGTGTTTTTATGTCGACAAGGACGTGGCCGAAAAAGAGTTGATCCGGTTGCAGCAACGCTACGGCGCCGGTGAATTCTTGCTCTTTGAATCGGTCGCAAAAGCCGTTCCCAGCCTGGTGGTGCAAGCCATCCATATTGACGAAATGCCATTCTGATCTGAAAGGGCGACATGACCACAGTACGAGTTAAAAAGATGGATCCAGAATCTGACATCGACACTCCAAAGTACATGACCGCCGGTGCGGCCGGCTTTGACCTGCGGGCCGCGGCCGATGCCGAGGTCTGGCCCGGTCAAACCGTGATGGTCGGGACCGGCCTGGCCTTCGAAATACCGAACTGGCTGGAGATGCAGATCCGGCCCAGATCCGGAATCAGCAAACTCGGTGTCCAGTCTTTTCTGGGCACCATTGATAGCGATTATCGCGGGGAGGTTGGGATCCTGCTTCACAACTCCGGCCCCGAACGGTTTTTGGTCCGCAAGGGCGACCGGATCGCCCAGGGCGTGATTTCTCCGATAATCCACGTTCGGTTCGAAATATCCGAAAACCTGTCAGATACCGAACGCGGCGAAGGCGGCTTTGGTCACACTGGCATCCGCTGAGGAGGTGGCGATGCGAAATCCCTGTTTGTCTTGCGACCTGAAAAACGAGAACAAAATTTGGGACAGCCGATGCAAGAACTGCAACGACAGAATCTCATACGTTGCAGCAATCGGAGATCGATGTTCGTCGGTCCCGGACCGGATGACCAATATGTGCGGCCACGGATACGGAAACGGAGGCTATAAAATCATGCCGTCAAAGGACGTTGACCCAGTGGAAAACATGATCACCGCCGCCTGCCGTAGATCTGGCATCGAGACCAAGTCGCTCCGAGACCCAAAGTGCAGGCTGCCGGCGGTCGTGGCCCTGAGATCCACCATTGCCGGGAAGCTGGCCGAAGATCCGTATCGATTGTCGGTGCGCCAAAGCGCTCAGGCGCTGGGTTGCTCGGAATCATCAATCACGATCTACCGGCGCCAGGCCAAAAAGGTTTAGGCCGCAAGCGCCGTCTAAACGTTGTTAGCCTTCAGGAGGAACCATGAGCAAGAGAAGAATATACACGGTAAGATCGGAAGTGGATTTAATCGTTGAATTGCCATGCCCGGACGGTGACGAGTTTGAAAACTGCTGCGATCCGGATGGTGAAATAACCGACGCTGAAGCCATCGAAAGCGCAGTAACAACGGCAGTCAGAGGTTGCCATGTCTTTGTCTATGGCCAAGATCAAGAACCGGCAAAGGTTATGATCGACTATACAGAGATTCATATTGAGGGATTTGAAGATGAAGGCTAAACCTGATCATTTTTTTCGGGCTTTTGAGCTTTGCCTTAAAGGGGCATTCTCAAAAAAACAAGCAACGATAATGGCGCATGGCTTTTCTAAACGCGGCATGCTGGACGCGCAAGAGGGGTGCATGCATTACATACTACGAATTATGAATATGGAGGCAAGCAATGTCGGATAACAAAACCGCCTACGCTGATAAAGACTACCCCATCCATAGCGCCGGTCCTTGGTCGGTCACTGCCGGAACTGTCCCGGACCGTGAAGGCCGGTTGATCGTCGAGGATTGCTCCGGGAACCCGGTGTGCGCCACTTCTTCGCGTGGGGTGCAGGGTAGACGGCATATCTTCGAAGCCAACGCCCGGTTAATCGCCGCAGCGCCTGAAATGCTGGAAGTGCTCCGCTGGCTGGACAATGAGATGGATTGCCGCGATGACGAGTTTGGCGGCTGTATGTTTTCACGTGGTGATTTTGAAAAAGTCAGAACGGCAATAAGCAAAGCCATAAATGGCTAACCAGCGGGTCAAGCGGACGCAAAAAGCGCACCGCTTAACTCAACCGTTATGCTTCAGGAGGATAAACGATGAAATGGACATCTGAAAAACCGAAACGGGCAGGATATTACTGGTATCTTGGCCCGGTCATGAAACGAGACTTTGACCGTGTTGCGAATGGGTCTGATATCCGGGATTGTACTTGGGGGCCGATTATCGCAGGCGTCGGGATCTGTTTAAAAGAAATCCCATCAGGCGATGGAAACCCGCACCACGAACGAATGTGGAATGAAGGCCGTATCGTGGTTGAGTTCTACGGCTCAACCGTGAGACGGACCTTGGCAGAAATGCCGAAAGAAGTGCTTTGGGCTGGCCCTGTAACGCCTCCGATATCAGATTGGGCTTGGCATCTGCAGCCGAAAGATAAAATCCAAGCAAAGCCATTCGAGGCTGAGGTTGACGCATCGGAAATAACGGCATGGTCTGAGGCGTGCCGGAAAGCCGAAGGATATTTCAACCCAGAAGAACGCGACGATAAGGAGGGGATTTTGTAATGATAACTCAATGTAACCATAGCGAGAATCGTATTTGTGAATCTTGCTTGATGAAAAACCACCAAGAGAAGCAGATTGCCGAAAACTTGTTACGCGGTGAACTGCTAAGAAGGTCTTTGCCGTACTTGGAAGCGTCGTTGCTCGGGCGGCTGTACTCAGAAATGCAAGGAGCACATAAAAATAAAGCCCTGCATAAAGCACTTGAGCAAGAATGCTCGGACCTGGAAACACTCATTGAGGAAATAAGGGAGACGATATGAACGACAACAAAACAGCCTACAGCGGGAAGGACTACCCTGTACACAGCAATGCCCCATGGAGAATTGAGGGTGAAAATGTAAAAACAGCAATATCTTCAGGCTGCAAACACATTGCCATGGTCAACTATTTTGACTGCGGCAAAGGTGATCCGCGCAGTATCAGCAAGGAAGAACACGAGGCCAATGCCCGACTGATTGCCGCCGCCCCCGAAATGCTGGAGGTGTTGCGTTGGCTAGATGCAGATATGGCCTGCCGGGGCGATGATTACGGCGGGACGCTGTTTGCGGCATTTTCACATGACGATTTTGAGCGGGTGCGCCGGGCGATCAAGCTGGCGATGGAAGGCTAACGTAAAAAGCTGGCCGAACTGGCGGCCATCAACAAAATGAACCCGCGGGCCTACCTGGCCAGACTGGTGAGAATGGTATGAGGAAACCTCGGGAAGAGGCGTTGGCGGCCCGTGTCGTCGCGTGGCTGGAGGCCCAGCACTGGGAAGTCTACCAGGAGGTCCAGCGGGAAACATACGGCGCGGTGGCTGACATCGTTGGCGCGGTGGGGCCTCTTCGGTGGGTGGTGGAGTGCAAAACGACTCTGAGCCTGGCCCTGCTCGAACAGGCCATGTTGTGGATGGGCCGGGCTCATTTCGTTTCGGTTGCGTTTCCGGCCACCAGTTCGGCCCCCCGCGGCCGGGCGGCGGCGCGCCGGTTCTGCGATCAGAACGGCATTGGCATGATGGCGGTCGGCCGATCGGTCCGCGTCTACACCCGGCCGGCCATGTGCCGACGGAAGGTTGAGTGGTGCCTTGTCGAGGCGCAAAAGACCTACGCGCCGGCCGGGACCGCCTCGGGCCTGCACTGGACCCCGTTCGCTGAGACCCGGCGCCAGTTGATCGACCTGGTGGCGCAATGCCCGGGGATCTGCCTGAACGAGGCCATGGCGAAGGTTCGGCACCACTACGCTTCTGAGGCGACGGCCCGGGCCACGATCAGCCACTATTTGCGCAAGCGGCCCGGGGCTCTAAAAGGGATCGAGTGCCGGCGGGAAGGCCGGCGCCTAACGCTTTACCTGGAGGGGAGATGAAAAACGAAAAGATGGTGATGTTCGACGATCCGGCCGCGGCGACTTATCGGCGGGACATCGAGGGGTGGGTGAGCCGGGACGGGGTATTTTGCGGGAATAGTGAAGACCTGGCCAGATACAGGGGATGCACCCATAGGCCATGCCAGAAATGCGGCAAGCCGGCGCCCAAGCGCTACACCGCATGCGATGAATGCCGACGGAAAGCCGAACTCGAACGGTACGAGGCCCTGGAGCGCCGCCGGTGGGATGAAGTAGGGCCGGTCTATTCCGAGGAACTGGACCGGTATTTTTCTGATTGGTCCGAGGTCAACGACACCGCCGACGAAAACGAAATAGAAGTGAAGGATCTTCGGCTTTTGATTTGCGAGCCCGTATTTGCCAGGGAAATTGAGCCCGAAGATTACTACCATGATCTTCTACCTGATGACGATGGTTCGCTTCCGGCAGAGATCGAAGAGGCGTTCAAAACGCTCAACAACGCGATCCGGGATTGCAAAACGCCGCTGAGTTGGGAGCCCGGGAAGTTTGCGGTGAGATTGGAGGGGTGATGTCACAGAGCTTTGTTGAGGACGAATATCTCAGAACCAAGGCCAAGCTGCGAGAACTTGAACTCGAACACCAATCCCTATGCGAGGACCACACGGCCCTGCTTGCTGAGTATCGAGAACAGCGGGACCGCGCCGACAGCGCCGAGGCCAAGTTGCGGGAGCTTGTTAAGGCTGCCGAGTGGCGGGCGCTGCGAAAAATGCCGCCGCTGGTGCCGGAATGACCCTCCCGTCCCGCTGCCCCCTTTCCACCGGCATGCTCATCCCGGAATGCCGCTTTGCACCGCGGCTATTCCGGGAACTGCACAAGGATAATTTTTTCGAAACCGGATGCCCGATTCAGGGCGTTTGCAGATTGGAGCTGAAAAATGTCGAAACCGGTCTTGCCGACCCCGACGCTGAAGCGCGCCGAGGCCAAAAAGTTCGAGAGGAAAATCAAGGAGGGGCTGAAGAAACCGGCCGGCCTGGTCCCGACCCCGAAGCTGAAACAGGCCCGGAAGATGTTGAAAGCCCTGGAACGCCAGGAGGGCGGGAACCACTACAAGCAGTTCGTGATCGAACCGCTGGAGTTTCTGATCCGAAACCGGATCCCGTTTGCAGAAGGGAATATCGTCAAATACGTTTGCCGACATCGATTTAAGGGTGGCGTTGAGGACTTGAAAAAGGCCATGCACTGTCTCCAGGTACTGATTGAAGCGGAGTATCCGAATGAATGACGCGCAACCCCCCCGTTGGCTCAAGATCCGCCAGGCGGTCGAATACGCCGGGATGTCTCGCAACAGCCTTATGCGACTCATCGAGGCCGACTCAATCAAGGCCCGCAAGCGGCCAGTGGGTGGATGGGTCGTGGACCGGACCAGCATCGACGAATACAATGCCGGATCTGGCGAAGAGGATGCACTTTTCAACGACCTTGCCAGGAGGGCCGGGCTATGCTAATGCCCCTGCCTATGCGCCTCTATCAACGCGATAGCGGGACCTGGTACATCGCCCTGCCCGGGAACCGGCGGAAAAGCCTCAAGACCCGCGACAAACAGACCGCCGAACGGCTCTTTGCGATGGCCAAACGCGAAGCTCTCCGGGGCAACCTCGTCGCCCTGGAGCGCGACAAAACGACCACCTTGGCACAATTCGCCACGGAATACCGGCGCCATTGTGAGGCCCACAAGAAGGCCCACAAGCGCGATACCTATTCGGTCAACAAGCTGGTCGAATGGATCGGCGGGTCAATCCTGTTGACGGCGATCACGCCGAAGCGCCTCGACGAATTCCACACGGACCTGATTCGGTCCGGGCTCAAGCGGTCCGGGGTGGCCATCACCTATCGGCACCTTCGGGCCGCATTCAGCCAGGCGGTCAAGTGGGAAATCCTGAAATCCAACCCATACGACCGATGCCAGCGGATCAAGGTGGATCCGGCCCCGCCGCGATTCTATTCCGAGGCCGAACTGAAACGGATCTTTGCCGAAATCGCCGGCGACAAGGACTTCCACGACGCGATAACGGTTTTTCTCTATACCGGGTTGCGCCGATCCGAGTTGTGGCACCTGACGGCCCGGGACGTCGACGCCGCAAGCTGCCTTTTGACGGTCCGAACGAGCAAAACCCGCGGCCGAGTCGTGCCGATGGAACCCATGGCGCTCGAAGTTTTGGCGCGCAGAGCCAAGGCGGCCCCGGTCGGCCGGCTATGGGCATGCTGGAATAGCCCGGACCGGATTACGCACCGGTGGGGCCGCCTGATGAGACGTCTTGAAATGTCCGGTCGGTTGCACGACCTCCGACACAGCTTCGCCTCTCACCTGGTGATGTCCGGCGCCGACCTCAGATCGGTTCAAGAACTGCTCGGGCATAGCGATTTGACAGTGACAGCGATCTATTCCCACCTGTCCCCGGAACACCTTCGCCGGGCCGTCTCAAAACTCGGAAATTTGCACAAATCTAGCGGGCATATAAAATTGGAAATAGTCAAATGACAGTATATAAAAGAGACAACGGGGTCTATTATTGTTCAATTCCTCAAAGCGGAGGGAAAAGGATATCGCTTCGAACGAGCAATTATTTAGAGGCCAAAAAGCGTTTTGCCATTATAAAAAACGAAGTCGACCTAATGCTTATCTATCACGATTTGTTGTTGCAAAACAAAAGGATACTTGAAGCGATTGACGCAAGGAATACAAATCTTATCAGGGAAATAGAAAGACGCGGCATCGTAGCCCCTCGACCAAAAAACATAAAAACATATTCGTCGGAAGATGAGTTTCAAAACGCGATCATGCCATTTCTTCGTTCCGAGTATGGGCTGAGGGAGCAAAAGAAGCAGTTTGCGATTGGCGCAGGTATCGTTGATCTTTACGGGGTCAGCGACGGCAAGACCGTAATAGTGGAGTTCAAACTTGGGCACCTATCCGAAAGGTATCTCGGTCAATGCCTCCGGTATCTTGGGGACCCGTCAATAAAGGCGGATGAGCTTTGGCTGATCGGGGAAAAGCGGCACCCAACGACATGGGTATATTCTCGATATGACAAGATAAAACTATTTGTGGCCAACAGGTCGCACCGGGCAAAAAAACCTATCCGCAAGATCGACCCGGCAACAAGAAATAGCTCACCGGTAGCTCACAGCGTTTTTACTGAGCGGTAACAGGCCGTTAAAACAGGCATTTTCCACGCCTGGCGCAAGGCTTCCTAATCCATGTGCCGCGTGTTCGATTCACGCCGGGGGCACCAGCCTTTACAGGGGTTTACGAGAAATCGGGGGTTGTCAAAATTGCTAAAAGTTGCCCATTTGTGCTATTTTGGGGTCCGAAATTAGCACACCGTCGCCACGGGAATTAGCACAAAAGTAGCACAGTTTCCGGCCGCCAGGCCCATCAAAACCCGGGTTTTGAAAAACAAAAGGCCCCCGGCGGATCTCGACCGGGGGCCTTCTGTTTGGTGGGGGAGGTACTTATTTTGCCAGGGCGGCGGCAAGGGCCGCCTCAATCGGTAAATCCCGCCTCGACCGCGCACGCGAAGGCCTCTTCCAGGGCGGCCTCGCGGCTGTTGCTCAGGTCGCGGCCGGTGAGGCCGGAGCGGCCGCTTCCGCCGCACTCGGGGCAGTCGTCGCCGTGGCCGTCGTCGCCGTGGCCGTCGCACTCGGGGCAGAGTGCGTCGGCCCAAGACCTTTGGGACTCCCTGCGGTCCGTGAGGAACCTGGTGCCCTCGGAATGGATGCGGCGGGCCTCTACCCAGTGGCCGCCGCATGAGGCGACCAGAACGTGGCCCGGGCCGACCGAAACCTTCGACCCGTACCCGCACCCCCCCTCGACGGCCCACCCGTTGCCGAAGGAGTCCGGGGCGCCGTCGAACCGAACCGTTTGGTTGTAACCGTCGTCGGCGCCAGCGACGACGGCTGTGGGGTGGTCCAGCAATTCAACCAAAAGATGAGTGCTGGACCACCCCAGGCGGTCCCGCAGAATGCGGGCGACCGCCAGAGGCCACTTTAGGTTTTCTTGTGAGGGGCGATCGTTCATGTTGCCTCCTTTTGGCCATCCGGCCGTTTGGGTTGATATCCACTTAGACGGCACGGATGGATGGTTTTTCAAAAAAAATCATCGGTGTTTGAACCTGGTGCCCATGGCCAGAATCTCGACGGTCGAATAGTTGTAGACGCCGTCAAGATACCGATCGAAGTCGGCCGCGGTGTACTTGGCCGCCAGTTGCGCCCGGATCGTGGCATGAAAGAGCTTCACCGCCGCCGGTTCGAGCCCCACGATCTTGTTGGCCCGGAGCATCGGCCCGTCAAGCAGGTGAAAGGTCAAGGCGTTCTTCAGTCCCTCATGGGTTTCGAGGTAGGCCTCGACGTGCCCGCGGTCGGCCTTGTGGGCGTCAAAATTGACGTCCATCGGACTTAGGGGCTTTTGGAATTCGAAGGCCCATATCGCGATGGGCACAGGGACCCCGGGCGGACTCCAGAACGCATAGGACCGGAACCCCTTTTTGAACGCTTGGACCTCGGGACGGGTCAGGCCGGGGCACTGGATCAGGACCACCGGGCCGCCGGCCGTCATTTCCAGGATGGCCCCCTCTTCGGTCGGGACAGGGCCGGGGAAGGGCTTGCCGGCTTCATAGGCGGTAAGCGTTTTCATGGTTCCCCCATTTTTTTAAACGGCGGGTTATCGGCGGCATGCTCCGGGAAAAGCCACCCGATACCGGTTTTTTTAGCTCCCGGAATGGTGGTGGCAATCTGACGGATCCGGGCGCTAGTGATGCCCAGTTTTTCCGCCAGGTCCCTGGCGGTAAGCATTCCGGACGCGTTGGCGCGAGCGCCGGCGCGAAGGCGGTCGATTTCATCCAGGGCGGCAAGGTGCGAGGCCTTGAGCCGCTTCAGGGCCTCGCACTCGATTGCTGAAATTTGGGGGCGTGTGAGGATTTTCAAGAGTCCCCTCCTCTTTCCCGTTGCGTCCCTGTCGGCAGGGAGATTTCGATCAAAGCCCAGTCGATGGCCACTGACTGTACCGGGTCGTCCGCGACCCGGTTTCTTTCTTCCTTGTAGCCGCTGACAATCCGGCGGACTTTCCGTGACAAGGGGTCCGGTCCATCGCCGACCGGAAAAATCACCTCGTTGACCCGGGTGTCGTCAATGCTCGTTGGGAACCCGGTGGCCTTGAGCTTCCGCCGCAAGACCTCGGCGATTTGGGCCGTGTCGGCCGAACCGTTCACGCTGCAAGCCGCCTCGATGGCGGCATTTTGCTCATCTCGGATTGCCTGGTCAATCTCCGGCGGAATGGCCCACCAGTTGCCGGTGCGGCGTGGCCAGAACCAGAGGCCATTGCCCTTCAGGTCCTGGACCGACCGGTAGCCGGCGGCGCCAAGGGTGAATCCGAGGGCCAGGCGGATCGGTACCGTTGGGTCCTTGCGGTCCGCCGCGGCCAGGTTTTTAATCTTCGGACACTGCTCGTTGTACCACTGCGCTTCCCAGCTCATGATTTGCCTCCCTTCATCGCGGCTAGTGCCGCTTTTTGAGCCCGACGCTTTTCGGCGAACGAAAGCCCTTCCAGGTTTTCAAGACCTCGCTTTTTGGCGCTGTCCGGATCCACAATCCCCTCCAGCCGATACAGGTCCCCGGCGATATTCCGGCTGTACGGCACCCTCCAGCCGATGGCGCCGGCGCCACCGGTGCGGACATTGTTGTTGACCCAACTGTCACCGTCCCCGCCGTTGTTCCGGACATACCAGATCCACTCCGGCCCGACAACGAACCAATCCCCACCCCCATAGATGGTCTGGGTGTTGAAGAGGCGGGCGCCTTCCGGGATGTTGTCGCCCTCCGGCCGCTCGCCTTCAGCCTGAATCCGTTTTTTGATGGCCTCCACCTCGGCCTTGGCGGTCTTCACCGCTTCCGCAGCCTCGATCCGGGCCTTGACCGGGGCAATCTCTTCCGGCGTGGCTTCCCGGCAGTCGGCCCAATAGGTGTAGCCCTGGTCGGCGCCGACCCAGAAGCTCAAACCGTCCTCACGGAAATACTGCTTTCCGGCGCGCACGACGGTCACATACTCGGGGTAGCCTTTTTCTTGGGCCGATTTTGACATGCGCATGGTCTGGCCGACATCCCATCCATGGCACCCATACCCGGATCCGCCTTCCAGTGCATAGGGGGCCTCGGCCTTTTCTATCGCTCTCCGGGCCTCTCGCTCGGCCCTTTTCTTTTCACCATCGGCCTTTTTCTCACCCTCTTTCCGGGCGACAAAAGCGGCTGCCCGCTCGCAGTCTTCGTGCTCAATGGCCTTTTCGGGATAGCGATAGCGGACTTTGTTCCCCTTGATTATGGGGCCGCCGCATTTGGAGCACGTCCCCGGTTTTTCGGCCTTGAATGTCTGGCCGTAACCGGGTTTGCCGGCGTCCTTGGCCGCGGCGTCCAACAACTTGGCAAGATCGGTCTCTTTGGCCGAAGAGACCCACCATGCCTTTTTGTCCGGGTCCCAGTGGCCGCCCATGGCCCGGAGCCGGTCCTTGATGAAGAAGGTCTTGCCCTCGACGTAGACCCGGCGGCCTTCTTTTCTGGTGGTTATTCCTTTCATCGCTCTCTCCCTTGCCGCCTTTTGCCCGGCGGCGGGGCGTTTTTTACCGTCTCGGTTCCCAGTGCATTCCACCCCCCTGGCAGGCGTCCGCCATGGACGGGGGGCAATCGCTTGATCCGGCCGGAGCGTGGGCGCAGGTCGCGCACCCATGCAGGGCCTCGTACTCCGGCGCCCGGCTCAGGATGCCGATTTCCGAATTTTGGGCGAGCCACTCCGGGTCGTTGATCCGACCCTTGACCGAGGGATCGGCCAACCTGACGGTCAGGCGGAATACCAACGCCTCATCGCCCGGTGCCATTTTGACCATGCGCCTGTTCACGGCCACCTCGCGGCCCAGGAGCGTCGCCAATGCGTCGGCGGTCTCCTGGTATCCGATTGTTGACTCGACCGGACCGGCGGCCATCCACCGCCGGGCGGTCTCGGTGTCGCAGAGCCAGTACTCGTACCGGCCCGGCGACGTGACAACCGCTGAGTTGAGCAGATATCTGGCCATAACGCCCTCCAAAAGAAAAAGGGGCTGCGCCGAAGCGCAGCCCCATCGTTTAGTAGTTCAGCGCGGCGTCCTCAACCGCGCACTCACATGCCGGCCCGACGGTCCAAGTGGATCCGTCGAATTCGGCAACCCAGTCGGCCGGGGTGCCGTAGAGGCGCCCGGTGCGGGTCCACTCAAGCCGGCAGGGGCCGGTGACGTGGACCACGGGGCAGTCGGCGCCGCCCATGCGGCCGGCGTCGCCTTGGGCTTCTTCGCCCTTGGCGATGATGCGGGCCTGGCCACTTATCTTGTGGTTGGCCCCTCCCCGGTACCCCGGGGACAGGGACCACAGGACCAGGGCGGTCCCGTCGTCGTCCCCACGGGCCAGCAAAAAAAGCCCGTTGCCCCGGGGGTCCTGCCGGTGGAGATCCACCAGCTTGAACTCGTCCCCGTCCAGCGGCAGGGGCTTGTCGGCCTTTCGTGCCGACGCCAAGCACGCCGGGCAGGGGTCCCCGGCGTGGTGCCGGACCCAGTTGTCGTCCGGCTCCGCCCCGCAAACGGGGCAGCGAACGAAGTCCAGGCGGGATCGGTCCGCCCCTTCCCGCAGGTCCGGCGCCTCAACCAGCACCCCAACCGGGGGCGGCTCGGGCGCTGGGAACTCCCGCGCCGCCAGCGGGAAGCGTACTTCCCACCGGCCGCGGCCGGGTTCCCCGTGGCGCACCGCATAATAGCGGGCGCCGTTTTTGGCCGCGACCAGGTCGGCGTTGACCGGCCCGACCCCCTCAGTGGAAACACTTAATACTTTCATCATGCCCTCCCTGCCGCCTATTTTTAGTGCCCCGGCGGCGGGGGCAAAAAAGTCACCGGCAATCGTGTGGGTTCCGTTTCTCTTTGCCCCTAATCTATCGCCCCCGATAGCTTTTGTCAAGCAAAAAATTTGCAGATCCGAAAGCCGAGTCGGAAAAGCCTCATTTCGACCGCCGCCCGGAGTTGACGGGTTCGGCAAAGTGATTCATGATTGGTAGAGGTATAAAGATTTAAAGATCGGAGGGAATACATGGCAGACCCCGCACTGGTGGCCATTATTGAAAATCTGCCGGAAAAAAAGGGCAAGGAGGCGATGAACGTAAAGATAGGAAGAGAGCTGAAGCGGCGGCTGAAAACCTATTGCGCCGCGTCAGGGATAACCATGCAGGATTTTTTGGTCCTGGCTCTTGAGGATGCCCTGGCGAAGGCCGAAAAAAAATAGTCCGGCCTTCGCCAGGGCTGTCAGCCGGTGGCCTTTTGATTCCGTACCGCCGCCTCGATGGCACCGTTGATCATCGATGTAGTGACCTCGACGCCTATCCGGATACCGCTGGCCGTCAGATCTGCCACGATCCTGTCAAACGCGGCCTTGCGCTTGTCCTCATTGGCCAGGATCGTGTTGTCGGCCGCCACCGCAGCCACCGCCTGCATCGCAGCGTTGGCCAGCGCGACGCCGGCGCTGGTCAAAAACATCTGGATGAACGGCACCAGGAAGTTCCACACCCCCAACACTATTGCCTTTAGCTGGATCCACATCGTTATTTTCTCCTTTTTAACAAGCGTTTGAGCCACCGAATAAGCGCAAGGTCCCAGTCGACCCGCACCGTCTTTGAAATGATCGTCGGCCGGATCTCCCGCAGCCCGCCGTCGGTAGGATCGCGGTTCATTTCACGTCTCGATTCTCGCCCTCGTACTTTTCGAGTCGCGCTTTCAAGGCGTCCAGTTCCCGGTTCGTCGATTCCATCTCCTTTTCGGCCCGGCGTTGTTTGGCCGCCTTGTGGGCCGCACCGGCGCCGAATAGCGTCCCGAAAGCACCGATGGCGCCGTTGAGCACCGCCTCCAGGTCCTGGGGAGGCATCACGACCATGCCCGGATACAGGGCGTTGGCGATGTGCCCAAGGATCGCGCCGACAAGGCCGACGGCCCCGATGATGGTCTTGTAGCCATTGGCCTTCTCGGCGATGTAGCGCAGCATAGGCGCCGCGGTGACAATTTTGATCAGGATACGGACGATGCCCACTTCGCTCCTCCTTTCATGGATATAAAAAATCGCGAAACCATGCCTGACACCCGCGCCCGGCAACCAGCCAGACGATCCCGAAGATGGCAGCGACCACCAACGCAACCATCGAATTGCCGATTCGCTCGCACAGCCGGAGGTATCGCATCACGATCTTGTTGTTCGACCGGATCGCCTCGATCCCTTTGGCGTAGGAATCGCCGCCGATGTCCTTGACCATGCCCATGAAGTGAGACAGCTCGCACGCCGCGTCTTTAGGGAGGCCGCAAGGCGGTTTTTCGCAATATTTGGCTAAGGCACGATCGGCCGCCATTTCAGCCACTTTCGCGATTTCTTCGGTCGTCACGAATCACCTCGCAAATCCGGGGGCATCAAAATCTACCGCAGCAGCGGCCCGCCCATATTCGAAATCGGTCTGGCGACGGTCTTTTTTGACCTCAAGGGGGGGCTTCGCAAGACCTGGCAGGGGATAGCGGCCCAGATCGGCCCTGGCCGCCGACTCGAAAAAGCCAACCACCTTGAGAAAATCCGCTTCGCCGGCCATGCTTACGATGGCTTCGGCGACATCGGCCGGCACCACCACGGGCAGGCGCTTGGCGTTTTCGAGCACCAGGGCGCGCCGGGCCTCTTCGCGTTCGGCCGCAGTCCGGGTCAATGCCTCCAGCCGTTCGACCTTTTCGATCAGGGCCGACTCGAAAATTTCGGCATTGGCCAGGCGCTCGGTCAGTTCGTCGACCTGGTAGATGGCCGATCCGATCCAGTTTTCCAGGATCCGTTCTGCCGCCACGTCGTCGAACCCGGCCTGGCAGATCGATTCGAGCACCATGTCACGGCCCGCCGATTCGAGCACATAGCCGCGGTTGTCCGAAAATCCGGGGTTCATCACATAGTCGAAGCCCTCGAACGAGGCCACTTTTGTCACCCCATGCGCCCCACCGTCCCGGCCCCCCATGGCCCATGAGAACCCACCGACCTTGTTGGCATGCAGGCCCGCTACGATCCGGCCCGGTTCGTTGGCGGTCAATAGTTCCTGGTGATGATCAACGTTGCCGGCCTGGTCGATCTCGAAAAACGTGGTCACGTTCGACGGCACGTTGTCGACCACCGCAAATGTCCCGTCGGGCATCTTGACCCGCTCGGACTCGGCGATGGCCACCTTGCCGGCCATCTGGCGCCGGCCGTGGCCGAAATACCCCACCTTTTCGCGCAGGCGCAGGCCCTCCCGGGTCTCGGGCGCGTAGCAGACCGCCCGGGCATTTTCGAGCACATACTTGCGGTGATGCCCCGTGTACTTGCGCCCCTCCTGGAACAGGTTGAATCTGCACTTGATCGTGTCGCTCATGGCTTTTTCTCCGTATAGAATTGCTCCACCAGGTTGCTGATCGCGGATTCCATGATATCCTCATGCTCGTCGCCGCCCGTGTCCTCCGGCTTTTCAATTTTTTCCGGGAACATGGCTTTGAATTTTTCCTCATCGACCCGGAGCACGTCGGTAAACAGGTAGTTGGCGACAGCGGCAAAATCGCACTTGGAAAACTCTGGATCGATAAGCTGGACAACTTGTGCAACCATCGTAGCGGTGTTGATTCGCCCCTGGATGTTGTCGGCCTCTTCGCGCTCCAAAGCTGTAGAAATCGAGTTGAAGACGATTCGCCATGGGCGTTGGCCCGGCAGGAAATACTTGCCGTGCTTGAGGGCCACATGGATGCAAAAAAGCTCTTCGAGTCCGCTTCGAATCGCGTGCCGAATCGCTTCGCTCTTGATGGCCGCCAGAATCGACAGCCGGAAAAAGCCCCCCTCGCCCAACCCCCCGGACAACACTTCGCCAAAGCCAAGCAGGGAAGGATCGACCCCCATGGCGCCGCCCAGACGGTTTACATGGAATCGGACATCCTCCAGCCCCTCGATGTTCGGCGACCCCTCCACGGTGGAAATATCCAGCCTGCCCCGATCCCCGAAAATGGGAATCAGGTGATTGACCACGGTCTGGACGAATCCCTTTGACAGGCTCTGGCGCGCATGGGCCTCGTTGGCCTGCTTCAGGCGGCTGGAAACGGTGTTGAGGTATTCGGCCGCCTTCTTGGGGCTCAGCTTTCCGGTCTGGACCCCCACCACCCGCTCCAGTCGGGCCGCGTTGCGCCGGCTCATGTTCATGCTGAGGATGGCGTTTTGCAGGTCGAACCACGGCTGAAAAGCCGTCCGCAACAGGCTTTCGCCGTAATTCTGGGCCTCGACGATTTCTTCCCTGTAACAATCGTCGTCTCGGATATCGAACACGTCAACATCGTGGCGCTGGGGCTCGATGGTGGCGTCCAGGTGCCACCGAGGCAGCTTGAAGGCGACGAATTTCCAGGGCTCAATCACGATCACCCGACCGTCCCGGGCCGGGTTCTGGTACGCATGAGTATAGCCCGCCAGGCGCCCGCCGTGCTCGTACTCATAGATGAATCGCGGATGGGTGTAGTAGTCGCTCCTGACGTGCTCGATGCCCTTTCCAGGCGCCCCGTAAGGCCTCACATACCAGCACCCCAGGGCGGCAGCGTTATAGGCCCATTCCTGGCATTTCTGGTTGATCATGCCCTTAAATGTATCTCGCAGGTCCGCAGTGATCGGATCGTCTTTGTCGGCCGTCGATTCGATGCTGATGATCTCGCCCGTGGCCGTTTTGGCGCTCAGGGCCTGGCTCACATGCAGCGCGATGGCGGACGAAATCGTAGGGTCCTCCAACATCCCCATAAACACGCCGTAGCGCGCCAGCCGATCCAGCGGTAGCCTATCGAGCAAATGCTCTTCTTCCGACGATGCCGGTTCAGGAGCAATTCCTTGGGCACGCAACATTGAATCGACAAAGTTGTCCCCGCCGATGGCCAGCGATTGGGACGGCATGTCAACAATGTCGCTGCTCCGGGCGTTGCGCTCCCCGTCAAATCCGGGATAGAGCCGGCCGATGATGGCAGCCGGTAGCTTGGATATGGGCGTCCGCCATAAAGAAATCTTTTTTCCTTCGCCCTCTTTTCGTCGCTTCGCCATGTCGGCCTCTTAGCGCAATTCCATTTCTTCGTCGGAGCTCACAAACTCAACCGGGTTGCCGTCGTCGATCAGAGTATGCGTGGCTTCCAGGATGTGCATGGTCAAAAACCTGGCATCCTCATAGGCGAATGCCGCGGCCATGTTGTGTTTCGCCGATCCGTAGTCCAGGGCCTCGATCCACTGGGCGTCCAGGTGTTCGCCGAACGCCAGGTCGCCGGCATCGATGAACATCTTTTTGACCAACCACCAGTAGGGGCCGTAGCCCCGGTATCGCTTCGGGTTCCGGATCAGCGTCGAACGGACAGCCTGGAGCATCGAGGCGATCCATTCGTCGGCGGTCCTGTTCGTTGACCCTTCCTCCACCAGGCGGTCAAGTTCTTCTTTCGTGGGTTTCTCGATCATTGCGGATCCTTTCAGGCCATCACCTTGTAAATCTCATCTAACGGATAGGTCGAATCGATGTACCAGTATGCCCCGTCGAGCTGGAGGGTTGTCCCGGCAAAGAATTGCGCGCCATACCGGGACTTGAGAATTTCCTTGACCCGGAACAACACCCCGGCCTTGCCGTGCTTGTCCTGGAAAAACCACTTCTTGAACGGCGCGATTGCGACGTCCCGATACTTCTTGTACCGGCCCACATGCCGGCCGGGGAGGGTCATCGCAGTTTTGTTCACCAGGACCTCGATACCGAGTTGGGCGAAGGCGGCCTTGACGTTTTCAGGCACTTCCTTGTAATTCGGATCGGCGCGCAACCGCTCGTTTTCCTGCCGTTCCCGTTCGGCCCGGGCCTCATTTTCGGCCTTTTCCTGCTCCTCGACGGCGGCCACGTACTTCTTTTCCCATTCGGCCTTGGCCTCGTCGAAAACCTCACGGGCCTTGGCTACAATCTCATCCTTGTTGTCGCCAATCTGAACAACCGCGGATCGAAGGTCGGCCACCATGTAGTGGTACCGGTCATGCAGATGTCGGTAGTCCGGGTTCCCGGACCCGCCCGGATTGTTTTCATCCAGCCAGGTCTTCACGAAGTCGGCGAAAAAGGCCCGAATGTCGGTCTCGGTGGCTTTTTTGCCGTATTCGAGGGCTGCGTTTTGGAAGTCGTTTCCGAAACACTTCTCCATAATCTGGTTGAAGTCCAACAACCGCGTCCCGATGGTCCCCGTGCGCTTGACGTCAAGATATGTCTCGGCCAGTGCCTTGCGGTATGCCTCGCTTTCCGGCTCGGGGAAAACCACCTTGGGGGCATTTTCGCCCCCCATGTAGTCAAACGCGAACCCGCCGTCGGTGCGGATCAGGCCATAGCCCTTGAGCGTGATTTCAAGTATGTGCTCCGCAAAGGTTTCCTTATCGATTTCGCCGCCAAACAGGTCAACGTATTGATGGCTTGTCGCCAGCAGCTTCTTGAGGGCAAGTTCGGCCTCGGAATAGGCCACCTTGACCATGTTTTTTGGCAGCTTGGCAAGCGTTGCGACGTGCAAGTATTTGTCCGGGTTGTCCGGGTCTTCGATCGTCTGTCTCGCAAAGTTCCAGTATCGGTAGGAGACGACTTCGTCAAACACGGCCCCCTTGGGATCGGCAAAAACCCGGGTGATTCGATAAATGCCAATCGGATCCCCGCCATCGTCCCGGACCTCGTAGGTCTCGCCCACCGCATAAAGGGTGCCGTCAAGGGTTGCCACCGCGTTTTTGGGATTGTCCACCAGGGAGGCGTCAAAGGGCAATTCGCCCTTGTTGGCCTTCATGCGCAGCACGTTCTGGCTCTGCTTCTTTTTCGATTCCAGGTCCTGGCGTTTTTTCTCGAAACTTGCGTCCAGGTTCGAAAGGCTGGCTTTTGCCGCGGCCAGCTCCCCCTTTTTTTTGGCAATCTGGTCGGCCAGGGCGGTCTTGGCCTCGCCCGGTTCCATCTTTGCGCCGGCCGCCTTGATTTCGTCGATCTGGGTTTCGAGCTTCGGGATTTTCTCTTCAAGGTTGGCCTTGCGGGTCTCCTTGGCCGCGTCCAGCTTGGACAACGCCTCGTCTACGTTGGTCAGTTGCTGGAGCATGTTGATCAGCCGGCGCCGTTCCCGTTCGTCGCGCTCGGCCTTTTGCTTCGCAAGCCGCTCCATCCGCCGCCGCTTTGCCGCCTCAGGGTCATCGGCCAGCAGGTCCAGCATGTCATCCTGGCTCATCGCATTGGCGTTTTCGGCCTCGGTCGCATCCCCGTTGAAAAGATCGTGCATCCAGCTCGATTTGCGCTTGAGCAGGTCCAGCCGGTAGTAATCGAATGAGCCCTTGCCCATGTAATAGTAGATGTCGATGTGCTCGGCCTTGTTGCCCTGGCGAACCCCGCGGCCGTTGCGTTGCTGGATGCTGGCCGGCGTCCATGGCAGGGTCAGGTGGTGAATCGCCGTGGTGCCCTTTTGGAGGTTGACGCCGACCTCGGCCTTTTTGTTCGCAATGATGATCTTGACCTGGCCCGAGTTGTACTGGTCGGAAATTTGTTGAATCTTGTCACCGGCCGCCTCATCCGCGTTGATGATGCCGATCAGGTCCCGGGACAACGGGATATGGTGGCTCAAAATCCGCTTGAGCTTTTGGTGCTGGCTCTTTTCCTCGGTGAACACGATCTGCTTTCCGTTCGACTCGATGTGCTTGCGAATGTTCTCGACCAATTTGGCGTACTTGGGCATGAGGGGGTGCGCGACGTGGTTTTCGTCGATTCCGTGGCGCTTCAGCTTGGCCGATACATGCTCTTCGGCCATTTCCGGCACCACCATGACGAAGTTTTTCCCTTCCGACTTGAATTCCGGAACGCAAGGCACTTTTACCTTGACCTGCTTCCCGTCGTCACCCTCTTCCCATCCGTCCACCATTGAGGGCAGCTCTTTGGCCAGGGCCTCGACCTTTTCCCGATCCTCGGCCCGGAAAACGAATGTCATCTTGCGCCGGTACAGGTCGATGTCCGTGGTGATCCGGTCCATCTGCCGAATCACGGAAAACATGCTTTTCTTGGAACCCGGCGTAGCGGCTTCCGCGGCATTCACCTTGAGCGCGGCATAGATATCGTTCTGAAGATCCGAAAGTTCAACCTCCTCGTTGGTTTCGTCGTGCGATGGCAGTTCAAGGCCAACGTCATCGGCGGTCTTGAGGAGGGTGTATTTATGAAAGAGGTTGCGCAGCCCGTCCAGGTTGCGGAACCCCACCAGGCCGTCCTTGCTTTTGACCTCACCGGAAACCATCACCTTGTCCACGGTTTCGATGTGGCCGAACACCCGGACAAAATCATCGACGGTATAGACCCCGAAGCGCTCGAATTCCTCCATCGGGGCCACGTAGGAAAGCATGTTGAAAATTTCCATCGGGGAGTTTGTGACCGGTGTTGCGGTGAGCCCGTAAACCCCTCGGCCGTCGTTGGTCTCGCGCAGGTAGGAACACTTCATGGTCATGTCTAATGCACGCTTCGAACTCGGTGCCGTGGGCAGGTAGGCGATTTGGGATGTTTGTTCGCCCCCCTCGAAACTGTTTTTGAACTGGTGAAATTCGTCCCCGATGATGGAGGTAAAACCCATGTCCTCGAAGAACGGCAGCTCGCCCTTTTTCCGGGTCCCGTCATCCGCATATTTGCCCTCGTTGCGTAGCCGGTCCTTGTCGTCGGCGTAGGAGATTTTGCGTTCTGCCTCTTTGCCGTCTCCGGCGGACAGCGCCGCAACCATTTTGGCGGAAATCAGCGCCCGCTCGCCCATCTTTTGAGCAAACCCGGCCTTGGTATCCCGTTTCAGCGGAATCATGCCGAATTTTTCGGTGGTCATCACCACCAGGGACTTGGAGGTGGTCGGGATCTCCCACATCTTTTCCCAAACGTCTTCAGGGCTATTGCGCTTCACCAGGACAGGCTGAGTCATGGGCTCGCCGTTGGCCTTGGTTTTCGGCTTGCCGCTTTCGTCCAGCACCGGCTTGCGGGCGATGTTGCCGTCCTTGTCCATCTTCGGCTCAACGCCTACGAAAAGCACGTCGTTCATGTCCGTGATCATCTTGTCGCAGCTCACATACCAGTTGGACAAGACCGAATTGGGAACCACGATGCAGGTCTTTTTGGTTCGGCCCATCTGCTTGTTGTAGAGGTGGAGGCCGATGGCGCCAAGGGTCTTGCCCAAACCAACGTCCAGGCCCAAAATCCCCCGCCCTTCCTCTGACATCCTGCGAATGGCCGCGCTCTGATAGCCGTGGGGCTTTTTGTCCCCGGTGAACCCCTCTATTTCCAGCGGGGTTATCTCGTAGTCGTGGGCGACGAAGGCGTTGAACTTGCGGTTGTATATCCTGCCGACTTGGTCCATGTCCGGGTGTTGTTGCATCCAGGCGTTGAAGTTTTCGGTGATCGCCTTGACTTCCTGCTTGTAGGCTTCGATGCGCTCCTGTGCGTTTTCGCCGCTGGATGTGACATTGCCGCCATTGAGGTACTTCAAGAATTGCTTCGGGAACCCTCCCCTGTGTTCATCGATACCGATGAACTGGCCGAACGGGCTTTCAAAATCCTCTACCCATTTCGAAACCTTGCTCACCTTCCCGCTCACCGCGTCCTCGACCGACTGCGTTTCGAATCGGCCATAAGAAACATTCGGGTATCCGTTGGCTCGCAAATACTCGATCAGGTATTGCTTCGGAAACCATTTCTCTTGGAGGCCGATGTATATGTCCTCGGGCTTGGTGAGCTTCAGCCGGCTCAGAATCAGGTCGATTTGCTCCTGATACTTGTTGCGGACCCGTTCGTCTTCTTCATCGGCCATGGCGTCGGTCATGGCCACTATTTTGGGATAGACGTCGCCGGACGAGAACCGGCTCAGGGGCATGACGAACCCCTCGGGCGTCAGGGCGACGTTTTGGATTCCGGCCAGGTCTCCCATGGTCTCGATCCCCATCCCGCCGGTGTAGAGCTTTTGGACGTCCTCCAGCCCGATGTCCCGGATTCCCTCACGAATGAAAAGATGCTCGACGATGGACTGGATATCGGAGCTGTTGAACTGCATCCGGTCGTCGGCCACGGTCCCGGCCAGCAGATCCGAAAAGGTGCCCTTCTCGTCCACTGCGTTCAGAAACAGCCCGAAGGCCCTGGACGATTCACCGGTCACGAGGATCTTGTTGCCCTTGGGATGCCCGAAACGCTCTATCTCGGCCACCACCATGTTTTGCAACCGTTCCCGCTCGATATCGTCGGGGTTGGCTTGCAGGCGGCCCAAAAGCCCGCCGATGATCGTGCCGCGGTAGGCCTGTTCCCGGAACTTGTCCGATGGCTGGCTCATCGCGAATTCCACCGCGTCTTTATGCAACGGGGAAAGCAGGTCGGGCCAGGACTTGAAAACGGCAAAGGCTTGATCCGATGAGAGGCGCAACGGACCGTCCGGGGATGAAAAGGCAGCTTTCAGGTCGGACAGCTTGGCAACACCGTAACGGCCGGCGTCAATGGCCATGTCATCCTTGGTCGTCTCGACCACGACAACCCACTGGCCGTCTTGCATCTCGTATTGCCGGCCGTTGATGATTCGCCGGTCCCCGTCGATGTAGCTCTTGGGCTCGGCCGGGGTTGCGTCCAGCAGGCCCCAGTCGATTCGGGAATCGAAACGGACCGCCAGCTTTTGGCGGATCGCGGCCGAATCGATATCGCCGTCCACCACCTCCCGCGACCAGCGTTCCCCCTCGACCTTGGGGACCCATTCGCCCTGGATGAAGCGCTTTCCTTCCCCAAGCCAGTAACGGCCCTCGATGAATTCGGGCCAGATCACCATGGCTGATTGAAGGGCGTCAAAGGGAATGTCGTTGATTTTGTCCAGCAGGTCCTTGGGATGTTTTTTGAGCACCACGATATCGACCACGGTGTCGGTGCCCTGATTCTTAAAGGTCTTGGATGGCAGCTTGTGGGCGCCAAGGAATTCGGCCTTTTTGGATATCTCGGTGCGCCAGGTCTCCCACTTCGGCCCCTTGGCGCCGACGATGTTGGTCGGAACGACCATGCAGCAGAGACCGCCGGGCTTTACTTTGTCCAGGGCGCGCAGCAGAAAGTAGCGCTCGATCCGCTTTTCGCTCTTGTAGGCCGGGTCGTCGTGCATCGCCGCGCCGCGGGCGTCGCCGAAGGGCACGTTGCCGGTCACGGCGTCGAAGGTGTCATCGGGGGTAGAGGTGGCAAGGGCCTCAAAAGAGCCGGTCTGAATTCCGTCCTCGGGGTTGAGAAGCGCAGCTATTTTTGAGCCCACCGGGTCAATGTCGGCTCCGGTGACGATCACGCCCTTGGGCTTGGTCGCCGGGAAGACCCCAGCCCCGACACACGGGTCAAGGACGTTGCCATTCGTGAATCCGTTCAAGGCCAGGGCGTCCCAGCATCCCGCCGCAACGCCTGTCGGCGTGTAATACTCGAACTGGCTGTTTTCGGTGAGCCCGCCTTTGCCAGAATACTGCACCAGGACCTGGCGGTCCTCATCGGTCAAATCTTCTGGCTCCTGAACCCGCGCAAGAATCTCGCGGGCCATGGCATTGATGTTTTCACGCGCCTTGATGCCTTTGACCTTCAGGCCGAAATCGCTTTTCGGGTCCTTGTGGTCGCCCGGGTTGGCCTCTTCGCCGCCGGCCTTGCGGGCATCGGCGATGGTTTGCGCGAATTTTTTCTCTGCCGCGTCAAAAGACGGGTAGGCCGTGAAGTCGTAGGTCTGCCCCGCGTCCGCATCGGCGACACGGATTGCGCCCCGGCCGTCATCAGGATCAGCGGCCCGATACAACTCGTAGTCGATGCCATCGATCCGTTCGGCCGCGGCCACCACCGCATCGCCGATGATTCCGACCCGCTTCCTGTCTCCCGTTTGGGCCGGAAAGTCGGCGGAAAAGACCTGGCGAAAAGCGTACTCGATTTCATCCATGGTCCGGGCGGCCTGGATCTGGGATACGAGGTGCAAAAAGTCCGATGATATGGCTCGCTCAAGAATCATGTCAGGTCCGTCTCTTCGATCAGGGTGTAGGTAAATGCGTTGCCGTAGGCCGCTTTTCCCGCGTTCGCCATGGCCATGAAGATGTCAAAGTCCAGGCTGGATTGAATCACCTGGCATCCGGCCGACCATGCGCCGACAACCGTCGATTTCCCGTCCCATGCGGCCCGGTGGATGTTGAGGCCGAAAAGGCCCGTTTCGGTGATCTGACCGGTATCGACTTGCCGGTTCCGGTTCTTGTCCCGAAACACGGTCACCGGACGGGCCTGGACCAGTGCCAGGTATTCGCCCCGGTGCTTGCCTATCCGGTACGCGCCTCGGTACTGGCCCGGGGCCAGGATGGCGGTGCCCGCCTCGTTGATCGGGTGCTCCAGGTAATGCGCGCCCGGATCCGTCGTGGCGGGAAAGGCCCAGTAGAGCCACTGGTTTTGATGGCGGGAAAAAACGGTGATCAGGTCGTCGAACTGGTCCAGCCGGGCGGCGGCGGATCGGATCCCGACGATATTCAGGTCATGCGGACCGCCGCGGAAAACCTTGAACCCCTTCGCCTCGACGGCCATCGCGATGCTGTTGACAGACGGGGTGAACATGGCAGCTCCGTTCATAAAGATATAAAGAAATCTTTACGGCATTTGATGAGAAATCACAACCGAATTAGTTGCTTCGGTAGCGTCAACCATCTTTTTGTCCGATCATCAAATGATAGATCCCGATCCATGCAGACTCCAAAACCGCCGAGTTGACACCGTCGTCTTCCGGTGGTATCTTGTCTTCAAAGACCTTGCCATCTGCCCCCTCGACGGAACGAGTAAGTGTAGGCCCGTCGTGCGTAGCACCGGTTGAGTCGTTACCCTCGCCGGTCGCATCAGAAGCAAGGTCTTTATTTTTCCACCCCGAAAGCAGCCAAACATCTTCCTCCCATCCCCTGAAAAGGGATAGCACTGCTGTAAACCCCCCGTGCTCCAAATCTACGCGGGTTCCAGCGACCGGGCCATAGGAGCGTTTGGGGTGAGAACTTCTGGCTATTACATCAACCAGTTTCATGGCGACCTTTGCGCCGGTCTGCCCTTTAAACCTTGGGTCGTTCTCGCCCTCCCAGTCACGCTTCGCAATGATTTTGGCGACACCATGGCCACCATTACACTTCGGCGGTGGTCCGCCGGCCCTCCCCCAATAAAACGCGATCCACCCTAAATCCTTCCGGTACATGGCCCGCGGCTCATCCACATGCCTTGAAATGACCCGTTTCATTGCCTCGCGTCCCCGTTCAATATTTTCGGCAACCGTCAGCGGTGTTCTGACCTCCGCGGCCTCGGTCACGAACTGCAACGGGATTTTTACCTCTTCCTCATCCCCCGTCACCAGCTCCCGGAACGCATCGACCGTCATGGTGGAAACCGGGCCAAGGAAAAGGTCTGAATCGTACTGCTTGAGGTAGGCCTCGACCGCGGCCCGCTTGTTCGGGAAACCAAGCATCACCTTGTCCTCATCGAAAAATTCAGGACAGGCGCAATCGTGGACGTGCTCACCGCACTCGGGGCAGGTCTCCCCGCCCCACCCCTTGACCGCCTCGATGTCGTGCTGCTTGACCACATAGACGTGCTGGGCCTGGCGGTCCGGGCCGACGTAACAGTCGATCCCCTCATCGTCCGCGCCCTTGGTCCGGCGGATGTAGCCGTAATCGAACCGCATCTTGGTCTGCCATTCGTGCCCGTCCGAATCCGTTCCCTTGCGGACCGACCCGGCCTTGTTTTCGATCGATACGGGTATGCCCTGGAATTGGTAGCGGTCCTGGAGCACAAATTTCTTGGTTTTGAACTTCATCGGGGGCCGGCCGGCGGATTCGAGGATGCCGGTTTCGGGCAAACTATCGGGGATATCGGTTCCGGCCGGTATTTCATCCCTGTGTAACTGCTTGAGAAATTTTATTTTGTCTTTGTACGCCTTTTCAACCGCCTCTTTTTTGTTCGATGCTTCGACATCGGACACCCAATCACCCTTTCCGTCCTCGACGCTGAAAGTGCCATCCTCATAGTCTTCGGCTGCCCAATGTTTTATGTCGAACCTCTTCGGGATTTTTTTTGATGTATCGTCGCCAATAATTTTGACCTGATTGGTGCTGAATACGGCATAGGATACGGTGCTCCCAAATCCCTCCACGTACTCGTTCATCTTGATTCCGTCGAACCCGGCGAATTTTATTTCTCCCACAAGCGCGTCCCCGTCTTTGTGCTGAGACACAAGCTGTAGGGGTTCGCCTTCGGATAGCCTTAGTTCTGCTGTATCAACTCCATTGCGCTCAAGAAACGACGCCCATTCTTCCCTCGAAATATATGCGTCCGGGCTCCACCCGGTAAGGTCAAGTGGTTTTTTAATATTTAAAAAAACAGAATTTACCTTACCCCCAAAATATTCGGCGTAATGCCGATCTTCGGAAAAGAAGATCAACCCTTTATCGTTCGGTTTGTACTCGGTTCTATTGGTTTTTCCGCCGTGGTAAACTTCATTTCGGACCACAGATTTGTTAAACGGGTTCTCTCGTTTTTGGACGCTCCTCATCCCCACCGCATCGAACACCTTCTCGATATTTTCGACCGACTCGGCGGCAAGGATTTTCTCCTTCCAGTCCCCGGCCGACTCGAAAAGCCCTTTCTGCGGCTCGCTTTCCTTCGCGGCCCGGTCCAGCGCCCCCTTGATGGTCGGCTCTGGCTCCGGCGGCCGTCCGTCCATTTTCTTCTGCCGCTGGTCCAGGTAGAACTGGCGCAAGATCCCCGCCATGCGCCCGAACACCGCCCCCATGCGCGCCTGGCGCCGGATATTGGCATCGATGTACCGGGCGATGTGTTTGGCATCCTCGGGCACGGTTTCAAAAAGCCTCGACTGCCCTATGGTTTCCTCGATCGGTTGCGCTCCGGTTCGAGATCGGCGCACCAGGCCAACCCCCGCCACCAGCGCCCGGGTCAACTTGTCGGCCAGTTCTTTGGCATCGGGCAGGATCTTGAGCTTGGCGAACTCCTTGGCGCCCAGGGTCAGGGCGGCCAGTACGTTCTTGAGATCCGGATTTGCCTCCTCAGCCACCAGGGCCAACAGGTTCGCGTCCCCGTAGGCCCGCTGGAACACCGCGGCCTTGGCCCGGTCCGCAAGCTGCTTTGTGGCCTGCCCGCTTTTCGTGGTCAGGCCGGAAATCTCACCCGCGCCCAACAGGGCGACGAATTTATCCATGAATGCCCTGTTGCCCGCGCTGAGAAAATCGCCGTCCTCAGACGGCCGCAGCGCGTCCAGGGCGACATCCGGCAGGCGACGGGCATCCATCACGGCCAGTTCCGCCGGGCTCATGGTGCCCATGTCGGGTGCATTGGACTTTTCCGCCACGTCCATCCTGGAAATGTCCTTGTTGAGACGGACCCGCACCAGAACCGGCCGGCTGAGTTTTTCCACTTCTCCCCGGGGAAGCCCGAATTTCGCCGCATTGACCGCCAGCCAGGCCCGGTACTCGGGGGCTTCATCGCGGGAGTAGCGCTTTCGCAGCGCGATGGTCCGGCCGTTGCCGCTTTCCACGATCAGATCCGGGCCGACAATAGGCGACCCCGTCGATGCCTGGAGCGATCCGCCCATCCGGTCCGGATTGAGCTTGTTCGAGATTCTTTCGACCTGGAGCACCATCGCATCCCGGGTCCGGTCGCGGGGCTGGAGTTCTTGCGGGAATTCATCGCTCAACCCCATGGCCTCGGTGTGACTGGTCACCAAGTCGGCGGCCTCGACCACGGCGTATTGCAGGTAGAGCATCCGATCATCGCTCAAATAGCTTCGCGTCGGCCGGCCCACGATTACTTTGCCGTTGACCTTTTTGCCCGCTCTGGTAAGATTTTCGGAACCCAACAAAGGAGGGGAAATGTCACTCTCGGATAATTTCTGGTTCGGCGAAAAGGAAGACGTTGCCTTCGCCATCGAACGGTCTTGCGGTAAGGTGTTTCGGATGGACGGAAGGTCTATGTCGAAATGGGTTGAGATCACCGATCCGGACAGCTTCGCCAGGATCCGGTCCAATGTTTCTGAGGTTTCCGAATCCGAGGCAATGCTGCTCGCCGATGAACTGGAATCGGACATCGCGGCCTTGCGGTAATACTTCACGCTCAACTTCCGCAATTCCTCGGAGTATCCCATCGCCATGTAGGCCAGGTCTCCGTTTGCCTCGACATCCTTGGCTATGGGGTCAATCTGGCGCTTCACTTCATAGATTTTGTGCCCCAGCCCCTTTTCCTTGGCGGCGAGAATGGCCTCGGTGTTGAGCTGGAGTTCGCACAGATGCCCGCCGACATTGGCGGCAAACAAGACATCCATGTAGCCGTCGCTGGTCGGCTTCTCGAATCGGTTCTTGGCCTTGTAAACCGCCGGATCCGCCACAATCATCCGGTAGGCCGCGGCGACTTGCTCCACCGTGTCGAAAATGATCATCCCGCCGACAACATCGGTGAGCCGGGCCGAAACCCCGCCATAATCGTTGGCGACCTTCTCTCCGGCCCTCTTTTTCCCCTTGAGGCCAGGGCGAAGCATCAGCTTCCCGCCGGTCCTCTCGGCGTATCGCTCAGCCCACGCCTTGAAGAGAGGCTGGGCTTTTTCGGCCTGCTCATAGACCGCATCGATTGAGTTCTGGTCGGGGACTTGCTGCTTGAGGCTCTTTTTGACCTCCACCACGGCCTCGGTTTCGCCCAATTCAAGCAGGGCGTGAAGGGTCGTGTTGCCGTCCAGGACCTTGTACTTGCCATTGCCCATCTCAAAGACATAGATCGGCTTGCGCTTGTCTAAAACGCCGGCCTTGGCGGCCCTCATGCGCGCATGGGCGGTCTTGAGCCGTTCGGGGTCCACGGCGCCCCGGGGCACCATGTCGGCAATCTTCATCGTGACGGATGTGAATGTGTCCTTGAAATAGGGCGAATTGTGCGACGGGGGGGCACCGAATAGCTTGCGGAAAACTTCCGAGATATCGTCAATGTCGTCGGCCCGGGCCAGGTCGGTTCGAAAATTGTAGCCACCAAGAGCCGCCGCCTCCAGGACCCCCATCGATCGCTTGAACACTCCGGTCACATAGGCCCAAAATTCATCGCCGTCGTCCTCGGTCATGTCGGTTTGCCCTTCGGCAATTTTCTTGGCCCGATTCCACCGGCGTTCCGCCTCTTCAATCCCAAGGCCGGTCTTTTGGGCCAAGGCATCGACGTATGCTGATTCGGTCACCATCCCATCGGGAAGGTGAATAACCCCCTCGCCGCGCTTGCCGTTCCTATAGTCATGAAACAGATCGTTTGCCTTGACGTATGCCCGGAATCTGCTGGTTTGAGAAACCCGGTTGAACGCCGCCTTGTTGGGTACCTCGTAACCGTCTTGCATCGCATCGTGGATGGCCGCCTCAAAGGTTGCGAACGTCGAATCACCGCTGAATCCGCGATCATCCCATCGCGAAACCTGTACCAACCCAGGGCGTTTGGTGCTCTTGTGGATCAGGACCCCGCGTCGATCATTTCCAACTTCTGTAAGGACTACCGGCCGGCCAGCGGCCTCCTTGGCAATCCGTCCGGCGCTCGCTGTCTGCCGGGCCTTCTTCGCGTTGATCCGCCCTATTTTTTCTTTCAGCGTTTCCGGCGCCGGTAGCAACAACACGTCGTCGGCGGATTCTGCCACCATGTCCTCGTTCTCCGGCACGAATCCCCAGCGGATTTCATGGCCGGTGATCCGGCTTTCCGGATCAGATCCGGCCTTGATCAAAGCAGCGATGATGTTCTCCGGACTGTCGTATTCGAGACTGACCCCGCCGCCGCGCATTCCGGAGGCCCGCTCCGCATATCGCCGCAACCACATCGCGGGCAGTTCGGCCCCGCCGTAGGATTCGATCCGCACCCTCGCGGCCTCGTCGTACTCGGTCGGATCGATCAGGATTTTGACAGGCCCGTCTATCGTTTCCACAACGATATCGTATGAATCCATCATGCTGCCTCTTGGATTGATTTAGGGATGGAATCGGGATGAATGTCGGGGACAACCGGATTTTCTTGATCAAAGATCCCGTAGGGGATTTTCCCCCGCTGGACATCCATCAGATCCGCGACGAGCTGCCGGGCCCGGTCTACGCCGGAAACTTCTGTGACGTAGACGATCAGGTATAAAAACATCCTGGCCGCCTTGATCGATTTGAAAGTCGCCAGCCATTTCCATGCGCCGTTTTTTTGGCACTCGACGGTGTAAAAATCAGGCCGTTTCTGGCCCCACCGGTCTTGTTGCTGAAGCCTGAATATGGTCCCCTCGACCATTGTCTCGATCCCCTTGGACTTTTTCTCAAGGGTTTTGAAAAACTCCTTGACGACGGCTTCCCTCGTCTTTTTCTTTTCGACCGCCTGAATGACCTTGCCAATGTTTTCGCGCTCAATTTCTCCCATCGGGGTACACATAATCCCCACCATCAGGCGAAACATTTCCGGGTCCCTGGAAAACAGAGCTGCTGCCTCTGCCGGAGACGCAAAGTGTTGAAACCCCATCGAAAAGACTTCGGTGGTGCCGTTCTGGTAGCATTTCCCGACATAGGGATCGATGAAGTCGTCCGGATACGCCTTTTCGTCGGCCTTGTAACTCTTTATCCCGGTCAGCACCCGAAGCGACTTGGGCCTCGTGCCCTGCTGCCGGCCGGTCCTGGTATCCAGGAAGTGATTCGACAGCCGGTAAAGCCGCTGGTGGCGTTCAAGCAGATGCCCCATCTCGTGCCAAAGGGTCGTTTTAGTGAACCGGCCGGTCATTTTCACTTCTCCGGCCCCTATTCTGGCAGAGGCGCGATTTCCCCGCGTCGCGCCCAGATCCACCTTTCCCAGGCGCCCGTTGACCGCCCGGTAGAACTCGGCCATGTCCTGTCGTACCCTTTCCACCGGGTATCCGATTTTTTCAAGGCGCCTCCTGGCAGCGTCGCTGAACTCTTGCTTTTCGGCCCAGGCCGCGGCCTCTTCGGGCGACACCTCGGATTTTTCGAGAACGGCATTGATCACAGAGGCGAAAAACTCTTTCTCGATCTGTGCCGATTCATCAATGAGTCGGATCTTTTCGGCATCGACATCTTTCAGGGCTTCGCCCCTGGCCCTCATGTTGTCGTTCATCAACTGGTCTATGCGTTCTGAAATCGAATGCAATTTCTTCCAGATAGGATCCAGTTCACGCGATTCCTCGACGTTGACCTCATCCAGGCGGCGCTTGAGTTCGTCAAGGGTAAAGTCACCTTGACGATGTGCCTTATACAAATGCTCCCTGGTATCGCAAAAAACGAGCAATATCGCATTTTTCCGTTCAAGCAGGTCCTTGTGCCCGCTCTTTTTTTTGATCCGGTCCTTTTCGTCCTCGTACCGCTCTTGCAAGTCGGTGAGAATTTTCTTGGCCTGTTGATCCAGCTCCGAAAGACGGGACCGGATCTCGTTGTACCGCGCAGAAGAATCGGGAATTTTCTCCAGCGCCTTGGTGCCGGCCTCAAGATAAATTTCGTGCGCGATCTGGCCCAGCGGCTTGTCGGGGCTCAGAGAGACGATCTGGCTGGAAAGATTTTGAAATTCCTCCTGGCCAACCGCGTTTTGAACGATGCTCCTCTTCCACCCGGTCCAGCCGGATAATACCTGCCAGGCCTCAAACCTGTCCATTGGATCGGTGGCGGCCTTCACCCGTGCCAGCATTTCGTTTGCCTCTTGCCAAGACTCAAGCGCTTCCTCGAAATGAGAAAGTTCGAATCCGAAAAGACGAGCAAACGCCCCGGCAAAATCGGAGAGATGATCCGCTTCCCGCACCAGATTGGTAACAAAGGCGGCGTCGGTCATGCAGCAGACTTTTCGGCGTTGGCCTCGATGTACCGAATCGTAGGCTCCTTGACCGGATCGACGTCTCCGATCTCCTTGACGATCTCCTTGAGGATGGCCAGGAACCGCTCGGGCGGCACGTCGTTGAACTTTCCCGCGATCAGGTCGGCCAGCTTCTGGTTCTCGTCCGCCAGGTCGGGCTTGTTCTTGATGGCCGCATTGAGACGGGTCAGGGCGTCGGCCATGGCTTTTTGGGCCTCGCGCTTGGCCTTAAACGGCATGCCGCCGGCGCCCAGCTCCGTTTGCTTGGTCGAAACGATCCGCTGTAACTCGCGTTTTTCCTTGAATCCGAGGGCCATCACGCCACCTCCTTCGCTTTTTCGGCCAACTGCTTGGTCAGTTCATCGGCCGCGGCATTCAGCCGGTCGTCGTACAGGTCCATTTTGCCCAGGGCCTCCAGCAGGCCGGCGGCTTCGTCCAGCTTCGCATCGATGCCGGCCGTGTCGTTGCCGAACTGGCCCCCGATGATGGAATCAAGGATCTGGAGGGCCGCAGTCTCGTTGGGGTCGGGGCCGGTTGCTTCGGGTTCGGGGGTAGGTTGCGGGGCCGGCTCCAATAAAAATCCGGCTTGCTTCATGGCTTGTTCATGCTCATTGATTTTCTCATAGGCACGGTCAAACATTTTTTGGACATCCTCCCCCGCCTTGCCACCTGCGCGGACAAGTGACTCGCGGGCCGCATAGGAAACAATGTTTACCCTGACATCGTTTTTAGGGGGATTCATCGTCAATCCGACCTCAATTTCTTTAACTTCTTCGCCCCTCCAGAATTCTTTTGAGAATTCGGTCTGAACCATCGCGGATCGATCAACGCCGCCAATAGCATTGATCATCCGAAAGCCCCTCTCGATCATGTGCTCAGCGAACCGTTTCCGTTGTGTCGCCCATGGTGTTCCGTTAAGAATATCAAGCATTTTCTCTTTTTCTGGCTCGGGCGCCGGCTCGGGCGCAACCTCTTCGCCGGCCTCTTTCCCCTTCTCAAACCCCTGATCCACCAGGTTCTTCGAAAAGGTGTTCGCCCACGACTTTTCCGCCCTGCCGATGGAAGTTCGCCGGACCTCGCCCATTGGGCCGCGGTAGCCGATTTCTGCCAGCTTCAGATACCCGGTATAGATGTTGGTCTGGAACACCATTTCGGAATCGATGATCAAATCTCCACCCTCCTCGATGTAATGGGTGAAGTAGATCCGCCGGTTGTCACCGCCTTCGTCGTGGGTCTCGATGCTCAGGTCCTGATAGGCCCCGCTCTTGAGCTTGACGTGGAAATCGTCCTTCATCGCGGCTTCGGCTTTGCCCAGGGAGTGCAGGATCTTGGCGGCGCGCTTCGCCGGGTTGCCGTCGATCTGTTCGGCGGGGGGCAGGATGCCGACTTCGGGACCGGTTGCCGCGCTGTTGATCCATGTAGCAAGGGCCTGAACGTCGTGGCCCAAATCGTCAAGGTGGTCAAAGACCACGTCCTTACCGCTGAAGACTTCATAACTGGCCCCGACAATGTTTTTGCCTGCGCCAACCTGTTTGAAGTAGGACATCATATTGTACTGCTTGCCACCCACCGTTTTTTGAAGGCCAGTCCCTTGCTCGATCCACCCGTCCTCCTTCATGTAGGATATAAGTTTGGCGAACCGTTCCTGAAAGAACGAATCAAGGATGTCCTGGTACTCCAACTGAAGCGCCGGATCGGCCAGGATCTTGGCATAGTCGGTCGGGTCGGTCGGGTTGAGGTCGGCCGGATCAACCACGTTAGGCGGTTTGGTCCCGCCGTCGACCTTTTCCGGTTCGGGCCGCTTGGCCTTGCCCGAAGCATACAGGTCGGCGACAAACTCATCCCATTCCGCTTGGGTGATCTCGCCCAGGTCAAGCATTTCGGCCATTTTGCCGGTCTCTTCGGCGTCCTGTAACCGCACCCCGGGCACACGGGCCTGCCCGACGGCGTTGAGGCGAACAAGTTCTGCACCCTCTTTTTTCCGTGCATCCCGTTCCGCGTTGTGTTTCCGCAGCGCCTCAAGCTGGGCCTCAAGGTCGTCGTTTTCCTGGCGGACCTTTTCCAGCCGCCGGCGGGTCGCCTCGATGGTATCCTCGACCTGTTCGGCCTCGATCTTCATGTCCGCGATTTGGGCCACGGTCTGCTGGTTGGCGGCATCGATATCCTTGACGCTCTGCTCCACCGTCGCCAGTTCGTCCTTCTGTGCCTGGATTTCGGACTGTGAGCGCTGAAACGCCTCGGAGTTTTTGGCCACGATCTGCATCACGCGCTTGGCCACAGTCTGGAGGCTCACATCTTTGCCCCACTCGGGGCTGACCGTGTGGGTGATGTCGCGCTTGTTCAGCAACCATCGAAACGCCACGATCATGTCGTCGGGCAGGATCTTCTTTTCATCCCCGGTCGGGGAATGAAACACGATGGAAAGGATCTGGCCGTCGGTCATCGGGATTTGGACCGTCACGGTGGCGAAGAGCCCGGACTTTCGAGGTGGCCCGATCTGTGCGTCCAGGGCCGCAATGCCCTTTAGGGCCTGTGTGTTCAAAACGCGCACCAGTGCCCGCATCTTCGATTCGGTTTGGGCAAACCGTTTGACCTTGATGGACTCCATGACCATGTCGGGTTCGCCATCGTTGTAAAATTCGTCAACCTCGTCCAGGCTGGCCGCCTCAAACAAGAGCCGTTCTTGCTCCCGGTCCGAGATCAGATCGTAGTAAGCGCTCTCAAGCTCGGCCGGAGCAAAGCCCTTGGCGAACAGGTCAAGACCCATGTCGATCCTGATTCCGTCGGTGAGGGGATTCATTGGGTATCTCCTTTGTTGGAATTATTCTTCCACGCTCGTCGAAAAAGAAATGTCTGGAATGCTGGGGGCAAATAGTTGGCAGGTTTGGCGCGTTGGCTCCACCGCCACTACCGTCGCGTCCGAGTCAATGCCCGGGAGATCAGGAACAGATAACCGCAAAACCCCATCCCATGGGACACTGCTACCGGAAATCATTTGGCCCAGCATGTACGATCCGAAAAGCATCAGCTCCCCCCTCTGACCGCCGCCCCTCTCGGGCAGGTCGTGAGCCAGTCCCATTTTTCCGGCCCGGTCTGGATCAGGGTTACCACCAGGGTGTCACCCATGACCGGGTCCGAGATCACCACCGCTTCGCCGTTGTTCAGAGGGACAACCGTTTTCGTGCCGTCGTCGAAATAGTGCTTGTCGGCCTCTGCGGGCACGAGCCCAAGGGCCCCGGCGCCACCGGTACGGACCTGCAAGATAAAGCCGGTCTCTATTCCGATGCCATCAACATCGATTGCAGCAATGACTTCGGCAATGGACGGAAGCGTCAGGTGGGCTTCGGCCTCCTGGCCGAAATTCGTCACGACCGTGCCGAAAATATCGGCCACCGAAAGCGCCCCGGTACTGCTTTTGTTGACCACCCGAATTCCGGTCCGGACAAACGGCATGGGCACGCCGCCATCAGGATCCGGTGGGGGGGCACCGGCGCCGGGCTCGTAGCGCTTCGTCTCTTCGTCCCAAACCGGCACCTGGCCGGTGGCTGATCCTGGCGACAATGGGGTCTGGATACGCTCCATCATTTCCTCCATTCGGTCAGCACCACCTGGCCCGCGCTCACGGCGGCCGAAAAAGACATGATCAGGGCGCTAACCCTTTTGCGCACCTCGACGGTCCGGACCCCGTATGCCTCGACCCGAATCCCGGGGGTGTTTTCGGCCGAGTTCAAAAACAGGGTCACAACGGCCGGAGAATTGTTCCAGACCTCAACGCGCCAGGTGTCCGAATCAAGTTCTATGGTCCGCGGACCGGCGATGTCGTCATGCACCGCCAGGGCCGGGTTCCAATAGGGTCCCGGGTCTGTCAGTGTCCATCCATCGCCCAAAATCTCGTAGGTCCCGACGGACTCCCCGGGCCCCACAAACCGCTGTGTCCCGGCAACGTCGATCACGGCGGCAACGGACTTGTCGGCATTCCTGGTATAGGTAGGCATGGGTTACTCCTCGTCTAAAAACGCGAAATCGACGGCGATCTCGTAGGACACTTCAAGCTGCTCATTGACGTTCAGCTCCACCCCGGGCGTGATAAGGGTTCGCTCGACCATGAGGTATTGCGGGTAAAGGTATTGCGCACGGAACGACGTGCAAACTTCTTGCAGGTTTATGCCTTCAACTCTGTCGCTACGCATCAGGCAAAGTTCGTTGGCCGTCACTGCGCCAACGGTATTGTTCGTGATTACCGCCGTCATGGTGTTTTTCCAGACGTGATTGACCGAATCGTATGCCTGTGCATACGTCGTCGCGGAATGGGTCAAATAGGGGACGACGTTCCCCAAATCGAAATCGTCGATATCAAACGGGGTATCGTCCGATCCGACCTTGATTGTCAGGCCGAGTCCTGCACCAGCGCTCTTGTCGGCGTTGGACACCACCTCGCCATAGTATGTTCCGGCTGGGGGGCCACCCTCTCTGATAGACATATAGCCCTTGCCGAACACGTCTTGACCATCGCCGCCGCACTGGGAGCACAACGAAAAGAGCCAGTTGAAAAAATTGCGGTTCCAACTGTTTCCGGGCTGCTCTCGGGTGAGGATCAGGCCGCCGTCCGCGCCGAAAAGCTTGATCCGGATATTGATTTTCGGAATCAGGAATATGAGTCCAAGGCCGTTGTTTTTCATTTTTCCCCCTTAATCGGCATCGATTGCAGAAAAATCCAATTCTATCACATACTCGATGGACAGCACGTCCTGGAAGGCCACCGATGCCGGCACATCGAGAATGCACCGCTCCAACATCAATGATGCCTGAGACGAGCCATCGACAAAGGGATAAACAGAGCCGGTCACCACCAACCCGGTTTCTTTCACCACCACGGGGTCGCCGTTGTATAGGTTGGTGAAGTTCCGGGTGATCCTGACCGTCCACTTTTCGGCCCCTTCGGACGAGTCGTAGACCGGCGCAGATGTTGAACAAGCCCCGTAGCTGAGCCGCCCGACAAGAGATCCGTGCAGGATCTTGTTGTCCAAAACGTGCTGGTCAGCCGAAAATGCGGTATCGCCGCTGCCAACCACGATGCCCTTTGTCGCCATTGCCGCGTCCGCATTGAATCCCAGGGCATTGGTAATGTGGACCGAATAACCGCTGCCGTAGTGGATATGTCCGGCGTCGAAAGCCCCCTCTCCAGCATCTTTCACGTTGATATGGCCAGCGCCAAAATTGCTTACACCGGACCCCTTCAGGTAAGCCACGGCAGCCGTCGCCATATTGTAGAAATTTCGGGTCCAAGACCTGGCCCGCTGCGTGTCGTGGTGTCGCACCTTTTCGCCAGGACCGACGACACGGACATCGACGAAAGCATCCGGCGGCAAAATCGCTCCGGTCGCCTTTCTGAATTCTTTGACTTTTCGCTCGAACACAGGATCGATCATCTTTCCCCCTAATTTTTCTCGTAGGTAACAGTTACCGTGGGCCAGTCGATGCCATGCGTCTGCACCGGCCCATCATCGAGGTTCACAAACGCATCAATGTCGTAAGCCGTGGCCACCGCCGGCCAGTCAAAACCGTCCGACGTTGGGGTCTCTCCAAATCCGACGAACAGATCCGTGGCGTAGCCCACCGAAACTGTAGGCCATTGGAAGGCGTCGGTTTCGGCCCCTTGCTCCTGGGGAACGAAAACATCGACATCATGCAGCACCGAAACCTCGGGCCACTGGAAGGCGTCGGTTTCGGCCGGCCCGTCAAGCCCCTCGAAGGCATCAATCTCGTAGCCCACGGATACCGCCGGCCAGCCGAACGGGCTCGATTCCATCTCCGGAAATTCGACGAACAGATCTATGTCGTAGCCAACCGAGACCGTAGGCCAGCCGAACCCATCAGAGGACGCTGCATGTTCGGCAGGCGGAAGGGCCTCTGTGGAATAGCCCACATCCACGGAAGGCCAGGAGAACGGGCTCGAAACTGACGTATCGGCAAATCCGACGAACAGATCAGTCTCGTAGCCCACGGATACCGCCGGCCAGTCAAGCGGACTCGATACCATCTCCGGAAACCCAGCGGATTGATCAATGACGTAGTCCGTGGATACCGCCGGCCAGCCGAACGCATCGGCAAACGCTTCGTGTTCGGCAGGAGGCAAAGGCCCGACATACACATCGATGTCGTAAGCCACCGAGACCGCCGGCCAGCCGAACCCGTCCGACGACAGGGTTTCTCCCACTCCGACAAACAAATCGGTCGCATAATCCACCGAGACCGTAGGCCATTGGAAGGTGTCGGTTTCAGCCTCTTGCTGATGGGTAGCGAAAACGCCGATCTCGTGTGACACCGAGGCTGTAGGCCACTGGAAGGCGTCGGTTTCGGCCGGCCCGTCAAGCCCCTCGAAGGCGTTCTGTTCACAATCCACCGATACCGCCGGCCAGCCAAAACCATCGGATTCAAGCGGTCCGAGAAGGTAGACAATCCATGCCCGAACCTCGATATCCGGCATGGCCATTGCCGGCAACGCCGAATGCTGAAGCTCGATCTCCCCGCCATCGACCCGTAAGGCCGGCGGACCGATCACCGGCATGGCCATTGCCGACAAGACACCGGCCTCGATGCCAACCTGTCCAGCATCAACGACCTCGATCCCCGCCACGGCATTGGGCATGTCAATGGCGGCCAGGCGCAAAACACCATCCCAGGGCTCACGGGACGATCGCCTAACCATCATTTGTGCCATTGCCGGAAAAAACACGCCTATCTCCTATTCCGCCGGAACAAACTCGCTGGTATGAATCATGCGAATAAGGCGGACGTAATAAGAATTGGACTGGTTAACATAGGATGGAGAAGAATCAGTTGATCTCATCCTAAATGCGTTTGTGCCAATGGCTGTCGATGTCCAATAATAAACACTTTCTGTTAGCCTTTCTTCGGATGGAAGTGTTAGGTTAAAATTGAACATCATCCTAATTTGTTCATGAGCAGGGATAAACCAATCATTATATCCACCTATTTCAGCGTTTCTGGCGTCAGAACAGAATTGACCAATTTCTGAATTGGCACCAAGAGAAATTAGGGTGTTGGTGTTTCCTTGGCCGTCCACATAGCTTATTGGAACTCCACTAGAGCTTCCTGGATCACGATATTTCTTAGAGCTGTGTTCACCAGTAGCTTTTGGCGCCATGATAAGCAGAAACCCTTCATCACAGTACGGATAGTTTGAGGGAATTTTATATCCACAAACGTACCCCCCGCTTCCAGCAGCTCCCATTAGAATCGCATCGCTATCGATTGTAAACTCTTGCGATTCAATCTCGTAAACAACGGTTAGTTGTGCCGCATTAGGCACGATTTCAGGCGTATCCAAAATATCATGGGCAAACAAACACGAATTTGTGGGATAGAAGGTCCCGGAAAAAAAAACAAGACCAATTTCCCGAACAGTTATGGCATCGCCCGAATTATTGTTGAAAATCCTGGTGATCGTGTTTTTCCATTTTCTTGTTTCCGTGTCATATGATGCAACAGGGGCGGCTTGCGCCTGATGACTCATTTGTCCGGCGCTTGTGCCGTGTGGAATTTTGTTATAAAGATCAACCGAATTAGCACAAAAACCATATCCGTTTACATTTGCGCCGATTAAAATTCCAAAATTATGGTTTCCAGCATTACTGTTATAAGGACCGTTGTTATAAAAAGTAAAACTATTTGCTCGTGAATACTGAAATGTATAATCGGTACCGTTAAAGATATAACAAGATCCGACTTCTCTTGCATTCATCATCCCAGGACCAAGAAAGGCATGTGAACTTCCCCCACCCGCCATACCCAACATGGATGCCGTAAACGCATTCCATGCGTTGCGGGTCCAGGAGTGGCCTATCTCCTTTCTCTCCGAAAGAACCTTTCCTTCTTTTTCGACCTTGATCCCGATATACAGTTTGGGCATTCCAAGAGGGGTTTGATGACGCTTCATGTCGTGCTCTCCTTTATTCGCCCGCCGTACCGCGTATGCAGGCAGTAAGCCAATCGAAAGACGATTCTCCGGTGCGGATCATCGTCACCACCAGCGTATCGCCGATGCCTGGCGCCGCAAAAACGACTGCGGCGCCATTATCGAGGGCGACAACCCCCGTCCCATCGTCGAAATAATGCTTGTCGCCGGCACCGGGCTTGAGACCCAGGGCGCCGGCCCCTTCCGTTTCGACCCTGACCACAAAACCCACCTCCGCCCCAGCACCCAGCGCCGTCACAACGTCATCCGTATCCGGCAACGTCTGAATGTTTTCGGCGGTCTGGCCGTAGTTGGTCAGGATCGTACCGATGATGTCCGAAACGGCCAATGCTCCGGTCGCCGGCTTTTCCACCCGCCGCACAACGGCGACGGTGGCCAATGCGAGGTTGATCCCGGCCACCGTCGGGATCTGATCGTCCGCGGCGGTCCCGGCGGCCACTTCGTTCGGGTCCGCCAGGTCGGCGCGTTGTGCTGAACCAATTTGAACGTCGCTCCAGGTCAGTCCACCATCGACGTAGATGTCATAGAGCCCGCCAGAGGCCCAGAACTCTGCCAGGCCGCCGACGGTGGCGGTAAACGGGTTTGCCTTCGCGGCCCCTTCGGCATCCGAATAGATGGTGGCAGGTGTTCCTTCGCCGGCCAGGCGGATCTCGACAGGAGCGCTTGGAACCACATTACCGCTTTCGTCTACGATATGGTTCTGCCATCGTGACAGCATCGTCACTCCCCTATCGTGATCGTAGCGTTTGCCGCTGTGACGTCGAATAGACCGTTGTTCGCGTAGCTCTCGCGCTGCTCGGGCGCGATTGTGTGCGAAGCCCACTCGCCGAACGCAACGGCATCCAGAAACGCGATTTTGGCAGGTGTCGTGCCGGCGGGAATTTCAAAGCGCACTCCAGAGGCCAGCACCAGGGCGCCATCGGCGGCAGGAGACCATAGGGCCGGTTGGTCCTGGCTCTCGCCTTCGTGATCCAGGATCTCGATATCCGAAGCATCGTAGAGCCGAATCAGCGCCAGTTTGGTGGCCAACTGGTCCAGCATCCAATTTACCGACGTGATTTCCAGGCCCATGTTATGCCGCCTCCATCAGCTCGGCGATTTGTGCCCGAAGCGTTTCCCCGCGCTGAATCTCTTGGGCGAGCTCGGCGCGCAACCCCTCCAGCTCGGAACGTTTCTGCTCCACCCCGCCCTGCGCCTGCGCCATGTCCTCGGCAACTGTCTTTGCCTCGCCCTGGACGAATTCCAGGTTTTCCTTGGCCTCTGCAAGGCGCTTGACCATGGATGCTGAGACCGACGGGCTGGTCTTTTTCTCCCGCTTCATGCGCCGGGCCTTCTGCTTGAGGTAGACGGCCTCGTTTTGTTTGATCCGGTCGGATATCTCCTTGACCGCTTTTTTCAGGTTGGCCGGCTCATCGATGTCCTCGGAATTTTTCACCGGGATCACCTTGCCGTTCAACCTGACCTGAAAAATCGAGCCGTTGGCCTTGATCTTGACCTCCAGCTTCTGTCCGGACTCCAGGGTGAACAGAGCCGCCTTGACCGAAAAGCCGTCCTCTCTTTTGGGCATGTTGGTGGCCTTTATCGAGGCCACCTCCTGGTCGTGCTTTTTCAGCTCGTCAACCAGCGGCTGAAGACCGCGCTCGTTGAAGTTGACAAAATTGATCTGCTTCATGTCCGATCTCCCATCGTAATGATTTGGGCCAGGGTGTGACCCGGCGCCCCCGGATCCAGGCTCGAAAAGTCCCAGGCCACGCCAGCAGGGTCCGAAGATTCCAGAATCTCGGCTTTTTTCGCATAGTAGTAGGGCAGCACAAAACCTCGAATCCAATCGAAAATCGCCTTGCAGGCCGCCCGCTGGGCCTCGTTGCTGTCCGGGTCCGCATAGATCGCCTGGAGGGTGATCTGTGTCGGCTGGGGGTAGTCATGGACCGCAAAGATGTAGTCGTGCAGACCGGCTTCCAGGCGCTTCCAGGCCGATTCCTGCCGCCTGGCAAGGTCCACCACCCACTGCCCGCCTATCAGTCGGTGATCGTCGGAAGGCTTCGGGCCGCTGGCGGCATGATCCGGCACGGCCTGGCCGATTGCGCTGATCCGGTGCTCTCCGGTCTCGTCCCAGTACCGGGTGCCGCGAAAATCGATCTGGTTCGTCCATCCGGATCCGGTCCAGACCGGTATCCGGTTCGGTCCGACGTTGGGGGGCCGAACGAACGTGGCATTGGCTGGCAGCAGGTAGACCGGGTACCCAGTGGCCCGGGTTTCCTCAGGGTCGGTCCGGGCCGCCTCTGAGCCCTGGTAGGCGCCTGTCTGAGGGTCGTAAAGGTAGACGTTCAAAGCTCCCCCTAGTACCGGATACAGTAGGTCATCGCCACGTTGCGCGGGCGAACAAATTTGAAGTCGACGCCGATGGAAATCGTCCCTTGGGCCGCGTTCGTCGCCACATGATAGGTGTCGTCGTAATCTTCCCCATCTGAGCCGTGAATGCCGATGGCCCCCTGTGTTGGCCATGGCGCGTGATTGCCCATTCGCTCGGCAATCATCGTTGCGCCCTGAGCCGTTCCCAGCCCGCGGCCCGAATCCACCCCTCGCCCGTGGTCCCACCCCCGGATGAACTCGCCCCGAAGATCGGGCAGGTTGAACGTCGTGGAACCGTTCCCGTGCCCGTAGGCGGTCCCGATGGCGGCAAACAGGACGGAGTAGGTGCTTCGACTGACCGCCGCCCCGTTGCATTCCAAAAACCCGGACGGCGGGGCAGACCCGGCAAACGCAATCACCTGGCCGGCGGCAATGGCGGCGTCCACATCGGCCTTCCGGGCGATGTCATCGCTGGATGCAGGGGCCGCCACCTTGGCCCGCCCGTGGGTGTCCCGCATCATGATCCGGATCGGGGTCGCCGCGGACGTTGCGCCGTGCGGATTGGTCAACAGGGCATGGCTCGAATCGGCGGAGGCCCGGGAAGCGGCTTCGGCGTCCACATCGGCTTTCCGGGCGATATCGTCACTTTCTGCCGGCGCCGCAATTTTCGCCCGCCCGAACCCGTCCCGGAGTATCATGCGACCGGCCGCCGCCGAGACGGTGGACCCGTGGGGGTTAGTCTGTGACGAATGCGCCGAAATGGCGCTGGCATTGGCCCCTATGCTGGTTTCCCAACCCTTGGCCTGAGCGTTGGAAAGATGCTTGTTTTTGCTCGTGTCGGAGCTGGTCGGATCCAGTTCGAGGCCCTCGTGGGCCGAAAACTGGGCCATTGACACCGTTACCGTGCTCGGATCCACCTGGACCGTCAGGGTAGTTGCGTTGCCGATGGCGATGGCGATGCTGTAGACGTGCTGGTAGGACGCGACATCGGTGATGGCCGGTATCCAGCTTGCCTCGTCGCCCGCATAGGCAACGGCGAACAGGATCGCCCCAATGTCCGGGTCCTCGGCGTAAAGACCGATTTCCCGGGCATAAAACCCGTCCGCGGGCAGTCCGTCGTGCATCAGGATGGCCGTTCCGGTCGCCATCCCGGCCGATACCGGCACGACCGAGTTGACCGGAAAGTCAATTTGCTCGTCAACCAGTTCGCTCCAGGCCGGATTTGCCTCCCCGCCTGGCCATGATCCGGACCCGAGGGCCACCGCGTTGAACTGCAACGTGCCGCCGGCCGCGACTTTGGCCAGCAACGCGGCGCCCAAGGTGGTCAGTTCAAAATTGCTGAACGCCATTATTCCGCCCCCACATACTCGATGATCCCCTCATCGGCTCGGCCGCCGAAATATACCAGCATGGATGTGTCGATCGTGATCACCTCGGTGCCCTCATAAACGATGTGGGTCGGTAACAGGCGCTCGATCTCTTCGTCCACCGCAGCCATCAGCTCGGCGTAGGTCAGTCCGTGGTATTCTCCCATGGTGGCCGATGCCAGGCGGACCCGGCCCCGGGATGTCAGAAAGTAGTCGTCAGGATCGGCGCCAGCCAGCAGGATTTCATCCCACGCCTTCAGATCCGTGCCGTAATCGGCGTCCTTGTGGGCGTAGAGGGGTACCCATTCGATATCGAGGCCGAAAAACTTGCGCTTCAGGGCCATCTGAATCAGGTTCTCGACCTCCTTGCCTTGCAGCTCCAGACGCCGCCAAATCACCTGTATCGGCCGGTCGTCCTCTCGGCCGATGTCGTCACGGAACCGGTCCCCGAGTTCCGTGACGATCGTCACAAGATCGGAGTCGGCCGCGGTGAACACGGACCGCAGCGCCCACAAGCGGTTGACGGAACCGTCGTAATAGGTCTCCCAGAACTGCTCGACGGCCTCGGCAAACTCCGCCCACCGGTCGGTGTGACGCTTGGCGGGAGTAAGCCGCTTTTTTAGCCAGTCGTCGAACGCGGGCTCGTAGACCGGCTGGAAATTGCGGCGCCACGAAGCGCCAAAAGAGGCCGTGTAAAAGCCCAGATCGGCGTTGCCGTCCCAGACCCTGGACGGATCCGAAACGTCGAAACGGATGGTCGCGGTCCCCAGGTCTGCTTGCCCGAGGCCCGTCTTGACCGCCTCGGCCCCCATGTCCGCCACGAGGTCAAAAAGGCTGTCGATCTCGTAGGCCGAAATTCTTTCGCCACTGGCCTCGATGGCGGCCGTGCCGGAAAACAGCGCTCCGATATCGTAGGTGCGCGATTTGCCGACCACTATTTTGCCGCTGATTATCATAGCCGTGTCAGTTCCACCGTTGAGTCGCCCAGAGCAATGGCGACGAACTCTTCCAGTGCCCCTGGGGCCGTGTCGCCCGTGGCAGTGACCGAGAACCATTCGTCAGGCTCGGAAAAGTACCCGGTCCCCTGGATGGTGCTGTAAATATCGTTCATGCGGACCGCGTCGGCCCTCGTCGGCGAATCGGCGCCGTATGCGGCGGTCAGTGCCCTGCGAATGGCGGCCTCTGCCTCGGCCAGATTCCGGGACCGTGAGACCTGGCCGGTGATGGCCAGGCTGAATTCGACCGGAACCGGCGCCACCCACTGAAACCGTCGGTTGAGTTTGGCCGCAGTCTGCTCCAGCGAATCAATGACGTCGTCCTCGATATCGGCGCCACCGGCGTAGGCGGAAACGAAAATCGTGTTGATAAACGCCAGATCCATGGCGCCGGCCTGCTCCTCGGCTTCGCGCTCGCCCCAGACGTTGACCCATGTGATGGCCGGGAACTGCCGCCGCAAGTAGTATTTGTAGTCCTCGTCCCATACCAGTTGCCGGTTGTAGAGGGGCCAGTATTGCAGGTTGCGGCGGATCGATTCCTTGTCCTCCATCGGCGCCCCGCCGCTTATCGGGCCGACTGTCATCACGGACAGGTCAACCGGGTTTCCGGCGTTGTCCAGGGCCTCCCCGACCACCTCCAGGCGCTGGCCGTCGGCAAGGTAGGTGTCGCCATCTGTCACCCAGAGCACCACCGTGATCTCGGAACCGAACCCCGGTACCTTGCCGAAGATGCCGTTGCCGAACCGGATCCCGGACTGATCGGTGTGGGAATAAAATTCGTCGAAGACTTCGGCCTCCGGCCCGACGTTTTGAAATTTTGTTGCGAGTATCCACTCATCGCCGTCAACAAAGACCTGCATGTCAAAAATCCGGCCGGAAAGACCGGTGTCGAAAAGAATTTCGAAAAAAGACCGTTCGGCATCGACCTGGTAGTGGCGCACTTCCCGGGTCGCCTGGCGAAACTGGCAGGTGACGCTTTCGCCCGGGTCAAGCTCAATCGGCTCGTCGGCAACGTAGCGCACCTGCGTCGGGGATTCGAATTGCTGACCCACGCTTAGCTCCACCCGGGCCGCACCGAGGTTTGTCACGGCGCAATCGCCCGCGCTGGGCAGCGCCTTGATCGGGATGTAATTTTCATCCTCGACGTGGGCCAAAATCGACGACCGGACCGAGGCCGTGGACCGGAAAAACTCCTGAAAGGATCGCTCGATCTCCCATAGCGCCTGCCTAAGCGCCCATGAGGCAAATACCGCCAGGTGCTCGCCGAACTGAGATTCGGCGATTTGGCCCCACGTTCCCTTTGCCCCCAGGATCTCCTTGAATTTCGCAACCGCGGTTTCCTTGGAGATGATCATCGGGCCACCTGCCTTTCGAGGAACCCGGTGCCGTGAACGATGCTGATCTGCATTAAATCGATTTCGGGGAATTGGACCGATACGGCCCGGATATCAATGCCCTTGACGTCTTCGGACAGCCGGCGGAAAATGAGCATTTCCGCCATGACCTGGATGCTTGGAGAATCTGGTTCGTGCTTGAAACGCAAAAGCGGACTGCCCCAATCGGGCATGTCCGCGACGGTTCCTTCCGGGGTGTCCAGCCATTCGAGAATCCGCTGATTCATCGCCTCGCCGTCATCATAGGTCCGGATCCGCTCGGACGGTGAGCCCCCCATGAGGTAGTCATATTCGAGGATCTGCGCCATCATTAGATCCTATCGATGGACATCAGGGCCAGCAGGGTGTCGCTGAACTCGGTCGGTACCGGCAGGCCCGAATCTCCCTGCTTTCGCCCCCCGCGCTGGTGGCCCCAAGACGGTAGGTCTGGCGCTTTGGGCGCGTTGGCAGCCAATACGGCTTTATCGACGATCGGCGGAGTCGGAGCCGGCGGAATCATCTCCTTGATTTGCGGCAGCCTATTCGGCGTTACAGCCGCTATCGCCTGCCCCACCTGCTCCGTCGCCATCCTACCCTGTTGCGGTACTTGCTGTAAAGTTTTCTTTATTTCTTTACCAGCGCCGGCAATTTGCTGGGGCTTTTCCGCAATGGCAAGCACGTCCTGGCGCTCGCGGGCGTAGCGGCCCGTCGTAGCCGCGGCCGAAGCGAACTGGCTGGCGTAATTGCTCCTGGCGTCATACAGGGCGTTGATGGTGTCTTGCGCCCCCGCGCCCTGGCCCACCTTGGCGACGGCCTCGTCGATGATCTTGCGGTTCCCCTTGCCGCCGTGCTGGACCGACTGAGACCACAGGGCTTCTTGGATCGCCTCGTTATCGACATCGATCCCCTTGGCCTTGGCGTAGTTGGCAACCGGATCGAAGTGGGTTTCCTTGATGAATGCGTGCTGGGCATCGGAAAATGATTTTTCGTTGGAAGTCGCCACGTCTTTGTAAGCCTGGTTGAACGCCTCGGACCCCGGGGCCATCCCCTTGAAGCGGTCTCGAAACGCAGCGCCGTGATCGGAATTCAGGAACGCCTGCATGGTGCCGGTCTTGCTGGCGAGCTGGTGACGACCGTATGATACCCCGCCGGCGTCACCGACTCCGGTCGATACGGTACCCACCCCTCGGCCGCCGGATTCGTATTTTTCCGACACGCGCCCGAGGCCCTCCCCGGAAACCACCGCGGGCGGAGAAGTATCTTTTTTCACTTTTGCGCCATCCTTTTTGGGTGCGGGTTCTGGGCGGCCCGATGCCCAGGTTGACGGCCGATACCAGACGAACTTGGTCCGCCTGGCCATGTCCTGAATCGCCTCGTCCCGATCCTCCAGGGCCTTGGCCGCCTGTTCCTCGGCCGCGTCCATCGTCTTTTCGGCGCTTTCGGCCATGGCGTCGCCCAGCTTTTCGCCATGCTCCCGGGCCATGTCCCGGGCCACCAGGCCCGCGTCAATGGCCGCCGATGCTACCGTGCCGATTCCGGGCACAATGCTGGCCAGGCCGGAAGCCAATTCGCCCAGCGCGCCGCCCACGTCGCCATTTATGAGCCGGCTGGCGGCAAACCCGCCCCCCGCCAGAGCCCCAAGGATCGGTATTTTCTTGATCGCGGACTTGCCCGCGCCCTTGGCCAGACCGCCCCCAAGCTTGCCAAACATCCCCCCGGCGCCGCTCAGGACCTTGCCCGCGCCCTTTGACAAAACCCCTCCGGCGCCGTCAACCGCGATTGCCTTGGCACCCTTGGCCAGTGCCCCGCCCACCTTGGTGCCCGCAACCTTTGCCAGAAGGCCGCGGCCTGGAATCTTCGCCAGGACTTTGCCCCCGATACCACCGGCCAGAGCCCCGAGGCCACCGCCCTTGAGCATCCCCAGCGCACCGGACAGCAGGCCGCCGCCGCCGGCCCCGGCCCCGGACGGGATATCGTCCACCTCCTTGAGCAGGGCCTTGTGGCGCTTGGTCTCTTTTTTGTCGACCTTGAGGATCGTTTCCTTGACGTCGGCCACGGCCTCGGCCGTTTCGTCACGGCGAGACTTCGGCTTCTTGAGGAACCGGCCCTTTTCGTCACGAATGCCTTTGTCGTCTCCGTCGGGCTTGCGGGTCAAGAACCGCAAAACCGCCTTGGCATAGCGGTTGTCCCGGGTCACATCGACGGCCTCGGTCAGTTCCCGGATCGCCGACCATATCGGGCCGCCGGCCGCAAGGCCCATGGCGTCGCCCGCGTCGGTTCTCAGACCCAGTACGTCGCTGGCCAGGTCAAATCCCTTGCGGGCCTTTTCCATCGCCCCGGACAGTACCCGGGCCAACAGGCTGTCACGCTTGGCGTCCTGGCGCTTCTGGCGGATCTCTTGCTGGCGGTGCTCGCTTTTTCTCTGCGGAGGGTTGGGTGCCGGGGCGGACAGTTTTGGGGACAGCTTTTCGGTGGGTCTGGAAAAACCGCTTGGATTAACTTGCTTTTTTGGCGATTTTTTGGACAGCGGGGCAGACGAGGACTGCACCGGCACGGAAGGCTTTTCGGGCCTTGCGCCCCGGGCCTCGGTGACAGGCCGGGCCGGGCTCGATCGTTTGGCCCGCTCCTGCCGAACGACTTCTGGCCGCATTCTGGCATCGGGTCGGCGCCGCTCTACCCTGGCAACCGTCAGCTTCGAGGCCCGTTCGAGGAACTGCTCGAAAAGCCTTTCGATCCGCGGCAGGACCTCGACATGGGACTCGATCTTTTCCAGAATGCGCGTTTCGTCCTTCACCGCTTCCTCTTCGCCTTCCTCTTCGCCATGGACAGCCGTTTATGCACCTCGACCACGACCGACCGCGGGGACCGCAATATCCCATCGATTTGCTGATGGCCGTAGAGCGCAAGATTGCCGATCAGGTTCCACCAGCTTTGACGGTCATAGTTCGGGAATGAATTCTGAGGCCCAAAATCGGACCCGGCAGCGGGTCACCTCCTTTGTTTCCGGGCATTCGTGCTCCGGTGACAAAAAATAGATCCGGCCTGTGTCATACACAGATTCCAGGCCGTGAGCCATTTCATCGGTGGCCTCGGCAACGGCCGAAACCAGTTCCTGAAGGTTGCCCATGGGGAGGCCCACCAATTTTTGCTCATCGATGCCGGTGCGGTGGATCAGTTCGTTGAGCCGCATCTGCAAGCGGGCCTTTCTGGCCTCGACAGAATCCGGGCCGTGTTCGGCCTCGGCCGCATCGAGGCCGATCCGCTCCAGCTCCAGGGCCTCCACAGCGGCGCCGGACAGGGGCACCACCCGAATCTTCTCGCCCCTCACGGTGATGTCCCGAAAGGGCTGGCCGTCGATTGGCCGGTAGGTGTCCAGGATGTCCTTGAGATCGAAGTGAAACGAATGGGTCTGACCGCAGTGCGCGCAATCGTATTCGACTCGATAACTGTGCTCCTGCTCGACATGCACGAAGTACCACAACAGCGCAAACCGCCGATCCTCGGCGGTCCACTGCTTCGTGTCGCCACCGGTGACGGCGTCCAAAAAAAATGTCGTGGCCGCCTCTTCTCGATCCTCGGCGATGTCGGCCAGGGCGATGCAGTCCGCGACGGTGGCTTCTCTCATCCGGATTTCGGCGCCCGGGTTGCTGGGCAAGTTAAAGGATGGAATCAACATGCGGGCCCCCTATGATCTGAACTGGATGAAGGTGATCGGAAATTCAAGCAACCCCTCCCCGTCCTTGGATTCGGTCACATCACCAAGCTGGGTTGGAATCACTTCCCAGAGGTCGGTTTCCTCCTCTTTGCCGCTGTGCAGCAGAGAAAACCGCCGTATTTCAAACACATAATCAACGGGCAGGTTGACCGTGCCATCGGCGTTGATCATTTTTGCAACTCTGGCGTCAAACCACTTCGAGACCCGCCGGTCCTCGTGATCGCGCATCGTCATGGTGACGCCGACAGGAGCCGCCCGGATCGGAAATGTCAGGATCTGAATGCCCGCGATTTCCTGCTCTGTTTCGATCTCGGTCGGACCGTAGGTAATCTCCTTGACCAGCAGATCAAAATCATCTTCGGGGTAACCCTCCACCTCCAGGCGAAATTGCCAGGGCTCGCGGTAGGGGGTCTTGGCCATCCGCAGGGCGATGGTGCGAAGTCGGTTGAAGTCCTCCACTTACACCACCGTTGCCATGGGGATGATCTCGGCGTTTTCCTCCATGGCCAGCTCGACGGCGTCCAGTCGGGCCTGGAGCGATTCCTCCGAAACGATTTCCCGTTGCAGGCCGGTAGCCAACACGACATTGCGCTCCCGCCTGGCGTTGAGGAGCAAAAGCTGTGCCTCGAAATGGTCGGCAATCAGACCGATGCTGGATGGCGGAAGGGGTGAGTCCATGGCCATGGCTCGAAAATTGACCAGGTATTGCACCGTGACCGGATAGCGGACCGAACCGAAAATGGCGATGGCCGAATCTCCCGCCTCGTGCTCGACAAACCGGCCCCGGGCGTCATGCACCGTGGCCACGGCCAGGAAATCGGCGGGCAAGGGGGCTGATGTTCCGCCATCGATTCGAAAGGACCGGACCGCGCCGGCCCGGTCCTCGAATTTGCCCATGGTATCGGCCATCAATGCTTGCAGCTTGGCCTCATCCGAGTAGTAGAGCACGTCAATGCGCCCCTTCACCCGGTCGATGATCTCTTGTGGCGTCATGCCCAATCAGCCGTATCAGAGTCGTCGGTGTACCAGCTCGGCCAATTGTAGTGCAGGGTGCCGGTAGGCTTCAGCGGCGTATTGTCGTCCACCGACAGTTCGATTCCTTCGGATTCCAGCCAGCACCCCTCCAGGGTCACGCTGGTGTTCGGGGTGCCGAACGGGGAACCCTCTGAGGTCAGAGACAGGATCACGGTCAGATACATCTTTTGGCGCACCCAGCGCTTGAGCATCTGCAGCACGTCGCCGTGGACCGTCTCGATGAAGGTGATGGGGATTTCCCCGGCGTTGATCAGCTTGCCCTGTTGCTGCACCTGGATACCGTGGGGCCCGACGATCTCGACCATTTCCCGCTTGATCGGCGGCATCTGTGCGGCCTGGACCAAAAACCGCATGTCGGGAAATTCCTGGACCCGCATTTCAAAATCGTCACTGGTAGCCTTTTCGCCGATAGCCACAAACTTGTTGAGGCTTCGGCGTCGCAGCGAAGCGTTAGCGCCTGAAAACTGAAGCGGCATGATGGGATCTCCTTATCCGAACGTCCGTATGATGTCTGATTTGTTAAGCATGGTCAGGGTCTCTATCGTCAAGGTCACTTCGGCCCTTACCAGGTCGCCGGCCCGGGTCTTTTCCTTGTCGATCGGGGTAGAGACCGCGGTAATCACGCATTCGGGGTAAAGCGCAACCCGGCCGATGTTGATGGCCACCGGTAGCGGAATGCGCCCCCCCGGAGCGATGTCGTTGACTTCCGGGGCCGCCATCTCCTCTAAGGCGCGCAACGCATCCATCACCTCGCGGCGGGCGTCGTAGAGGGCGTAGAACTTGAGCACCAGGTTGAAAACATGGGGCCGGTTGCCCTCCCAAATTTGTTGAGACGCCATTTTCCCCTTGGACGTCATCCCGGTGGCGAACTGAAAAACTCCGCCGATCTTCTGGAATTTTCCGCCGATACTGTCTTCTTCGAATGGGCTGTTCCAGTTGGCCTGAACTTCTCGGGTCGTGCCCTCCCCGATCACCCCGCACACGCTGGTATCGTTCTGCATGACCCACGCCTTGAGGTGCTCCGAAACTCGGCTGTCATTGTTGCCGACGATGTTCAGGGAGGGCGCCGCCCAAGCCATGTTACATATTCCTCTTTTTGCGGATCCGCATCGACTTCATCCGGGCACGTCGGGCCCCGGCGGTGTTCGCCTTGCGGCGGGCCTTTTTCAGGGCCTGGCGCTGGGACGCCGTCATCCGGTACTTTTTGACCCGCTTCTTTTTGATCACCACCTTGCCATCGCGGACCACCTTTCGGGTACCGGCTTCAAGGATCGCTTCGCCCGATCGCATCGCAAACCGGGTGATGATCTCGTCGTCGTCGGCCCCGATGTTCTCCAGCTTGCTGGCCAGGTGCTTGCCCAGCTTTTCGCCGGCATCGTCATCCTCGTCATCGATGAAGGCCGATACGTTGGTCTCGGCTCCCCCAAGGCGGATAAGGGCCTCGGTCGTGGCGGACAGCAGGTCGTTATAGTCGGCCTCCTCGTCTTCACCGATTTCCTCGTCTCCGTCGATATCGACCATGCCGACCACCAGGGCATCCAGATCGGCAAACCCGTAGGCCCCTTCGTCCACCCAGGTCAGGGCGGTGGCCATGCCGGCGCTCCGAATCTGGCGGTCGGCGAAATCCTCGACGGCACCGGTGTCGGGATCGGCGGCCTCGAAGATAGATCCGTTTTCCTCGCCCCGCTCCGCCCCCCGTAGGTTGTGGTCAAACGGGACGTCGAAAATTTCGTCAATGCGCGTGTCGCGAAACATAGTGATTGCTCCTTCTTCCGGTTCGCCGGAACGCTATTTGATCAGCCAGGGTTGACCGGCAATGCGGCGGGCCGCCCCGGTCGGACAGATCTTCCAAGTCACTTGCCACAGATCGATTTCCAACTGTTCGATCTCGATGATATAGGGGCTCTCCCCATACGATTCGTCACGCGGCTTGACCAGGGCGCCGGAAGTGACCAGGTCCTCCATGATTTCCTTGGTGAGCCGGTACAGGATCTTGTAGGTCAGTCCATCTGGCTCGAATTTCGCGGCTCGGGCCGCCTGTACAAATCGATGGTCGATGTAGTTCAGGATACGGTTGACCCACCCGAACCTCGAATAGTTCTCCTGGTGGTAGAGGGCCAGGTCGTCGTCACAGACCGCCCCTCCAGACCCCGACACGATGATTGGGTTGATCCGGGAGGTGTAAAGGGCATCCCGATCCAGAATGTCATCGGGGAACAGGGCCACCACCCCGGTACGCTGGAGTCTGGCGCGCTTTTCCCCCGCCGCGGCGTAGTGGATACCGGGGACCGCGCCGGTGAAATTTTGGTCCCCTCGGGCGTGCGCCGATGCCATTTCGCCCGAAACACCCCAGACCGCTTTGCCGCCGTAATAAGGGTCGTTGGCCGCAAACGGGGAATGATAGGCTTTGGCCTGGCGCGAATCCAAACCGGCGGCATCCAGCCAGGTGATGGCCGCATCGTGCTTGATCGAGGAGCTGACATCGAACAGAAACGTGCAGTGTCGCAGCTCGGCAATATCGATGCAGTTGGAAAGCACGTCTTCGTCGGCAACGCCGGCGGCGAACATCAGATCGCAAGCTACCGATTCGTTGCGGAATAGGTCCCATGCGGCATCGAAGTCCTCGGTGTCTGGCACGCCGCCATCGCTTCCGCCGGCAAACGCCACGGGTGTGGCAACGGCCGGCTCGCCGGCCTCGAACCCGGATTCGACATCCTCGACAAAGGCGTCCCAGATCACGTCCTCATTGTAGTCGCAGCGCAAACAGGTCGAATCGCGTTCCAGCACCGTCTCGATAAAAGCGTTTTGGCCCATGTCGTCGGTATCGGCGACATCCACGCCGACCACATGCCGTTCGAGCACATAGTCATCGCCGTTTTCGTCCTCGTCGAAAAGGGTGATGGTGGCCCGCTTGGTTGTGTCGTCGCAGGTGATCAGCAGCTTGCGATTCGCGCTCTTGTCGCCGTCCACAATGTAGATCGCTAGGGTTTCGGTATCCCCGGCCACCATGGACGTGCCGAACGCGCTGGCCCCGGGCGCGACCACCCCGGCCTTGCTCAAGGTCAGATGGGGAAACAGGGCCCCGGCGCCGACCACGCGCACCACGTTGACGTAATTGCAGTCACGCAGCGCATCGGCCAGGTGTCGCAACCCCTCCATTTTCGACCCACCAACCTTTTTGGAAAACGGCTTACCCAAAATGGATTGCCAATTCTGTTGGGTGACCCGCAGCACCCTGAGGGGGAGGCCCTTGGGGGCCTCGACCACCGTGGCCCCGACGGATACCGGGCCGCCGCCGGTCTTGTAGGTCTCGTAATCAATCGGCCGAAGAACGGTGATCTCGGCCGCGTTGGTAATCACGTTTTTCATTTCATTCCTCCTCGGCCGTCGGGCCGGCGCCATAAATCATTTCGTAGGCCAGCTCTTTGGCCTGGGTGTGATGACCGGCCTCGACCGTCATGTGGGTACCGTCCGGAAGGGTCAGATCCCATAGGCCGTCATTGGCCTTGGCCGCTTTACAGCTCGACACGAAGGCGCCCCGGTCCATAGGGACGGGCTCGTATACGGCCACCTCTTCGACGGGGGCATCGGGGATGACGATACGCAGCACGGGCCGCTTTCGGACGGTAGCCATTAGCGCGTCGGCGAGATCGTCCCGGACCTTGACCATGACA